>JBJXDR010000095.1:0-24958 GCA_046155245.1 Rhodoglobus sp. | reverse complement strand
GTGACCCGGCCAGTGGTTGTCGCCGAGCACCTCATTCTCGGCGGCGAGCTGCTCGCACCGGTCGTCGACGGGAGCGCAGACCTCTGGCTCACGCCTCCCGCGGCAGTTCGGCTGGCCCCCCTGAGCTACTTGGGACGCCCCGACGGGGATCCCCGGGCGTGGCCTGGGCAAGCCCTCGACCGGTGGTCTCGAGTGGGTAGCAACACGCCCGCGCGGGTCGCTGCCGTGATGGATGTCGAACCCGGAGTCATCCGGATCGATGGCCCGCACGTATCTGCGGCCGTCTCGTGGGTCGGACTTTCGCACGCGCTCCTGTGGGAGGAGCTTGCGCAGTCCGCCGAGCCGCCGTGGAATCGTTCGGTGATCGCGCTGGGGGTCGAGCCGACGTCCGCGGCCCACGGGCTGGGCACGGCCTTGCCCGAAGGCACGATCTCGCTTGCGGCCGGCGATTCGCTCACGTGGTCGGTGGAACTCTCGGTCGAGTGGCTGAGACGAGACTTCATGCCTGAACAACAGGAGGAACAGTGACCGCAACTGACCCGCTTCGCACCCTCGTCACCGGCGCGGCCAACGGAATCGGGGCCGCCGTCGCAGCGGCCCTCCGGCAACGCGGAGACCTTGTGGTCGGGATCGATCGGGAACCCGGGGAGGGTGTCATCCTCGCCGATCTTGCCGACTCGGTCGACCGCGACCGCGCCGTCGGCGAGGCGATCCAGAAGCTCGGGGGCATCGACGTGGTCGTCAACGTCGCGGGAATCTACCGAGCGGGCGGCATTCAGAACTCAGCGCTCGACGAGTGGCGGGCACTGTGGGCCGTAAACCTCGACGCTCCCCTGGACCTGATGCGACTGGCAACGCCGGGCATGGTCGAGCGCGGCTTCGGGCGCATCGTCAATATCAGCAGTGTGCACGCCCGATTTGCTCAGCCGACATCCCTCGCCTACGACGTAGCGAAGGCGGGTGTTGAGGCCGCGACGCGATCGGTGGCGCTCGATCTTGCGCGGCACGGTGTGCTGGCCAACACAGTTGCGCCCGGGTTCGTGCGCACCCGCATGAGCTTGCTCGACGACGGCACGGATGAGACGGACACCGAGCAATTCCGGGCGGACTACATCGACTCGGGGCGTCTGCCCCTCGGCCGCGGTGCGCTCCCGAACGAGATAGCGCCCGCGGTCGCGTTCCTCACCGACCGATCGAACACCTACGTCACCGGCCAGACCATCGTCGTCGACGGTGGTTTGACCAGCACCTTCTGAGGCATCCGCATGACGACAGAACTTGACGGCCTGTACTTTCCGGAGGCGCTGCGCTGGCACGAGGGCTCGCTGTGGTTCAGCGACATGTTCGCCTCGAGGGTTGTGCGCTGGACGCCCGGCGATGAAGCGCAGACCGTCATCGACCGGGCATCCGGATGCCCCGAAATGCCCGGCGGACTCGGCTGGCTACCGGCCGAGCACGATCCGCGCGGTGCGGGTGCGCTGCTCGTCGTCGATTGCCTCCAGCGGCGCGTCATGGCCCTGCGGGACGGTGCACTCTCGGTGCATGCCGAGCTGAGCGAACACTTCGACTACCCCGCGAACGACATGCACGTCGATGCGGACGGCACAGCATGGGTGGGCAGCTACGGATTCGACCCCGACGCGGAACCGCCTCGACCGTCGGCGCTCGTGCGCGTCGCCGCGGACGGCACAGTCGAGGCAACATCGAGCCGCTTCGTCTTTCCCAACGGCTGCGAGCGAGATGCCGGCGGCCGACTCGTGGTTGCCGAGACCTTCGCGGACCGACTCTCCGTGCTCGGTGAACCTGGCGACGACGCTATTGTCCTGTGCGAACTCGCGCCGGGCTCGGGCCCGGATGGTCTCTCCGTCGCGGCGAGCGGCGAGATCTTCGTGGCACTCGCCTTCGCTCGCGGGGTGATTGCGGTTGACCCGTCGGGCCGCGGCCCGCAGCGCCTGGCGTATTCCCCAGCACCCATCATCGACGGGCCGGCTGCCGGCGACCTCGCGTGCTACGACTGTGCAGTCGAACCCGGGGGTGCTCGCATCGCGATCGCCGTCGCGAGTGCCGACGAGGAGCTCGCCGCCCGTGAACCGACCGGTCGTATCGTGATGCTCGATCTGCCCTGATCGTTCACCTCCGGCCGGCCCGTCGGCCGTCTCGCCTAAACTCGCGGAATGACCTCTGCCCCCGGCGGGACTGACCAGCTCAGTGTGCTTGAGAAGACGTTCGGGTACTCGAGCTTCCGCGGCCAGCAGGCGGAGATCATCCAGACCGTGATCGACGGTGGCGACGCGCTCGTGCTCATGCCGACCGGTGGCGGCAAGTCGCTGTGCTACCAAATCCCCGCGCTTGTGCGAGAGGGCACCGGCGTCGTGATCTCGCCCTTGATCGCGCTAATGCAGGACCAGGTGGATGCCCTGGCCGCAGTAGGGGCGCGTGCGGCTTTCCTCAACTCCACACAGGGCCCCGAGGAACGCGCGAGCGTCGAGCGGGCGTTCATCGCTGGAGAGCTGGATCTGCTGTACCTCGCGCCGGAGCGGCTGCGCGTGGCATCCACCGCAGATCTGCTCGACCGCGGCACGATCGCGCTCTTCGCGATTGACGAGGCTCACTGTGTCTCGCAGTGGGGGCACGACTTCAGGCCCGACTATCTGCAGCTGTCGATGCTTCACGAGCGGTGGCCGAAGGTTCCCCGCATCGCGCTGACCGCAACGGCCACTGCGGCGACCCGCGCGGAGATCGCGCAGCGGCTCGACCTCAGAGCCGCGCGGCAGTTTGTGTCGAGCTTCGACCGGCCGAACATCCAGTACCGCATCGAAGGCAAGCAGCAGCCGCTGCAGCAGTTGCTCGCGCTGCTGCGCAGCGAGCACGCGGGCGACGCGGGCATCGTGTACTGCCTGTCGCGGGCATCCGTCGAGAAGGCCGCGGACTTTCTGGTCGAAAACGGCATTCCCGCCCTTCCGTATCACGCCGGTCTCGACTCTCGGGTGAGGGCGAGCAACCAGAGCCGGTTCCTGCGGGAGGACGGCATGGTGATGGTTGCGACGATCGCCTTCGGCATGGGTATCGACAAGCCCGATGTGCGATTCGTCGCACACCTCGACCTGCCCAAGTCGGTTGAGGGCTACTACCAGGAGACTGGCCGCGCGGGCCGCGACGGGCTGCCCGCGACCGCGTGGCTCGCCTACGGCTTGCAGGATGTCGTGCAGCAACGCCGCATGATCGACCAGAGCGAGGGCGACCTCGCCCACCGCCGCAACCTCACCGCCCATCTGGATGCGATGCTCGCGCTCTGCGAGACGATCGAGTGCCGCCGAGTGCAGCTGCTCGGGTACTTCGGGCAGGACTCCACAGCGTGCGGCAACTGCGACACCTGTCTGTCGCCGCCCGAAACCTGGGATGGCACGATCGTGGCCCAGAAGCTGCTGTCGACTGTCGTTCGGCTCCAGCGCGAGCACAATCAGCGGTTCGGCGCAGGGCACCTCATCGACATTCTGCTCGGCAAGTCCAACGATCGGGTCGCCCAGCACGGCCACGACTCGTTGTCGACCTTCGGGCTGGGCCAGGAGCTGAGCGATCAGGAGTGGCGCGGCGTCGTGCGTCAGCTTCTCGCGCAGGGCCTCCTCGCGGTGCAGGGTGAGTACGGCATCCTCGCGCTTACCGAGGCGTCCGCGACGGTTCTCTCCGGGTCGCGCAAGGTCATGTTGCGCAAGGAGCAGCCCAAGCGATCGAAGGCCGCCAAGCGAGCCGTTGCCGCCGACCTGCCCGGCGAGGCCGTTCCGCTGTTCGAGCGCCTGCGCTCGTGGCGCGCGGAGCAGGCGCGCGAGCAAGGCGTTCCCGCCTATATCGTCTTCGGGGATGCCACGCTCCGCGGAATCGCGCTGACCCGTCCGTCCACGCTCGCCGAGCTCGGTGGCATCTCAGGCGTCGGCGAGAAGAAGCTCGAGCAGTACGGGGAGTCGCTGCTCGAGGTGGTCGGCGCGGAGTGATTCCCTAGCGCGCGATTCCCACAAGCTAATTCCGGCTGGTTGCACGAAACCGCCAACGTGCGGGCGCGGCGCGCGCGTGCCCTTTGGTGGCTTGCAACGGACAAATCGCGCCAGCAATCGACCCGCCGTACCGTTGCCTCATGAGCCAGACGATTGACCGCGCGACCCGAGCCCCCGCAACCCAGCCGGCGACGCCGGTGGTTGACGTGGTGGCGCTCGGCCAGCAACTCATGGGTCGTTGGGCCGACGTGCGCCGCCAGTCCCGGGCCGTGGCCGCGCGCCCGGAGATGAAGCGCGTCGAGGGTCTGACGACTGCCGAGCACCGCGCCCGCGTGTTCGACCAACTCGGCCTCTTGGTCAAAGAGGGTGCCGTGCACAAGGCGTTCCCCAAGTCGGTCGGCGGGTTCGAGGATGCCGGTGGCAACATCGCGCAGTTCGAGGAACTCGTGCTGGCTGATCCTTCGCTCCAGATCAAGGCGGGCGTGCAGTGGGGCCTGTTCGGCTCGGCGGTCATGCATCTCGGCACCGACGAGCATCACCTGAAGTGGCTGCCCGGCATCATGACTCTCGAGATTCCCGGCGCCTTCGCGATGACAGAGACGGGCCACGGGTCGGATGTCTCGGCCGTCGGCACCACGGCGACCTACGACGAGGCAACCCGCGAGTTCGTCATCAACACCCCGTTCCGCGCCGCGTGGAAGGACTACCTCGGAAACGCCGCCTTGCACGGGGAGGCCGCTGTCGTCTTCGCCCAGCTCATCACGAAGGGCGTCAACCACGGAGTGCACGCGTTCTACGTGCCGATCCGCGACAAGAAGAGGAATTTCCTGCCCGGAATCGGCGGCGTGGATGACGGCCTCAAGGGCGGCCTGAACGGCATCGACAACGGTCGCCTGCACTTCACCGACGTGCGCGTACCGCGCACGAATCTCCTCAACAAGTACGGCGACGTGGCCGAGGATGGCACCTACAGTTCACCGATCGCGAGCCCAGGGCGGCGCTTCTTCACGATGCTCGGCACGCTCGTGCAGGGCCGGGTTTCCCTCGACGGTGCTGCGGTCGTGGTGAGCAAGCTCGCCATGACGATCGCGCTCTCCTACGGATCGCAGCGCCGCCAGTTCACCGCGGCCAGCGACACGGAGGAGGAGGTCATCCTCGACTACCAGCGCCACCAGCGTCGCCTCCTGCCCCGTTTGGCTCAGACCTACGCAATGTCGTTCGCCCACGACGTCTTCCTCGAGAAGTTCGACGACGTCTTCTCGGGCGCCCACGACACCGATGCCGACCGTCAGGACCTCGAGACTCTCGCGGCGGCGCTCAAGCCGCTCAGCACCTGGGGCGCGCTCGACATTCTGCAGGAGGCTCGCGAGGCGTGTGGCGGCAACGGGTTCCTCGTCGAGAACCGACTCACGAGCCTGCGCGCCGATCTTGATGTCTATGCGACCTTCGAGGGTGACAACAACGTGCTCCTGCAGCTGGTCGCCAAGCGCCTGCTCACCGACTACTCGCGCAAGTTCGCAACCGCCGACGCCGGCGCGATGGCGGCCTTCGTGGCCGAGCAGGTAGGGGATGCCGCGATCAATCGCACCGGCCTGCGCCGACTCGGCCAGTCCATCGTCGACTGGGGCTCCACTGCGCGCAGCGTGGGATACATTCGCGACACCGACTCGCAGCGCCAGCTGCTCACCGACCGGGTGCAGACCATGGTCGCCGAGATCGCCGCGCGTCTGCGTCCGGCGAGCAAGCTGCCGAAGATGGAGGCGGCGCAGTTGTTCAACAACAACCAGAACGCCCTTATCGAGGCCGCGCGCGCCCACGGCGAACTGCTCCAGTGGGAGGCATTCACCGCGGCCGTCGAGAAGATCGAACACGACGGAACCCGCCAGGTGCTCACCTGGCTGCGCGACCTGTTCGGACTCGGCCTGATCGAGAAGAACGCTGCGTGGTACCTCATCCACGGCCGCATCTCGACGCAGCGCGCCCAGTCGATCACGAGCTACATCGATGACCGACTCCTGCCGCGTCTGCGCGAGCACGCGTTGCCCCTGGTCGCCGCCTTCGAGTTCACCCCGGAGCACATCGGGGCGCCGATCGCCCTCGGCGCGGAGAAGGAGCGTCAAGACGAAGCGATGGAGTACTACCGACTCCAGCGCGAGTCAGGCACCGCGCCGACGCTCGAGAAGGCACCGCCGAAGGCCGTCAAGGCCCGCTGAGGCGTTGACACCGCCGAGTCGGTGCAATTGGTTGCTCGGGGAACGCCGCAACCAACCATTTGCCCCGACTCGCGGAAACTAAACCCCGCTACTTCTCGAGGTGCTCCTCGCGACGGCCGCTGCCGGTGAGCCTCAGCGTCGCAAGGAACCCGAGTGCGAGAAATCCCGCCGCCGTGAAGGCACCGAGCTGCGTCGCGTCGCTGAAGGCTTGGCGTGCGTCGGCCGCGACATCCGCTGACTGGGCATCAAGGCCGGGGATGGCGCCGCCCGCCGAATCGACGACCGCGTCGACGATCTGTGTGGCCGCCGCCGGAATCTCGGGCCGCGCTTCGAGCTTGGACTGAAGTCCGGCCCCGAGGCTCGTGAAGAGCACGGTCCCGAGAATCGCGATGCCGAGGGCCGAGCCGACCTGGCGGGCCGTGCTCTGCGTTCCCGAGCCCTGACCGGACTGGTCGAGCGGCACATCCTTGAGCACGACACTGGTGAGTTGCGCGGTCGCGAGACCGACTCCAAATCCGTAGACGAAGATGCCGGGAACGATCTGCCACCACTCGGCGGTGGGCGTGATGTTGAGGGCGACGATGACGACGCCGAGGATCTCCGCGAGAATTCCGACGCGCACGATCGTGACGGGCGAGACCCTGTTGCCGAAGGCACCGGCGAACCCGCTAGCGACGAATGATCCGATCGCGAGCGCGAGAATGATGAACCCGGCCTGAAGGGCGTCATAACCGAGCACATTCTGCAGCCACAGGGGCAGCGACAGGATGATCCCGAACTCGCCGAGCGACACGATCAGCGCCGCGATGTTGCCGTTGCGGAACGACGGGATGCGCAGCAGTCCGAAGGCGAGCATTGTCGAGCGGCCCTGCTTCTCACGGTGCATGCCCCACGCGATGAAGGCGACCAGCGCGAGAAGCGTCACCGCGAACACGAACGGGATCGGCGAGATGTCGAGGGTCCAGAACTCCGGTGGCTTGTTGCTCAGCCACCAGCCGTAGGCGCGGCCCTCGATGAGGCCGAACACGAGAGTGCCGAACAGCGCGATCGAGAGCACAGCACCGACGATGTCGACCCGGCGAGGCACTCCCACCTCGCGCGACTCGAGCACGGTGAACAGGACGCCCACGATGATGACGACGCCGAGCGGAACGTTGATGCCGAACGCCCAGCGCCACGAGAAGTAGGTGGTGAGCCAGCCGCCGAGCAGCGGGCCGACCGCCGCCATGCCGCCAATGGTCGAGCCCCAGACGGCGAAAGCGATCGCGCGCTCCCGCCCCCGGAAGGTCGCGTTGATGATCGAGAGCGATGCCGTGAGGATCATCGCCCCACCCACGCCCTGAACTAGCCGCGAGGCAATCAGCAATTCCCCGCTGCCTGCGAGCGCCGCAAACACGGATGCCGCAGCAAAGATGGCCACGCCCAGCAGCACGATGAGGCGCCGCCCGTAACGGTCCGCAAGCGTGCCGAACACAAGTAGTAGCGATGCGAAGACGAGGGTGTAGCTCTCCTGCACCCACTGCACCTGCGTGGACGTGATGCCGAGGTCGGCGACGATCGAGGGCACCGCAACGTTGACGATCGTTGAGTCGACGATGATGAGCGCGACAGCGACGCTGACGAAGATCAGCCCCGCCCAGCGGCGACGGTCGGGAGCGGTCTCGGCGGTACCGGACGTGGAGTCGGGGGTGGTCACGCGGGTTGTGCCTTTCGACGGTCAGAGCGGGAGAGACGGATGGCGATGGGCGCGATTAGCACGACAACGGCGGCGAGCACTGCGGTGATCCCAGTAGCCAACGATGCGGGCTCGCCGCCGAGGCGCCCCACAGCGACCCAACCGAGCCCCCACCCGAGGGTGAGTGCGGGCGAGATCCGCCCACGGCTGACGATTGCGAGCGCCACGCCGACCGCGCCGGCGACGATGACCACCACGACCGACCAGAGTTCCGGCGGCAGACCCCAGCCGGTGAATCCGCTCGCGACGAGCAACGCTGTCACGTTGGCGGCGGTCGCGACACAGACCCAGCCGAGGTAGAGGCCGATCGTGGCATCCGTGATGATGCCGTCGGCGACGGAGGTCGGCGGATAGGCGATCGCCTGCAGGAACGCCTGCACGAGCACGGCGAGCAGCACGACGATGATCGGCACGCTCAGCGGCAGCAGGTCGTACTGGATGCTGAGAATCCAGAAGGCGTTGAGCACGAGAGATGCCGCGATCCAGTACCCGAGGCGACGGTGCCGCTCGGCGCTCGACTGGGCGGGCAGCAACTGCCAGACCGCGTAGACGATGAGCCCCAGGTAGATCACCGACCACACCGAGAAGGCCGGAGTGGCGGGCGCGATGAGCGTTGCGTCGGCCGCGAGGGCTCTACCCGCGGCGTTCTGGATCGGGGTGCCACCGGCGGCGCCTGAACCGACGAACGCGCCGATGAGCGCGAACACCGCGCTCGCCGCGACCGTGACCTGGCGGATGACATCTCTCGACTCACGCATGGCACTCCCGACCGCTGAAACGGATCGACGCCTCGCCGAATTGCTAGGCTGTCTAACAACTTACAAGGTCGAAAGCCAGACGATGTTGCGAACAGTCAAGTGGGGGAGGTTCCGCGGATGGTTGCGCGACTGGATTCCATCAACATCGGGGTACCCGCCCCCAACCCCTACAAGCAGACGGTGGCGACGGGCATCGACAAACACCCGCACGTCGGACCCGTCGAGGTGCGGGCCCCCGGCCCCAAGCAAGGCGGAGTCGGCAGCGGCGTGGTCGGCGACTTCATCGGCGACTCCCGGCATCACGGTGGTGACGATCAGGCGCTCTACGTCTTCCAGCGCGAGGATCTCGACCGCTGGCAGGTGAGGCTCGGTCGCGACATCCCGAACGGTTTCTTCGGTGAGAACCTCACGACCACTGGGCTCGACGTCAATGGCGCCCTGATCGGCGAGACCTGGCGCATCAGCGACACCGTCGTGGTGCAGGTGACGTACCCGCGCCTGCCGTGCAGCACGTTCCGAGGCTGGGTGGGCGAGAAGGGCTGGCTCAAGCGATTTACCGAGGATGCACGCCCGGGCGCTTACCTGCGCATCGTTACCCCGGGCACGATTCGGGCGGGCGACACGATCACGGTGCTCGAACGCCCGACCCATGGTCCAACAGTGTCAACCGCCTATTTGGCGGAGCTCGGACTGGCGTAGCGTCTACTCATGACGTTCAACGACAACGCCAACATCGACCCGAGTCGCGTGAGCCGCCGAGGGCGCAACACAGGTATCGCGGTCGGCGGCGGTGGTGGCCTACTGCTCATCGGACTTTTCGTGCTGTCGCAGGTATTGGGCGTCGACCTCACGGGGCTCGCGGGAGCCGGTCAGCCCGCACAGGAGCAGGGCTCAGCGCTCACCGAGTGCACGACAGGCGCTGCCGCGAACGACAGCATCGATTGCCGCATGGCGGGCGCGGCCGACTCGCTCGACACCTACTGGGCCAGTCAGGTCGACGGGTACACCTCGACCAACATCGTTCTGTTCACGGATGCCACGAACACCGGCTGTGGCGGTGCGACCAGCGCGGTCGGACCCTTCTACTGCCCCAGCGACCAGACCATCTACCTCGACACGGCGTTCTACGACGAGCTCACGTCCCGGTTCGGGGCCAGTGGAGGTTCGCTCGCTCAGATGTATGTCGTTGCCCATGAGTGGGGGCACCACATCCAGAATCTGGTTGGCGCCATGAACGGACTCGACATGCAGAACACCGGTCCAGGCTCTGACGGTGTGCGACTCGAGGTGCAGGCTGACTGCTTCGCGGGCGCGTGGGTCGGCGCGGCATCCACGATCAAGGACAGCACCGGGGTCACGTTCCTCGAGCCCGTGACCGACTCCCAGGTTGCGGATGCCCTGAGCGCCGCAGCGGCGGTGGGCGACGATCGCATCCAGGAGGCCACGCAGGGTCAGGTCACTCCCGAGACGTGGACCCACGGCTCAAGCGAGATGCGCCAGCGGTGGTTCACGGCCGGGAACAACGGTGGTCCAAACGCGTGTGACACGTTCTCGGTGAGCGGCAACGAGCTGTAGCCCCAATGCAGAACGCCGAGGCCCGGTGGGACCTCGGCGTTGCAAGACGAAGAGGGCGGGAACCGGGAGCCGATTTCATTGGTTCCCGCCCTCTGGGCCCGACAGCTACCGCTGTGCGGGGGCTGGTGCGTCCTCGAGCGATTCCTCAATCGCGGCGAAGGCGGGGTCCTCTTCCATCGACTTCCTGCGGGCGACATAGAAGATGATGAGCCCGTAGACCGCCTTGGCGAGGATGTCAGCGACCGAGTAGCCGACCTGCTTGAAGACCCACGCATCGGATCCCGCGATGTTGAGCAGCGGGAGCAGGTACGCGATCGGGTAGACACCCCAGCTCAGCAGGAGCAGGTAGCGCAGGCGCGACAGGGTCTTGCGCACGCTCACCGGCTGCCGCTCAAGCGACTTGCTCAGCTGCACGAAGAGCACGTACAGGATGAACAGGAACGGGATGGTCGACAGCAAGCCGAAGATGCCGCGGATGCCGTTGTCGCCGCTGATCTCACCCGGGTAGCCGAGCGCGATCATGAGGGCAGCAGCGGGCACGAGCTGCAGGATGAGCTTGCTCGACACTGAGCGGGTCAGGGCCAGAACGGCGATGAGCTCAACGAGCAGCAACGGGACGGTCAGGAACCAGTCCACGTACCGGTATCCCTCGTTGAAGCCCTCACCCACCGCTTGGGTGTAGTCGCCGGTGCCGCCGACGGCGTCGGTAACGAACGCGGCCTTGAACGAGTCGAAAATGCGGAAGTAGTGGTACGCAGCGATGCCACACACGATGATCGCAATCGTGATCGCCTGCCGGTATCGGGGAAGGATGCGCGGCAGAGCGATCAGCATGAACAGTGCGGCGAACAGCTGCGATGCGATGACGAGCGAGAGGAAGTTGTACACGGTGTTGAACTGTCCAGCGGACAGAGTATCTGGAATCACGAGGTTCTCCAACGGGTTGGTGACGGCCCCCGAATCGGCGGCCGAGACATAGCTTACTCTCTAAGTCAACGAAATACTAAGTGAATTTCTCAGTTATCCATCAACCACGGCAGGTAGGCTCAAACACCATGAACCCGGAGACCACGATGGCGCACACCCTCAGTGGGTTTCCCGCCGCAGCGACCGAGTTCGTCAGCGCCCTCGAAGCCAACCGCCGCAAGATCGCTGAGGATGCCGGCCTGACGGCAACCGAGTTGCGCGCCCTGTTCCACGTGGCTCAGGTCGTGAGCATCACGCCCAAGGATCTGGCCGCTTACCTGGGCATGACGACGGGCGCGGTCACCGCGATCGCACGCTCGCTAGTCGACGCCGATCTGCTCACGCGCGTCGATCACCCCGACGATCGGCGCAGTCTGTACCTCACACTGTCGCCGAACGGTCATGAGCAGATGAAGCAGATCCACCGCGACTTCAACGACATGGTTGCGGCATCCACGTCGGCGCTCAGTCCGAAGCAGTTGGAGCAGTTCTCCACGGCGCTACGCACAGTTGCGCGCGAGGTGCGCGCGCGCATCCAGCAGTAGCGGTCAGGCGGTCCGGGCCAGTTCCTGCGGTAGCCGCAGCGGGTCTTTCGGCCCTTCGCGTGCGATCCGCCCACGCGTAGCCTGTGCACGTATCACCGCAACGAAAGGATCCATCATGCAGATCACCGACAAGACGTTCGTCGTCACCGGCGGAGGAAACGGCATCGGCCGCGAAGTGGTGCTGGGTCTCCTCGCGCGGGGCGCACGCGTAGCCGCCGTCGATCTCAACGAGGCCGGGCTTGCCGAGACGGCGCAACTGGCCGGGGCGTCCGACGGGCGTCTGACGACGCATCCGCTCGATGTCACCGATCGCAAGGCCGTGCTCGCCCTCCCCGATGCTGCCACCAAAGCGCACGGTCAGGTAGATGGCGTGCTCAACGTGGCGGGCATCATCCAGCCGTTTGTGAAGATCAACGAGCTTGACTACGACGTGATCGAGCGGGTGATGAACGTCAACTTCTGGGGCGTGGTGAATGTGTGCAAGGCGTTCCTGCCGCTGCTGCTCGCCCGGCCTGAGTCGGCTCTGCTGAATGTCTCGAGCATGGGTGGGTTCCTGCCCGTTCCCGGCCAGGCGGCGTATGGCGCGAGCAAGGCCGCAGTGAAGCTCTTTACCGAGGCCCTTTACGCCGAGTCGCAGGGCACGAGTCTCGCCGTGACCGTGGTCTTCCCCGGCGGCGTCGCGACCAACATCACCGAGAACTCGGGTGTTGATACCGCGAAGCTCCTGGCCGCCATGGGTTCCAAGAAGCAACCCAAGACGACGACCGCTCCGGATGCCGCCCGCCAGATCATTCAGGGCGTCGAGAAGGGGAGCTTCCGGGTTGTCATCGGAGGTGACGCGAAGTTCATGGACCGCTTTGCGCGCCTCAACCCGCGACGTGCCACCCTACTGATCGCCGACCAGATGAAGTCGCTGCTCGGCTAGGTCGCCGCCGATCGCCTCACGCCTGCTGCAACCGCCCGCGCAGAATCGAATCGCCCGAGTGTGAGGGATTGCCGTCGATCGGCTCTTCCGAGATGTCGACGAGGTCGTAGCGAGTCAGATCCAGACCGTCGGGGATCGTGAAGCGCCCCGTCTCGCCGCGCACGACTCCGAGGCTCACGAGTTGTGACGAGTCGGAGCTGATCAGCCAAACCTCGCGGAAGCCGCCGTCGGTCGCGGGTGCCTGGAAGGTGACTTCCACGAATCGCGCACCGCCGGACGTCTCCTCGACGACGGCAGCGCCGGTCGCGCCGACCCAGTCAGGGAAGGGGTCGAGAGTGGCCGAGGCAAGCACGGTGGCGGGGGTCGGCTGCAGTGCCCAGAGCGTCAGACCCCCGCCGGCGACCAGCACGACCGCTGCGGCAGCGGCCGCGAGTGGCGCACGCCAGCGCCGCGGGCGCAACTGCACAACGGGTGCGGGTTCGGCGGTGGACAGCTCGTTCGTGATTGCCCTCCATACCCGGGGATCGGGTTCGAGCAATTCACCCGCATCGAGGGTCGATCGGCCGACAAGAGCAGCGTGTGCCAGGTTCTCGAGTTCGGAGCGGCATCGGGCGCAGTCCGCGAGGTGGTCGCGATCCGCCGCCTCTCCCGCGTTCTCGCCTAGGGCGAGCAGAGCGAGAATGTCAGGATCGACGTGTCGCATGGGTCACCTCCAATCGGGTGCGCATCCGTTGCAGGCTGCGGCGGATATGGCTCTTGACCGTGCCCAAGGGTAGCCCGAGGCGGGTCGAGATTTCGCTGTGGGTCAGGTCGTCGTAGAACGCGAGACGAATCACCTTCTGGGCGTCGGGTTCGAGCTGTGCGATCTCATCGGCGATCAGCAGGGTATCTGCGAGGTCGACCGGTTCGGTCATCCAATCGCCTTCGACTGTCACTGCGGCCAGTTGCTCCTGTAATCGACGGATGCGCGCCCGAGCGTCGTGCGTGTCGGCAATCTTGTTCTTGGCGATGCCGACCAGCCATGCCGAAAGCCGCGCCCGCGACGGGTCGAAGCTCGACCGGCCGGTCCACGCGGAGACGAAGGTCTTCTGCGTGACATCCTCGGCATCACCGATGTCGCCGAGCGAGCGCACAGCGAGGGTGTAGACGAGGGGCGACCATCGGCGGTACGCCCCCTCCAAGGCGCGATCGACTCCGCCCGCGAAGTCGCGGGCGATGCGGTCGTCGTCGAGTTCGGGCATGACTACTCTCAGGATGCCACTGGTCGGGCAATCACAACGACGTTGTCGCTGTAGGTACGGGTGCTGTAGTCGAACTGCCCACCGCAGGTGATGAGCGCGAGGCGCCGGTCACCGGCACGATCGAAGAGGTCCGCAACCGGCAGCGCAGCCTTCGGGTAGTTGGTGATGGACTCGACCCGATAGGTCATGGATGACCCGTCAGCTACCGCGACGATGATCTCCGAGCCTGCGTCAAGGCTCTTGAGCTTGGCGAAGGGCCCGAGTCCGTACTCAAGCGAGTCGACATGGGCGGCGATCACGGTAGTGCCTGTCTCGCTGAACGGGTCAGATCCGTAGCTGTACCAGCCGGCGATCGCGACGTTCTCAGGGATGTCCATGAGTCCGTCATCGCGGATGCCCATGGGAGACACGGGAACTGCGATACCGGCCGCCGGAATATCCACGGCGACGGGAGGCATTGCAGGACGGGGCGTGGAGAGCAGCGCGCTCGATCGCGGAATCTCCGGTACCGAGGTTGAGACTTCGGCCTTCGTGCGCTCGGGGATGGGCTGCACGACCGGGGTGGCCGTGCAGCCCACCAGAAGGAGCACCGTGGCGGCGGCAATGATGTATCGAATCGTCATGATGCTCCTTCTCGGATTTCTGTTCGGTGACTAATTGGTCGCGCGAGCGGAGCGTACGCGAGCGCCGGCAAACCCGGCAGCCATGAGCAGCGCGAGCGCTGCCGCGATGCTCAGACCGATGACCGTCGGGCTGTTGTCGGCCGCGAGGCCGGCGCTACCGGTGTTGACGCCACCCGGGTTGGAGTGCAAGCCGGAGATCGACTGGGTAATGAGCTGAAGGTCCTCGCCCGTGCCGACCGCGTAGACGATCAAGTTGACACCCTCAGCAACAGTGATCGGCGCGGCGGTACCCGACGTCGGGATGATGATCGGAGTCGTAGTTCCGGGGCCAGCAACGCCAGCCGTGTAGTCGCCCACCGGGAGGTCGGCCTTGAACTCGGCGCCATTCTCGAAGTCAGCGCCGAACGGGTTCGCCCCGTTGACCACTACCGCGACCGCGCCGGCCTCTGCGGCGTGACGCACGGTCACGCGGCCCTGCCCTGCGGCGATCGTCGAGATGTCGTTCACGTAGACGCCGAGCTTGTAGTCACCGGCCGCGTCGTACTGGGCAACCAGAGAGACGCTCTTGTTGGCTGGCACGGCCGCTGCGGCAACGTCGATCACCGAGTCCGTCGCGGGGTCTCCGCCTGCAGGGACTACCTGAATCTTGTAGTCGCCCTGGGCCAAGTCAAGCGGCCCGGCAACGCCGGCTGCACCGAAGGTGAAGTCCTCGAGCGTGAGGGCGTCATTCACATAAACATCCACCACCACTCCGGGGATGCCGTGCACGACGTAGACGTCAGAGCTCGACGCCGAGATCGCCTGGGCGGGCGCGGCAACGCCGACCGTGGCGAGAAGTCCGACCGCGAGGCCGGAGAGAATCTTGTACCGCATGATGTCCTCCTTGGGAGCAGGCGGACTTCGCCTGTCATGGAGTACGTCCTGCTGAGGGGGCGGTTTGGATGCAGGTTGGCGAAGTTTCTTTTCGGGACGGCGTTAGGGATTGCACCAGTCGCACAGTGACGGGTCGGCTGCCGTGAACTCTCCGGGGCGACGCTCTCGGTAATCGCAGGCTCCGCATCCGCGAACGTAGGCGGCGATGGTGTCGGTGAGCGACCCGCACAGTGAGCACGGGAGACCTCGTTCTACGTCGACGAGGCCGAACCCCGGTGCGGAGCAGTTGGGGCACGGGGTGGCGAGGCGAGCGGCCATGCGCTCGCACAGCGACCGGATGTGCTCGGCTCGGGAGGGTGAGCGGTGGGCTCGGTAGTCGGGGAGTATTGCGACCGACATCCCGTCGACGAGGCCGCGCTCTACCGCGTCGATTAGCGCAGCCTCGGTTGTCATGTTCTTGTGTGTGAGTACGTTGCTGCCGAGCTCGGCGCGAATGATGACGCCTTGACGAGGAAACCCGATTGCCCGGGCGTAGTCGGCCGCGTCGGCCACGGTGCGGATGTTCCGGCTAGGCGGGAGGGGGGAACTCTGCGTCGAGAACTCGACAAGCTCGAGCCCACGAGCATCATCGATGAAGACCAGCACCTCGCGGTTCTCCACCCCGAGGCCGAGTACCGACGAGAAGGTGCCCTCTGAGGCGAGCCCCAGTTGCGCCCCCGTGAGCTCAAGCCCGAGCCGTGCTTTCGTCACCGCGGCGGCTCGAGGGCTCAGCGTGCGCGGCACGTCGCCCGCAAAGGCGCCGAACCGGTCGGTGTCGAGCAGCTCCGGTGCCACAACAGCCGCGCCGAGGCGTTCGGCAAACGCCGGTTGCGCCAGCCGCTCCTTGCCGTGCATCGTCGCGAACACTACGGTCTCGCCCGCGTACGGCGAGGGCTCCCTCACTGGAAGTACTCAGGCCTGCTCACGTAGGTGTCAGCGACGAACATGACGCCGCTCGAGGTGCCCAGGAGCATGCGCACGGCGTCAATGAGATCCGCGGCCTTGTCCTCGGGCAGCACCGTGATGAGCATGGTCAGAGTGTCGTACTCGTTGAAGAGCAGCGCCCCCGAGTGCTGGCCGTGGTGGCCGATTCCCGAGACGCCCGATACCGAGGTGTACCCGGTGGCGCCGGCCGATGAGATCAGTTCGCGGATGGCGGGCGCATCCCGAGCGGGCACGACGACCTCGAGGCGCGTCATCTTGGTGAGGTTGTTCATTGGTGTGTTCCTTCCGAGGGGTTGGTGGATGCGGAGCTAACGGGCGCCCAGCCGTAGGGCGTGTAGCGCTGCCACGGAGTCTCACTGTCGCGACGGGCGGTGAGCGAGATCCAGTCGTTGTCGAGCAGGTTGCGCAACACCTGGTTGCTGGACACGATGCGCCCGACCCGCTCGAGCGGAGCCTGCACGATCACCGAGAGACGCATGGGCTCGTGCAGCAGGTCGCGGCCGAAACCGACCGACTGCCAGGGCAGCCCCCGGCGCAGGTCCCCCGACTGCCCCGAGAGGACTCCGGCCGTACCGATTGCGTTGTGGATGGTTTTCGTGCCGGCGCCGAGCGTTTCGGGGTTGAGCGATGAGAAGTAGTACTGGTGGTTGATCCACTGGGCGACGATCACGGGCGCGGTCATGACGGTCTCGAGCGCCGTGCCATCCGGGTCCATCGCTGGCCGATAAGAGTGCAGGAACACTCGACGGCTCAAGTCGACGCCGCGGGTGAGCTCGCGAGGGGCGATGATCATTCCGGCGTTGCCGATCAGGCCGAGTTCGGGGTAGACCTCCGCCCAGTCGTGAGCGCGTCGGCGAGCTCGCGCCACGGTCGTGATCGGGCGCCGGGATGGCCCGCCCGGCAGGGACTGCGCGCGCTCGGCCACCAGGCGCGCCGCGGCATCCCGCTGCAGGGCGATGAATTGCTCGACCCGGCCCGCGTGGCTCGGTGGGATCAGGTGCTCGTCGAGCAGCTGCACCGTGTCGCTAACGGTGTTGTGCTCGGCAGCCACGAAGAAGGCATCGTCGGGAATCCTGATCCCCCGCAGCTCGAGCGCCGCGCGCACGTCCCGATCGTTGAAGATGGATGCCGCTGCGCGCGCGTTCGCGGCCCCCGGGTTTCCGCCGCACGCGCCACAGTCCAGGGCCGACTCGTAGAGGTTGTTGGTGGATCGCGAACCGTGGCCGGCAAGAACGACGAGTGGTGCGAACCGGTCGAGTCCCATCATTCGCACGCCCGCCTCGGCGAGGGCCACCCGTTCGTCGAGGGCGAAGGTGTCGGCGACCGTCACGTCGCTCGCCGCGTCGAACCGGGAGGCCGAGAGCGCCCGTCCGATGCGCGCGTAGAGACCGGGAGCAAGGGTACGCAGGCCGGTCCGGGCGCCGTAGAACCAGCCGGCCGTCTCGGCGAAGGCGAACGGGGTCGCGGTTGCGGCGTCGGCGGCGTGCAGGGCGCGCCTCACCGCATCCCGGCCTCGACGGGCCGACATCGAGCGCTTCGCCAGTGCCTCGTCGCGGGGCCGTTCGGTCACGTGGTGTCGGGGCGCGAGCAGGGCGGGCAGCGCGTCGACGCCGCGGCGCGCAGCGTGGCGGGAGAAGCGGATGGGCACTCCGAAGAACCCGGCGAACCCGTAGGTCTCGACCGTCTCGTCGAGTTCGAGTTGGCGACGCATCCCCTCTGAGCGGGGATCGATGCACATCACCACCTGCACCTCGGGTCGTTCGGGCGCGGCGCCGGTCGACGCAAGACTCGCGAGCAGCGCGGAACGGTAGGTCTCCTCGTACGCCGCCTGCCAGGTCAACGCGTGCTCCGTGGACGGATGCTCGGCGAGCACGCGCGCGACGGTGGCGACCGTCTGCGCGTCGGGGGTGCCCAGCGCCTCCGCGACTCGCTGCGCCCGGGACCACACGTCATCCGTCACCTCGGCCGTGGGGGCGCTGGGTGCCGACGCGTCCGCGCCCAGCGCCGAAATCACGGCGAGCCGCACGGCGAGATATGACGTGAGGTCGATATCGCCGACCTTTTCCGCCCGCCACTTGATGTGACCCACCCAGCCCGGCAGCGCGGCCAAGTGGCTGCGCAGCAAGCGCGCCGGATCCTCGGAGCCACCCAGAGCGTCGACGGCCTGCGCGAGCGCGACCTCGGGCTGCTCCGGGGAGCGGGCGATCGTGCGGCGCGCGCGGCGGGGCAGTGCGGGGTCGGCGACCGCGAGCATCCGCCATGCAGCGTAGAAGCCACGCTCCCGATGAGGCATCGCCCACAGCGGGTCGGGGTTGAGGTAGGCCGCGATCCACGTTGAGAGGTACTCGTCGACCGCGGTGGCTGTGACGGAGGGTGCGGGCGCCGTGGCATCCGGGATCAGGGTCATGTCGATCGCAGCGATTGCGCTCGCCGCCATCGTTTGCGCTCCTAGGGTCACGTTCTCGCGCAAGGCCGGCACCCGGCGCACGAGGGCAGTCTGAAGGCTGTCCATCGTGATTCGATTGCGGTGCAGGTCGGCGAGGTAGTCACTCGGGGAGCGCGTGAAGGCAACGCCCGGCGTGGGTACCGAACCGAAGGGGTGACTCTCGGAGCCCGCCAGCGGGTTCACGGCGATGAACGAGTCGAGGGGCCAGCTGGGCACCACGTCGTGAGCGGCCGACGCGACCTGAGCGCGGATGAGGAGTGTCACGCGGGCAGTCCCTTCGAAGCGGTGAGGCGGGGAGTCGTCGAGGTGAGGCTGCGCGCGTACAGCCGGTCACGCCAGGCGAGCGGTGCGCCGGTGCGGCTGATGATCTCAAGCGCAATGAGTCCGGATGCCGGGATCACGAGCAGCCACGCCGGCGCCGGTTCGCCCGTCGTCAGCGGGTCGAGCGCGCTCGAGAACACACCGAGGAACACCGTGTACCCGATGATCACCGCGAGCACCGAAGTGATTCCCGCAACAGCGCTGCCCAGCGTGAACCGTGTGGCCAGCGCTGTCGCGAGTGTCAGGGCCGCCGTTGTCGCGATGAACACGAGAAGTCCAATGCTTGCGGGCGAGGCCGTCGGTGCGAGCAGCACCTCAGCGGCGATGACGGCGCCGACCGACACCGCGATCGATAGTGCGATCGCGAGTACGCGCCGCCCCCCGGTGAGCGGTTTCGGCTCCGGCAGGTCACGGTCAACGGCGTGTGAGCGTACACCCATTCCGGCGCCCAGGAACAGCGACGACTTGAAGAGGGAGTGCGCGATCAGGTGGAAGATCGCGGCGGCGAACGCACCTAAGCCGCACGCCATGATCATGAAACCCATCTGAGCCATGGTGGAGAACACGAGTCGACCCTTAACGTCGGCCCGAACCAGTCGCGCGGCCGAGGCGTAGAGGAGGGTCGCTGCACCGATGGCGAAGATCCCGATCATGATCTCCTGATGTGCGGCGATCACCGGCGCGAACCGCAGAAGGAGGATGGCACCGGCGTTCACGACACCCGCGTGAAGCATTGCTGAGACTGGCGTCGGCGCCGCGAGGGTGAATGGCAGCCAGCCCTGGAACGGAATCTGGCTCGAGTGCGCGAGCGCGCCGATCACGAGAAGGGCGGCCACGGTCAGTTGCGCCGGTTCGGGCAGCCTGGCTGCGACCTCGCCGAGAGCGGCGAGACTTGAGTCGCCCCGGTTGGCCACCAGCAGGATGACGACTCCGGCCAGGAAGGCCGTGTCGGCTATTGCAAGCCGCACGAGCAGACGCCGCACCCCGTCGCGCGCCTGCTCGAGGTGAGGGTAGGTCGCGAGCAAGGCCGCCATCGCAACTACCGCGCCTACCCACGCCACCGCAAACACGATGAGCGACCCCGCACAGACAAGCAGTGTCGTGAATCCGGTCAGAACCGCAGCCGACACAACGAACCACCGCTGGCGGGGGTCGCCGCGAAGATAGCGCACCGCGAACGCCTGGATGAGCGCGCTAAGGCCGAGCACGAGCATCCCGAGCAAGACCGCGAGTGCGTCGAGGCGGATCTCGGTGACGCCCACCCCCAGTCGTATCGGCGAGCCGGTGAAGGCCACGAACGCTGCGGCTACGGCCGCAATGAACCCCACCCCGGTGATGGATGCCGCGACACGCGCAACAGCGTCGGCGTCGAAGCGGCGGCCGCGCAGACCTGCGGCTGCTGCCGCCGCGACCCACGGAGCACCGAGCATTGCCAGAGCTAACGCCACATCCATCCCGAGCTTCTCCTATCGAACGATATCCAATACACGAAATGTATAGCACACTTTGTGTGTCCTGAATCAAATCGGCTGAATCATCGTTCAGAGGAGGACAATGAACGGATGGCGCACTGGACGTTTCTCACCAACCACGCGCACGTACTGCTGTGCGTCGCGGAGAACCCGAACGTGTGGCTGCGCGAAGTCGCCACCCTGGTGGGGATCACTGAGCGGGCGGCGCAGCGCATCGTCTCAGAGCTTGAGGAGGCCGGTTACCTCGAGCGAGAGCGGGACGGCCGGCGCAACGTCTACCGCCTGAACCCCGACTTGCCGCTGCGCCATCCGCTGGATCGCGACCATCACATCGGCGAATTGCTTGCTACGTTCGCTAACGCCAGTCGGCCCTAGGCGCCCACCTGCCGTTCGCGTTCGTGGAGTACTCTGACGCAACTTCAGTGCCCGGCCCGCGCGGGCCGACCTCACCCCAGGAGCACCCGCATCTGGCTGAGATGGCGGCCTCCCTGATTCTGCAGCCGGGGTACGCCTACGGAAACGAGTTCGAGTTCGGCCTTGAACTCATCCTCGATGGAATCGTCTCGGCGCGAGTGCAGGGTGCCGCTCCTGGAACGCCGCCGCCAGCGGGCATCGCGCACTGAGCCGCTAGAGCTCGTCCTGCTTAGGGCAGCTGGTACCCCGCCGCGATGAAGAGGCGGTACCACTCCTCGCGCGTGAGCGGGATGTCAGATCCGGCCGCCGCCTCGAGCACGCGCTCGGGCTGTGTCGTTCCCGTGACCACCTGCATGTTCGCCGGATGCCGCGTGATCCACGCCACCGCGATGCTGCCTGAGGTCACCTCGTACTTCGCGGCGAGCTCGTCGATCACCGCGTTGAGTTCCGTGTACTCGGGGTCGCCGATGAACGGCCCGTTGAAGAACTTCTTCTGGAACGGCGACCACGCCTGCAGCGTTATGCCGTTCAGGCGCGAGTAGTCGAGGATGCCGTTGTCGCGGTCAATCGACTGGTCCAGTCCCTCCATGTTGGCCGCGATCCCGGCCGCGACGAGGGGCGCGTGGGTGATGCTGAGTTGCACCTGATTGACACTGAGGGGCTGGTTCACCGACTTCTTCAGCAACTCGACCTGGCCGGGTGTCTGGTTCGATACCCCGAAGTTGCGCACCTTGCCGGCAGCGTGCAGCTCGTCGAACGCCGCGGCGACCTCGTCCGGCTCGACGAGCGCATCCGGGCGGTGCAGCAGGAGCATGTCGAGGTAATCGGTCTTCAGCGCCGCAAGCGAGCCGTCAACCGACTCGAGGATGTGCTCGCGCGAGAAATCGAAGGTCATGCTCGTGGGTTGCGGGTGCAGCCCGACCTTGCTCTGGATCACGATCGCTTCGCGCTCGGCCGGGCTCAGGGTCATTGCCTCGCCCCACCGGGCCTCGCAGCCGTGCATGGTCGCGCCGTAGATGGATGCGTGGTCGAACACGGTCACGCCGGCGTCGATCGCGGTGCCGACGAGCTTGCGAACGGCCGCGTCATCCAACTCCTGGATACGCATCAGGCCCACAATGATGTTGGATACGGGACGGTCGGCGCCGGTCCACTGCACAGTCTTCATGCGGTCAAGTCTGCCTCGTCGCCATCACAGGTTGGAACCAGTTGACACCGACCGCGCTTTAGAAGTGCGCGCCGCACCGGCGCAGGGCGAGCACTGTGAGCGCACGTGTCACCTGTATGAGCTCGGCGATCTCGACCTGCTCCCGCGGGGCGTGGGCGAAACCGACGTCGCCGGGTCCGTAGTGGAGGGTCGGGATGCCGCCGAGGCCCGCGTACAGACGCAGGTCGCTGCCATAGGGCGCTGCCGAACGGCGCGGTGAGGCGCTCGGGTCGACCCCGGTGATGGCCAGTGCCATGTCATCGATGAGGGGGTCGGCCGCATCCAACCGACCGCTCGCGAACTGACCTCCGGGCCACGTGACGACGGGCATGTTGTCGGCGAGCCAGGGATCGCGGTGGGCGGCTTCGGCGATGGTTCGCTCGAAGGCGGCTCGTGCCGACGCCGGATCTTCGCCGAGCTGAACTCCGAGCCGGCCCTCGGCAACGAGCAGGTCGGGCACGCTCGACGCCCAGTCGCCGGCACGGATGCGCCCAATGGAGATCGGGTACGGCAGCGAGTAAGCCCAGAACAGCGGGTCGGGTGCCCTGTTGCGCTCACGCTCGAGTTCGGCGATCGCGGCGGTGAGGGGCAGGAACGCGTCGAACGCACTGATGCCCTCCAGTCGCGTGCTTCCGTGCGCGGCCCGGCCGGCGACCCGCAGCTTGAAGGTCAGCGCCCCCGCATTGGCAGTCACGATGCGACCGCTCGTGGGTTCGCTCAACACGGCAGCGTCGCCGACGTGGCCGCGAAGCATTGTCGCGAAGGCGCCAAGCCCGCCATCCTCTTCGCTCACCACCGCGTGATAGGCCAGCGGGCGCTCGAGGATGACGCCCGAGTCGCGGATCGCTCGCACAACGGCAAGGTTCGCGGCGAGTCCAGCCTTCATGTCGCACGCCCCGCGGCCGTGAATGACCCCACCCTCGATGTGGCCGCTGAACGGATCGCGGTCCTTCCACTTGTCGAGGTCACCAGTGGGGACGACGTCGACGTGTCCTTGCAGCACGAGCGCGGGTGTGCCGGGACCGGTGACACCGACCACGCCGTAGCCCTCGACGCGGGGCGCCTCAGTGCCCGGGAAGCGCGGGTCGTTGCGCAGCCCGTCGAGGTCGAGTTTCCAGACGTCGGCGTCGAGTCCGAGCTCCTTGAGCTGTGCGGCCTGCGAGTGCTGGAGGTGCGACTCGGCGTCGGTACCAGTCACGCTCGGGACGCGAATCAGGTCAACCACGCCGGCAACGACTGCATCGATATCGATGGATGCCAGCACGCGGGTCTCGACGTCGGTGAGGGTCACGGTCCCAGCTTAGCGGCGCGGCGCCCTCTGGTCGTCTTCGGCGGGAGACCGACGTACGCGTTGCGGTGACGATCTGGGAATGCGCTGCACGACTCCTCTACCCTCGAGGTCGACCTTGGTGAATCTGACGTAGTTGGAGAGCCGACCGCCGGGGAAGGCCGGATGCTGCCCGAGTTGCCGCTGAGCCTCTTCGACGAGCATCTTCAGCGGGACCGTTCCGTCGTCGTCACCGAAGGCGTCGATCGTGTCGAGGATGACGGCGACGAGCAGATCATATTGCTCCAGCGAGATGGTCCACCCGTCAAGACCATCGGGTCTGGTCGAGTTGAACATCTGTACACGGCCTTGTGCACGGCTCGCGGCATCCTCGGCCCATGCTCGAGCTGAGACCGGCGCGGAGTGCGGATCAGTCGTCAACGCCTTGCTCCATTAGTGCGGTCCACTTCACCTCTGTGTTCCTTTGTTCTCAGAGCGAATTGTAGGCGCGCCTGCGCCAGCGCGGCAGCGACCGCGTCCGCATGCATGGCGGACGCGGTCGGCTCGTCGCTCGGAGCGATCAGAACGGGTTCGTCGTCGGGTCCACGATCGGGCGAACCTCGACGCCGCCGCCGGGGGCCGGGCACGTCTTAGCGATCTCTACGGCGTGATCGAGGTCGCGCGCATCGGAAGGCATCTGTTCAGCTGGTGTCAGCGCATGCGAACGGAACGATGGAATGACCGCCGCTGAGGGCATAAGCGCCGTAGCGGAACCAACGGAGCCGGCCGACACCATCAACGAGATTGACCTAGACGAAGCAGGAGAAGCAATGTCAACCACGCCCGGATACGTCGATCCGCTAGACCCCGTGTTCATCTCCTACAGGCAGAAGGACGGCACCGATCACGTGATCGAGCTTGCCTGGCTGTTACGCGCGGCCGGGATCCCAGTCTGGCGAGATCGGGACGACCTCCCGCCCGGTGACACGGACAACCGCCTTGCGGAGGCCATCGACGCAGGCATTTCTGGTGCGGTGCTTGTGATCACACCGGACATCGGGGCGAGCCGCATCGTCAAGACCGTCGAGGCGCCGAAGATCATTTCGCTCCACGTCGCCGACCCGGTGTTCGCACTCGCCATTGTGAATGCCATCCGGAAGCCGGACGGCCATCTCGACTATGCCGCACCAGATCGTCTGCTGGGTCGCGATCCCCAAATACTTCAGGGCGTTGATCAGAAAGATTCGTCGCGGGTCGGAATCCTGGCTGTAGTTCGACTGAATCGCCCCGGGTTTAGTGGAGGGCGAGTTCTCCCGGAGCCGGCTGGTTCTGGGAGTTGATCTCACGGTACTCGTTCTCCTTCTCGATGGGTGTGAGATATCCGATCGATGAGTGTAGGCGATG
>JBJXDR010000094.1:0-17453 GCA_046155245.1 Rhodoglobus sp. | reverse complement strand
TCCTCGCGTTCATCCCGATGTACTTCATCGCCGTGGCTTACCAAGAACTCAACAAAGCCGAACCGGACTGCGGCACCACGTTTACCTGGGCGACCAGGGCGTTCGGGCCGATCACGGGGTGGATGGGCGGCTGGGGCATCATCGCGGCCGACGTCATAGTCATGGCCAATTTGGCCCAGATCGCGGGTTCGTACTCGTTCACGTTCGTGAGCCAACTCGGCGTTCCCGGGGCCGCGGACCTCGCCGACAGCACCCTGTGGTCGACGGTCGCTGGACTCGCGTGGATCGCGATCATGACCTACATCTGCTACCGCGGCATCGAGATCTCGGCGCGCCTGCAGTATGTGCTGCTCAGCATCGAGGTCGTCGTGCTGCTGGCGTTCGCGGCGGTAGCGCTCACCCGGGTGTTCACCGGCACCGCCGAGACCTACTCGATCATCCCGACGCTCGACTGGTTCAACCCCTTTACCCTCGACTTCGGCAGTGTCATTGCGCCGGCCATGCTCATCGCGATCTTCATCTACTGGGGCTGGGACACCGCGGTCAGCATCAATGAGGAATCGGATGACCCGGCCAAGACCCCAGGCCGTGCCGCAATCCTTTCGACCGTGCTCCTGCTGGCCACCTACAGCGTGGTTACCGTCGCCGCGATCGCGTTCGCAGGCGTCGGCACCGAGGGCATCGGACTCGGGGCGGAGGGCAACTCCGACGACGTGTTCTCGGCGATCGGCCCGGCCCTGTTCGGCGACTCAGTAATCGGGCACATCATGCTGCTGCTGCTCGCGGCGTCGATCCTCACGTCAGCGTCGGCGTCGACCCAGACGACGATCCTGCCGACCGCGCGCACCGCGCTCTCGATGGCGGTCTACAAGGCGCTGCCCGCGAAGTTCGCGACGATCCACCCGAAGTTCCTGACCCCCACCTGGTCAACAATCGGCATGGGCATCGTCTCGGCCGCGTTCTATCTGATCTTCACGCTGATCAGCCCGGTTCTTCTCGGGGCGCTGATCGGGTCAATCGGGCTCATGATCGCCTTCTACTACGGGCTCACGGGATTCGCCTGCGTGTGGTTTTACCGCAAGACGCTCACGACATCGTTCCGCAACTTCGTGATGCGCGGGCTGTTCCCCTTCCTCGGGGGCGCGATGCTCGCGGCGGTTTTCGGTTACGGCCTCGTGCAGTTCGCAGCGCCTGACTGGCTCACCGACGACAAAGGTGACAACGTGACGATCTTCGGGTTCGGCGCCACCGCAGTGGTGGGAATCCTTGCGCTCGTGTTGGGCGCGATCCTGATGGGAATCTGGGCTCTTCGGCAGCCCGACTTCTTCCACGGCAAGACGCTGCCCCGCCGCTCCGACGACCTCGTGCTCGCGCCCGGCGCCGGCCGCGTGCCCACCTTCGGCCTGCCCGACTCTGGTCGGATGCCCGAAGTCATCGCACCCGACCTCTCGAACCTGCCCGAGGGCCAGTCGGCGATCGACGCGGCCACCGGCGAGAGAGTCGACCCGTCGAACCGGCCTAGACCGGAGGAGTAGCGGCGGCCAGTGCGGTGCGCGCGGCTCTCCACGCGAGGGTCGCGCAGCCCGCGCGCAGGGGAAAGCGCCCGATGCCGGCGAACGGCTCGAGGTCGCCGGGGACGGGCGGTGCCCCGGGGATGACGCTCGTGAGATAGTCGTCGACGAGCATCCTGAAGTCATCGACGGTTGTCGCTCCGAGAGCGGATGCCGCGGCCATCGACACCGCACAACCGTCACCTTCCCAGCTGAAGCCGTCGGGACCGACCCGCACGGTGACCCCGTCGCCGCAGCTGGGACTGATCTCGCTGCCTTCGCCGGTGTACTCGGTCGCGAGACCGAAGCCGTGGCGCGCGCGACGCAGATCCTCGATGAGGAGTTGGCGGAGGTTGTCATCCATCGGTCGGTTGTTCCGACGTAACGGGCATAGCTCCATCGTATGCAGCACCGGGGTGGGCAGGTGCGTGCGCCCGGAGCCGAAGTCTCGGAGCCCCCGCGCCAAGCTGGTCTCCCCGCCAATCCGTTCCGCTAGTTCAGGACGTATGCAGTCGCAAAAAACATACGTCCTGAACTAGCGGAACGTTAGTCGGGTGGCCCCGAGAGATTCGCGAGTCCGGCGCGGGCGACGTGGCTGCGAGCGTGCTCGATCGCCGGCTCGAGTCCGGTGAACAGGTGACGCTCGTCGCGCAACGACGCGATCACGCCGACCCGGGTCGCTAACTCCACGTGCTCGGGCTGGATGCCCTTGACGAGCACCGTGATGCCGCGCCGTTCGAGAGCGTGGATCATCTCGGTGATGACGCGCGCACCCGTCGCATCGAGCACCTGCAGCTGCGACATCCGGATGATGACGACCGTCACGTTGCTGATCTCGTTCACGCGGTCGAGCATGCGGTCGGCGGCGCCGAAGAACAGCGCTCCGTCGAGGCGGAAGAGCGCGATGCGTTCGTCGCCGGGCTGGCCGGCGCCGGGTAGCTCCTCGCGGTGCACGCCACCGGAGCGGGCGAGAGCCCTCAGCGCGAAGAACGCCGCGACCGCGATGCCGATGCCCACCGCGATGATCAGGTCGAACGAGACGGTGACGATCGCCGTGATGAAGAACACGATCGCGTCGGAGCGGGTCGAGCGAACGACCGCCCGCACGGTGGGGATCGACACCATCCGCACGGCCGTCACCATGAGCACGCCCGAGAGGGCGGCGAGCGGGATGCCCGACACGACCGTCGCGGCGAGTGACACGACCGCCAGCAGCACGAGCGAGTGGGTGATTGCGGCGAGGCGCGTGCGGCCGCCCGAGCGCACGTTGACGGCGGTGCGGGCGATGGCGCCGGTGGCGGGCATGCCGCCGAACAGCCCGGATGCGAGCGACGCGAGACCCTGGCCGACGAGTTCGCGGTCGGGGTCATAGGCGCCGGTGTCGGCAAGGGATGCCCCGACTCGCGCCGAAAGCAGGGACTCGATCGCGGCGAGCGCCGCAACGGCGAGTGCGGGCCCGACGAGCGTGCCGACGACCGCGGGATCGAGCGGCGGCAGTCCGGGAGCGGGCAACGATGATGGCAGGGCTCCGATCCGCGCCAGCGGCAGGCTCGCCAGGTTGGCAACGACTGTCACGACCGCGATCGCGATGAGCGACCCCGGCAGCTGGCGGTGGATGCGACGCGCGAGCACCATGATCGCCGCGACCACCGCGACGCTGCCGAGCGCCCACCACAGGGTCGCAGGCACCACGTTGGAGAAGGATTCGACGGCCGCCACGAGCGCATTCGTGCTCGCCCCGGGCGCGGCTCCGATCGCGGCAGGAACCTGCTGGAGAAAGATGATCACGGCGATTCCCACAGTGAAGCCCTCGATGACCGGCCACGGAATGAACGACACCACTCGCCCGAGCTTGAGCACCCCGCCGATGAGCACGACGGCACCCGCCATGACGCTCACGATCGCGACGACGCCGGGTCCGTTGGTGGCGACGATCGGCCCGAGCACCACGACCATCGCCCCGGTCGGACCCGACACCTGGATATTCGACCCGCCGAACACCGCCGCCACGAGCCCCGCCACGATCGCCGTAACCAGACCCGCCTCGGCCCCGGCGCCCGAACTCACCCCGAACGCAAGGGCGAGCGGGAGGGCGACGATTCCGACGGTGAGCCCCGCCACTATGTCGCCGCGCCACGTACGCTTGACCGAGCGGTAGTCGCGCCAGGTGGGGAGCAGGGATGCGACGTACTTCGCGGGGTTCATGAGGACGCGGCATCCAGCTGCCGCTGTGTCGTGTCAAGAATGTGCACGAGCAGGGCCTTCGCTACGGTGAGCAGGTCGGCGACCTCGGGGTAGGCGAGGCTGTAATACACCTGACTCGCGCGACGCTCCGCGGTCACGAGGTTGTGCCGGCGCAACACCGCGAGGTGTTGCGAAAGGTGGGATGCCTCGAGTCCGGTGTCGGCGAGCAACTCCCCCACGGGCACGATTGCACGCTCCGACAGCACCTCAAGCACGCGCACCCGCACGGGGTGCGAGAGCCCCTTGAACAGATTCGCCTTCACCTCGTAGAGCGGATGCCCCGTGCCAGAGAACGACGTCGCGTCGAGTATCCACTGCTCGGTCATCGTGACCTCCCATTACATGGCTTTATGTTTTCATCATATCAGTCTCGCGGCCTGGCCCTGCGGGTGCCGAATCGCACACGCGTCACTACGCTGTCGTCATGGTGTTCGGATGACCCGCCTGGTGCGCTGGGAGCGCGCGACCGAGTACCCCCTGCTCGGTCTCGGCATCGCGTTCCTCGTGGCCTACGCGCTGCCGATCATCGACCCCAAGCTTTTCAGCGACTGGATCACCGTCTTCCTGGTGGTTGAGCTCGTCGCGTGGTCGGCGTTCGCCATCGATCTCGTGGTGCGCATCGTCATCGCCAACGATCGTTGGCTATTCATCCGGAGACATCCCCTCGACCTAGCGGCGGTGATTCTGCCGATCCTTCGACCCCTCCAGGCCCTTCGGGCGCTGTCGATATTGTTCCTTTCGGCGCGAGGGCTCCACCGCATCCTGCGCAATCGCGTGCTCAGCTATGTCGTCATCGCCGCCCTCGGCGTCTGGTTCATCGCGGGTCTCGCCGTGACGCAGGCCGAGCGGGATGCGCCGGGTGCGAACATCCACGATGTCGCGGAAGGGTGGTGGTGGGCTTTCATCACGATGGCCACCGTGGGCTACGGCGATGTGTTCCCCGTGACCGTGGAGGGTCGATTGGTCGCGGTGGGCTTGGTGGTGACTGGCGTCGCGCTCATCGGAACCGTGACCGCCTACATCGCGTCGTGGTTCGCGGCACAGACCCGAGCGGCGGAGGAGGCGATCCAGGCCGAAATCGACGAGTCCGAAGACAAGATCGATGCGCTCTCGCGGGAGGTCAGCGCGTTGCAACGGCTGATTGCCGAGCGGCTGCCGCTGGTGGAGGCGAAGCCGGAGCCCACGGCACCTCACGGGTAGCTACCGCTTTGCCTAAGCGGCCGGCGGGTTAGCGCTTGTGAGCCGCTGCACATACGGCGTCGCGGGGGCCGCCGCGAGGTCAGCGAGTGACCCTCGCTGGGCGGCCCTGCCACGCTCGAGCACGATCACGTCGTGGGCTAGTGCCGCGACATCCGCGAGGCTGTGGGTGACGACGATCGTGAGCCCCGCGTAGTGAGCGAGGTGCGCGGCGAGCTCGGCGCGCACGTCGGCGCGGATCTCCACGTCGAGGGCCGCGAGTGGCTCGTCGAGCAGCAGCACCTCCGGGTTGGTCGCGAGCGCCCGGGCGAGGGCGACGCGCTGCGCTTGTCCGCCGGAGAGCTGCGCGGGTCTGCGATCGGCCAACGCCGCGAGGTCGAGCCGGGCCAGCCAGCCGGATGCCGCCTCCCGGGCCGCCGCGCGCGGCATCCCCGTCGCCCTCGGCCCGAACGCCACGTTCTCGACAACCGACAGGTGCGGAAAGAGCAGGTAGTCCTGGAACACGTAGCCGACCCGACGCTGCTCCACCGGCAGCTCGTCGAGCACGCGGTCGCCAACGCGCACCGTGCCCGCGTTGGACACGAGCCCTGCGATCGCGCCGAGCGCGGTCGACTTGCCGGAGCCGTTGGGCCCGACGAGCGCGAGAGTGCGTCCGGAGTTGACGGCGAGGTCGAGGTCGAGCGTGAATACTCCACGGGTGGCCCGGAGCCGGGCGGTCAGGTTCACGAGGTGAGTCCCGGTACCCAGCGATCCCGCAGCCCGACCAGCACGAGCACGCTCACGAGCATGAGGGTCAGTGACAGCGCTATCGCGGCATCCGGGTCACGCTGAAGTTCGAGGTAGGTCGCGATCGGCAGGGTCTGGGTCACGCCCGGAAAGCTGCCCGCGAAGGTGATGGTCGCGCCGAACTCCCCGAGCGCCCGGGTGAAGCAGAGCAGCGCACCCGCGCCCACACCCGGAGCCACGAGTGGAAGGGTGACTCGGCGCAGAATCGTGAGCCGGGTCGCACCGAGCGTCGCGGCCGCCGCCTCGAACCGCCGATCGGATGCCCGCACCGCCCCCTCGACCGCCAACACGAGAAACGGCATCGCAACGAATACCTGCGCAATCACGACTGCCGACGTGGAGAACGGGATCTGGAACGGCAGAAACTGTCCGATCAGCCCGCGGCGCCCCAACAACAGCAGCAGTGCGACACCACCGACGACGGGCGGCAGAACGAGCGGCACGGTCACGAGGGCTCGCAGTAGTCGCCGCGGTACGGCGGGCCACTCTGCCGAGCGCGCCAGCACAAGCGCCAGCGGGATGCCCAGCACGAGACTCAGGCCGGTCGCGACCGCGGCCGTGCCGAGTGACAGCCCCAGTGCCTGAAGCACCTCGGTGCGGCTGAGGAGCTCGGGCAGCTGGGTCCACGGCGCGCGCACCACGAGCGCGATGAGCGGCAGCCCGAGTAGGGCGATCGCGAGGCCCGCGGGGACCCACAGCGCTGGGGTCAGAAAGCTACGGCGCACCGAAGCCCACGTTCCGCAGGATCTGCTGACCGGCATCCGACAGCACGAAGGCGACGAAGGCCGCAGCAGCAGCAGAGTCGCTCAGGGTCGCAATCGGGTACCTAGCGACAGCACCCGCCGCTTCGGGGAATTCGATGCCCTTGACGGCCCCCGCCGCGGACAGCACGTCGATGCGGTAGACGAGCCCGGCATCCACCTCGCCGAACTCCACCTTGGTGAGCACGGCTTTGACGTCCTGCTCGTACGTGTCGACGGATGCCACGATGCCCGCCGTATCGAGCGCCTTCGCCGCCGCGGCGCCGCACGGCACCTCCACGGCGCACAGCGCGATCGTGAAGTCGGGGTTCGCGAAGTCGGCGAGGCCGGTCACGCCGCGGGGGTTGTCGGTCGGCACCGCGATCTCGAGCGTGTTGGTCGCGAAGTCGGCGGGATCGGTCGCGAAACCGGCATCCGTTACCGTCGTCATCGTGGCGGGGCTGGCGGCCGCGAACACGTCGACCGGGGCGCCCTCGACGATCTGGGTGGCGAGACCCGAGCTGCCACCGAAGTTGAAGATTACCTCGACGTTCGGGTGCTCGGCCGTGAAGGCTTCGGCGATCGCCGCAAACGATTCGGTGAGGGATGCCGCGGCGAACACGGTCACGGTGCCGGCGAGCGTGCCGTCGACCATAGGGGTGGGGGTCGGTTCGGGTGCGGCCGTAGTGCAGCCCGTGAGCGCGAGGGTTGCAAGGGCGGCGGTGACTAGGGGCTTCACCGGTCCTCCGGCAGCTCGACCACGACGTTCGTGGCCTTGATGCTCGCGACGGCGAGAGTTCCCGGTTCGAGGCGCAGCTCCGTTGCCGCCTCCGCGCTCATGAGAGAGACGATGCGGAACGGCCCAGCCTGGAGCTCGACCTGCGCCATCACCGTGTCCTTGGTAATCCTCGTGACGATCCCGGTCACGCGATTGCGCGCGCTCGCACGGCTGTGCGGGAAGGCCTCGTCGAGTGGGGACTCGGCCGCACGCTGTTGCGCGAGTGTCGCGAGCTCGACCCCGTCGACGGATGCCGGACTCCCCGAGAGCGTCAGTCGGCCGGCCTCGGCCCAGCGCCGGAGCGTGTCGTCGCTCACGCCGAGCAGCGCGGCGGCCTGATTCACGGTGAACTGGGTCACGAGCATCCTCATCCGCGGTGGTTTGGTCTGATTCTAGCCGCATCCACGCCTCGGCTACTCGGGTCTGCTGGCTGGGGGTGGCGCCGCCGATCAGCAATTCAGGAAGAACGGATGCCGCGGGCGGATGTTCGGGGGCGCATCCGAGTCTTTCGCCCGTATTTCCCGAATTGATGTCGGAGCGAAGAACCGGAGCGGTCGGGCCGCCGCGGGGCCGCGGTCGCGTCGGCGGTGGGAGTATTGACCTATGGATGCCCGCTACTCGCGCCAGGAGGCCCTGCCGGGCTTCGGCGGCGACGGCCAGCGGCGGCTCGCCGCCGCCCGCGTGCTCGTGATCGGGGCGGGCGGACTCGGGTCGAGCGTCATCCCGACCCTGGCGGGAGCCGGCGTTGGCACCATCGCCATCATCGACGACGACCGCGTTGAGCTCAGCAATCTGCATCGCCAGACCATTCACACGATGGCGGATATCGCCCGCAGCAAAGCGCTCTCCGCGGCCGAGAAGGTGGCGGCCCTCAATCCCGAGGTGCGGGTGCTCCCGCTCGACGAACGCCTCACGAGCGCGACCGTCCTCGAGTTGTTCGCGGGCTTCGACCTCGTGGTGGACGGCAGTGACAACTTTCCGACGCGCTACCTCGCCGACGACGCGGCTCGACTCACGGGCATCCCGGTCGTCTGGGGCGCTGTGTCGCAGTACGGCGGGCAGGCGGGGCTCAGCTGGGCGGAAAAGGGCCCGACCTACCGCAACCTGTTCCCGGTGCCGCCCGCGCCCGGCAGTGTGCCCAGCTGCGAGGTCGGCGGGGTGCTACCGACGACCGTCGCGGTCATCGGCGCGCTCATGGCCACCGAGGCGCTCAAGGTGCTCACCGGGATCGGCTCCCCCGCGATCGGACGGGCAACGACCTACGATGCGTTGACGGGCACCTTCCGCACGCTCGAGTACGCCGCCGACCCGACCGCCGAACCCATCACCGGCCTAATCGACTACGAGGCATTCTGCGGACTGGGCGCGGCTCTCACCCCGGCGCAGCTGCGGGCCCGCACCGACGACTTCACCCTGCTTGACGTGCGCGAGCCGTGGGAGGTGGCGGTCGTCGCGTTGCCCGGCGCGCTGTCCGTGCCGCTCGGGGAGCTCGAGTCGCGGCTCGCGGAGCTCGACTCCAGCCGGGCTGTCGTGGTCTACTGCCACCACGGCATCCGCTCGGCGAGCGCCCGTCTGCTCCTCGCCGACCGCGGCTTCACGGCGAGCCACTTGGCGGGCGGCATCGACGCCTGGGCACGCGAGCTCGACCCGCAGATGACGAGGTACTGATGTCGCACTCCGCCGCGTGGACCGTTGAGGAGCATGCCGCCCACGTCGCTGACCTACTGGCGCCTGCCCTCGCCCCGCGCGCCGAATTGGTCCCGATCGACGACGCCCTCGGGCGGGTGACCGTCGCCGCCGTGCTCTCACCGGTCGACCTACCGCTGTTCCGCAACTCTCAGATGGACGGCTTCGCCGTGCGATCGGCGGATGTCGCCCCAGCGCCGACAACGCTGCCGATCGTCGGCGAGGTGGCGGCCAAACCATCGTCGCCGCCCGACCTCGCCCCCGGCACGGCCGTGCGCATCATGACGGGTGCCGTCGTGCCGAACGGAGCGGACACCGTCATCCCCGTCGAGGACACCACGGTGGACGGCGCGGCCGTAACCGTCACTCGCGCGCGAACCGCGGGTGAGTTCGTGCGCGAACGCGGCAGCGATCTGCGCGCCGGCTCTGAACTGCTGCCCGGCGGGCTGCGACTCGGCTCCCGCCACCTCGCAGTGCTTGCCGCGGCCGGCATCACCCGCGTGGAGGTCGTCGCCCGCCCGCGCGTCTCGATCATCACGACGGGTAGCGAACTCGTGCAGCCGGGGGCGACGCCCGTGCTCGGCCAGGTGTTCGACTCCAACGGCACGGCGCTCGCTGCCGCGGTGCTCGCTGCGGGCGCGATCGTAGCGGCCCGCACCCACGTCACCGACGACCCATCCGAGTTGAGGAAGGCACTGAGCGCCCGGGGCGACCTGATTCTCACCTCGGGCGGCATCTCGATGGGCGACTTCGAGGTGGTGCGGCAACTACTCGAACCGCTCGGGGCGCGAGTCGGCCACGTCGCGATGCAGCCCGGCGGGCCGCAGGCGACCGCAACCTGGGAGGGAGTGCCGGTGATCTGCTTCCCGGGCAACCCGGTAAGCACCCAGCTCTCGTTCGAGGTGTTCGTTGCGCCGCTGCTGCGCACCGTCGCGGGACTGCCGCAGGCGGTGCGCGAGCGGCGCCGGTTGAGCGAGGCCGTGACGAGTGTCGCGGGGCGGCGGCAGTTCCTGCGCGGGCGGGCGCTTGAGAACGGTCGGGTGCTGGTTGCCTCGGGGCCGGGGTCGCATCTCGTGGCGGGGATGGCGGCATCCGATCTGCTGGTGATCATCCCCGAGCAGGTCACGACCCTCGAGGCGGGCGACGAAGTGGAAACATGGGCGCTATGAGTTCACAGCGTCGCCCGGCCCCCAGCCACCCGGCCCTGAGTCACGCGGCCCTCAGTCACCTCGGACCGGATGGCCGGGCACGCATGGTCGACGTCGGTGACAAGGCCGTCACCCGGCGAAGCGCAACGGCGAGGGGCCGCTTCGAGACCACTCAGGAGGTGATGGCGCTCGTGCGGGCCGATGGGCTCCCGAAGGCTGACGTGCTCGCGACGGCTCGCATCGCCGGCATCCAGGGCGCGAAGCGCACGAGCGAGCTCATCCCGCTCTGCCACCCGATCGCCCTGACGTCGGTAAGCGTCGACTTCACTCTCAACGACGACTGGATCGAGATCACAGCGACCGCCAAGACGACCGGCAAGACCGGGGTAGAGATGGAAGCCCTCACTGCCGTCGCAATCGCCGGACTCACCCTGCACGACATGACCAAGGCCGTCGACCCGCAGTCGGTGCTGGGCGAGATTCAGCTGATCGAGAAGACCGGCGGTCGAACCCGCCCCGAGGTCGTTCCGGGCACGGCGGCGGTGTTGGTCGCCTCGACCCGCGCGGCCGCGGGCACCCGCGACGACACGACCGGCCCGGTCATCGCCCACTGGCTCACCGAGCGCGGATACGCCGTGAGCGTCGACGTGGTCGCCGACGCGGAGGTCGCAGCCGCCCTCGACCGCATCATCGCCGCCGGTCCCGCCGTCGTGATCACGACAGGAGGCACCGGCATGAGCCCGACCGACCGCACCCCCGAGGCAACCGCGGCCCTGCTCAATCGCGAGCTGCCGGGCATTGCCGAGGCGATCCGCGCCCGCGGCCTGCCGGTCACCCCGAAGGCGGCTCTCAGTCGGGGAGTCGCGGGAACCGTCGGCGACACCGTGATCGTCAACCTGCCCGGCTCGCCCGGCGGGGTCAAGGACGGCCTTGCAGTGCTCGACGAGGTGCTCGAACACCTCGTCGCTCAGGTGGCCGGCGGCGGCGACCATGAGTGAGGTGCTGGCCAGCATCACCGAGTCGCCCCTGGATGCCGCGACCCTCGAGTCGTTCGTGCTGACACCCGCCAACGGGGCTCTCGTCACCTTTCGCGGCATCGTGCGTGACCACGACCACGGACTCGAGGTCATGGCGCTCGACTATCAGGGTCACCCGGAGGCCGAGCGATTCCTCGCCGACTGTTGCCGTCAGGTCGCCGACGAGACCGGGCTGCGCGTGGCGGCCGCGCATCGCGTCGGTTCGCTGACCGTCGGGGATGTTGCGCTCGTGGCATCCGTCGCTGCCCCGCATCGGGCTGCCGCTTTCGCCGCGTGCGAGCGGCTGGTCGAGCTGATCAAGCAAAACGTTCCGATCTGGAAGCGCCAGCACCTCGCCGAGGGCGCGACCGAGTGGGTCGGGCTCTGACCCGATCGCGCTCGGGGTAGCGTTGAGGGTGTGCCCAAGAACGCAGCGCCCTCGCAGGCAGCCATGAATTCGATGAACCGCATCCACCGAGCGGTGATCCGCCTCTCCGGCGGCAAGCTCGGCTGGCGTGCATCCGGGATGCCGATGCTCGAGCTCACGACGACGGGCCGCAAGTCGGGCGAGCCGAGGTCGACGATGCTGAGTTCCCCGCTGCAGCCGCACGGGAGCTACGTTGTCGTAGCCTCGCGGGGCGGCGACGATCGCCACCCCGCCTGGTACCTGAACCTCGTCGCTAACCCGCAGGTGCAGGTCGTGTTTCAGGGTCGGCCCGCGCAGAAGCGGGTCGCGCGGGTTGCCACCCCCGTCGAGCGCGATCGACTGTGGCCGATCATCACCGACAACCACAAGAACTACGCGGGCTACCAGGAGAAGACCGACCGCGAGATCCCGCTGGTCTTTCTCGACCCGATTTCGTAGTCGGTGCACTCGGTGCCCGGCGCCGCAGCGACGACCGCGACCGTTACCCTCACGCCACTCCCGTTGTGCAGGAGGAGCAAGGATGCCTCAAGACTCCTGCACAACGGGAGTACTCGGCACCTAACAGCCGAATCTTTGCAGCCAGAATCCGGCGTCCGGCACGACGTACCCGGCACGGGGCACCCGACACCCGCCCCGGGGCCCGGCGGCGCCAAACCCATCGGGCAGGACCGCTAGCCCCCAGCGAAGGGCGGCAGCACGTCGACCCGGGCGCCGAGCGCGCGCGAATCGTCCCGGCTTACCACCCCGTCGACGAGGAACGACCCGGATGCCAGCACTCGAGCCATCGCGTTCCCGTAACGGTCCACGAGCACCACCTTCAACTCCCCCGCGGTGGACACCCCGGGCAGAAGCTCCTCCTCGCGGCCCGCGGCGTCCGCGGCCGCCGCGAAGTACCGCACGAGCACCGGCGCGGCATCCAGCTCAGCCACCGATAGCCCCCATCGAGCGCAGCGGGCGCACGAAGTCCGGCCGCGAGATGCGGTGGCCCGACGGCTTGAGCCACTGTGCGGCGCGCCAACGGTCGGCGACTGCTGCGTCATCCGCCCCGCTGCGCAGCAACGCTCGCAGGTCGGTCTCCTCGTCGCCGAAGAGGCAGGAGCGCACAGTACCCTCCGCCGTGACCCGAGTTCGGTCGCAGGCCTCGCAGAAGCTGCGCGTGACCGACGCGATGATTCCCACGGTGGCGGGGCCGCCATCCACTAGCCACTGTTCGGCGGGGGCGTGCGGGTCGTCGCGATGCGGGGCCGAGAGGGCGAAGCGCGACGAGAGAACCTCGATCAACTCTTCGGCCGAAACCATGTTGTCGCGCACCCAGGTCTCATCGGCGTCGAGCGGCATCTGCTCGATGAAACGGAGCGCTGCGCCGTTGGCAAGTGACCACTCGAGCAGGTCGGCAGCACCTCCGAGGGTATCGCGCATGAGCACCGCGTTGATCTTGAGAGGCGCAATGCCGGCCTGGCGCGCGGCGTCGATGCCGGCGAGCACGGCGGGCAAGCGGTCGCGACGGGTGAGGCGAGCGAAATGGTCGCGGTCCACGGTGTCGAGAGAGATGTTGAGGCGGGTGAGCCCCGCTGCGACAAGCCCGTCGATTCGCTTATCCAGACCGATGCCGTTGGTCGTGAGGCTGAGCGACGCACCGGCGGCCACGGCCGCCGACAACCGGATGATCTCCTCCAGGTCCACTCGCATCAACGGCTCCCCGCCGGTGAAGCGGATGTCGTGCACGCCCAACTCGCGAACCGCGATGCCCACGAGCCGAGCGATCTCGGCGGGTGTCAACAGCTCCTCACGCGGGATCACCGGGAGCCCCTCGGCGGGCATGCAGTAGGTGCAGCGCAGCGAGCACGCCGAGGTGAGTGAGATGCGCAGGTCACGCGCGACCCGACCGAAAGTATCGACAAGCTCGGCGACATCCGGTCGGTTGGCGCGCCCACGCTCGGACGCATCCCGGCGCGCACCGGGAAGTCCGAGCGAGAGTGTCATGTCTCCACCCTACGGGTGCATCCCTCCTATTCCGCCCGCCGCTGTCTGCGTGAGTGACTCGTCAACGATGCCGCTGAAGCAGCGGATCGACGAGGTCGAGTCGGCGGTATCGAGGAGCACGTAGTGGTAGATGCCCTCCGGAAACTCGGGCGTCGCCGACAGGATGCCGCCGCACTCGTCGAGGTCGTCGGCCGTGAGCTGCGTGCCATCCATCGCCCGGTCGCCGTAGATCGGGAACCCGTCGAACGCGACTCCCAAGATGTGCGAGGGCCCGCCCACCTCGTCAACGACCGCCGTGATGCACGTGGGCAGGCCGTGGTAGTGGTAGGCCCCCATCGGGTTCGGATGCCCGTTGCACGAGTCGAGGAACGCGACCTCTTGGCCGGCATCATTCAGCACCGTGAAGTTCGATGCCGTCGCGACCGTCGCACCGTCGCCCTCGTAGGGGTTGAACAGGGCCGCGCCGGAGATCATGACCCCGATCGTGCCAAGGCTCGTGGATGTCGGCTCGCCGGCGAGTACCGGGTTCGTCGTTATCGTGAAGTCGTAGTCCTGCGCAACGGTCGGGTCGGGGGCCGCAACCGCGGTCGAGGCATCCGGTACTCGCACTCCCGCTGTGGGCACCGCGTACTCGGCCTGACGATCGTGGTTCGGGATGCCGTCGGACACGAAACGGATCGTGCCGTCGGCGAACGAGACCGAGACGTTGTCGCCCCAGGAAGCGAGCATGAGTCCGTCAGCGGTTGAGACTACTCCCGTGGTTGCCGAGTCGGAAGTGGCCGAGTCGGAGCTATCGGTCGTCATCGACGAGTCGTCGGTAGTGGTGGTGGCGGTGCACCCGGCGAGGACGAGGCCTGCGATGGCAATAGCCGTCCCTGCGACGATGAAAGGAGTTCGAGTTGTCATGTGTCGACACTTGAGGTCGAGTCTATGAGTTTGCTATGGACGAGCCACGAACCGCCTTCGATAGTCTGAAGCTATGGCGATCTTCTCCCGCGGCTTCACCGGTCGCCCCCGCGAGTCGAACCCCGACCTGCCTCCCGGGCAGTTCGTCACCGAGGATTTCCCGGTGCTCTCCGCCGGTCCGACGCCCCGAGTCGACACGGGGGACTGGAAGTTCGAGATCAAGTCGGAGACCGGCCAGAGCCTGTCGTGGACGTGGGACGAACTGCACGCGATCGGCCTCGAAGACGTGCACACCGATATCCATTGCGTCACGCGCTGGTCGAAGTTCGGAACCGACTGGCGCGGGGTCAGCCTCGACCGGCTGTTCGAGGATGTCGAGTCGAGCTACGACTATGTGATGGTGCACTCCTACGGTGGCTACACCACCAACCTGCCGCTCGAGGACCTGATGAACGGTCAGGCGTGGATCGCGACCGAGTTCGACGGCGAACCGCTCGAGCCCGACCATGGCGGGCCGGCCCGACTGCTCGTGCCGCACCTGTACTTCTGGAAGAGCGCCAAGTGGGTGCGCGGCATCACGATGCAGCGCGACGACAATCCGGGCTTCTGGGAGCAGAACGGGTACCACACCTACGGTGACCCGTGGCGCGAGGAACGGTACTCGTAGGTGTCGTATCGGGACTGGCTCGTGGGCACAGTCGTGTCCGCGACGAAGCAGACCCCTACCGCGAAGAGCATCGTGCTTGAGGTGGACGGCTGGAAGGGCAGCACGGCCGGCCAGCACGTCGATGTGCGTCTCACAGCCGAGGACGGCTATCAGGCGGTGCGGGCCTACTCGCTCGCCTCGACCGGGTCCGGCAACCTGGTCGAGCTCGCGGTCGACCTCATCGAGGACGGCGAAGTCTCGCCCTACCTCGTCGGCGAGTTGCGCGAGGGTGACCAGCTCGAATTCCGGGGGCCGCTCGGGCGCTGGTTCGTCTGGAAGCCCGGCGAGACCCGCGCGGTGCAGCTTGTCGCGGGAGGCTCGGGGGTGGTGCCCCTGCTCGCGATGGCGCGGGCGCACGCGGCATCCGGGGCTGGGCCGATGTTTCGCCTGCTGTACTCGGTGCGAAGCCCCGCCGACGTGTTCTACGCCGCCGAGTTGGACTCCCTGATGTCCCCTAGCTTTCAGGTCACCTACGTCTACACCCGCGAGACCCCAGCCGGATGGCCCCGTCCACCGGGCCGGGTGACCCTCGATATCCTGCGGTCGGCCACCATCCCTGCCGCCGAGAATCCCGCCGTCTTCGTCTGCGGCCCCACGGGATTCGTCGAAAGCGTGGCCGACTCGTTGGTTGCCCTAGGGCACGACCCGCTCGCCGTAAAGACCGAGCGTTTCGGCGGCAGCTAGACCGCGGACTCGACCGAAGCGACGGGGGCCGGCCGCAGTCTGCTGTAGGCGATCGCAAGCGAGGCGAGCCCCACGATGAATGCGGAGATTCCGACGACGTAGGCCAGCACACTCACCCAGCCGGTCGCGGGCTCGAGGAACGGGTAGGGGAACCAACCGTCCACGGCCCCGCGCACGAGTGTGAAGCCAAGCCACACCAGCGGGAAGATCACGACGATACGCAGCGCGGTCCAGCGAAGCGCGGGGCGCCCCGGCGACAGGAGCCAGTCGACGAGCATCACGATGGGGATCCACACGTGCATGATCTCGCCCGGCCACGGGGAGACGACGAAACCCTCATCGGGGATGCCCCGCAGCAGCACGTTGTAGACGATCGCAGTCACGACCGCGTAGGTGAGCACCGACATCCGCGCCACGGTGAAGGGCACCGGGTCGACCTGTCTTTCCAGCGCGAGCAGTCCTCCCCACGCCAGCACCCCGATGCCGATCATTGTGGTGAGAATTGTGAAGTACGTGAAGTACTGTTCGGCGATCATGTCGTTGTTGATCGTCTTCTCAACGATCTGGAACACGAGTGCGACCGTGAGCACGGCTGCGGCGGCGAGTCGAAGGATGCCAACGGCGCGGCGGGCGGGTGACGTCGATGTCATACCGACACATTAGCAACGCGGCGGGCGCGGGCTGGCGCAGGCCGAATGGCTCTACCTGCCCCGAGGGGCTCAGCATATGCTCGGCTCATGAGCACCGATTCGAGTCCTGTCGCCGTCATCACAGGAGGGGCCCGAGGCATCGGCCGCCAACTTGCGACCGACCTTCTCGCGCGGGGCTACCGCGTGGTCATCGCCGACCTAGACCCCGCGGTGACGGATGCCACGGCAGCCGAACTGGGCGCGGGCGCCTCCGCCGTGCGGCTCGACGTGACGGATCGCGAGAACCTCGCCGCGGTCGTCGCTCACGTCGAGGCGACGGTGGGGCCGATCGCCCTCTGGATCAACAACGCGGGCATCATGCCAACTGGTCCGTTCCTTGACCAGTCGATGGATGTCGCGCGCACGCTCATCGACATCAACTTCGCGGGCGTCGTGCAGGGCACCGCCGCGGTACTCCCGGCAATGCTCGAGCGCCACGCCGGCACCATCGTGAACCTCGCGAGCGCGACAGGCATCAAGCCGCTCGCGGGTGTCGCGGTCTACTCGGGCACCAAGGCTGCCGTCATCGCCTTCACCCAGTCACTGCGTCGCGAGCTGCGCGGCACCGGGGTTCGGCTCATCGTCGTGAGCCCAAACCTCGTGCGCACCGCTCTCGGCGCAGGCATCACCCCGCCGTGGCTCACCGGAGTCATCACGCCGCCCGTGGTGAGCGCCGCGATTATGTCGGCACTCGACCATCCGCGACGGTTCAGCATCGTGGTTCCGCGTCGACTCGCGCCGGTGCTGCGACTCTCCAACATGCTGCCCATCCGCCTGCGCGACTGGGTTGACGACCACGCGGGCAGCGACGAGGTCGGCCTCGGAGGCGACCCCGCGGTGCGGCAGCAGTACTTAGAGGGCGTGCTGGAAAAGCGCGACAAGCGCTAGCTCCACGAGCTAGCGCGCGGCAGAG
>JBJXDR010000093.1:0-39954 GCA_046155245.1 Rhodoglobus sp. | reverse complement strand
CGACGACGAGAGCAATGAGCGAAATCGGGGAGAAGTTTGGGACAGTCGGTGAGGGAGCGTTGGTCGCTTCGGCCGCGCTTATGTCCGCCGTTATCTTCGTCGGCGCGGTTGTATCTTCCGGCACGGGAGCAGCAGCCCAATTGGTGCCATCCCAGTAGTGACTCTCGCCAGTGACGGGATTTTGGTACATGCCGGCAGGAACGCCCGGCGTCTCGGGTGTCGGATCAACGGGCGGAGGGGCGTCGGTCATGGGAGCAGCATATCGATGACTTTCCCTCACCCGCGATAGTCTCGTGCCTTGACCGCCCGACAGACCGACTTGCGTGAACGTACGTCGTGCACGGGCGATGACTAGGCTCCCGGCACGATCGGACCATCCGCTCTGGTGCCTCCGCTTTAGTCGCCGCAAAACCGAGGAAGGAATCGATTCTCTTGTACGACGCAACGAGCGAGTGGTGGTGGCCGTGGCTAACGGACGTCCTGATCCCCGGGCTTGGGGTGCTCGCTTCAACCGCAGTCGCGATCATCGCCATCTATCTCGCAACGCGCGATCGTAGGGATGACAAGCGGGAGCTGAATCAAGCGAAGAGGGCAGAGTTTGCAGCGTTGCTCCTACAGTTCGCGGTAGCCAACAGCGCGCGAAACTCCCAAGGTGTTCCTGCGCCTGAGGGACTAATGGCTGCTGCAGCGCGGCTAAGCCCGCCCATGAATGAAGCCATCGAGTGGGTTGGTACTCAGCATTGGAAGGCACGAGGTGTGCTCTTCACCGGCGAGAACGGCGGATGGACAGTCCCTGCGGTAACTCTCGAGGAGTTCCTTGCTGAGGCCGATCGCCGAACCTCCGCGTGGCTTGAAGGTGTTCCTTTTGACCTAGCACCGCTTCCAGATCCTCTCCGGCCGGACCAAGTTTGACTAGATGTTTGCTCCGTGAACGGGGGCCGTGGTTTCAGTGAGCGATCTTGGCATCCGTGGTATCTTGTTATTCGAAGCAACGCGGGTAGCCCGCTAGTTATGAGAAATCATTTCCTGCCGGTGAGGCGTTATGCCCCAGATGTCTACGGACTGCCTGGGGCTGCTTCTTTTTTAACCCGATGGCGAGGTTCCCATTCATCGAGAGCTCGCGCAGCATTATCTGCGTAACGGCAATCCCGTCGCCTTCTTCGATGAGAGCTTCGAGACCGAGGCGTCGGACACGTTCTATGTCATCGCCGTTGCGATCGTCGATGACGATCAGCTCATCCACACTAGGACTGCCCTCGGCAACTTCTATGGCGGAGCCGCGCTTCACGCGGCGCCGATGTACGCCCACAAGGAACTCGAGACACTGCGTCAGGCGACAGAGCTGGTGTCGCGCCATCACGACGGCATGGATATCGTCGTCTGCGCACCTATCGGCGATAGCCGTGACGCCGCGCGCGCCAAATGCCTCAGCTTCGCTGCAGCGAAGGTGCACTCCGACTTCGACACGTCGTTGTTCGTGCTCGATTCACTGAGCACTCCGACCGAGAACGAGCTGGACCAGCGAACGTTCCGAGACTTGCGATCCGCGGCTGACGGCCGACTACATCGTGACACCGTCGCTATTCACTGTCGGCCATCCGAGGAACTGCTTCTCGGCCTGCCGGACGTGCTGGCCTGGGCCTTCCGGCAGGAGCACGCGCGGAATGATCGAACGTGGTTTGAGCCGCTGCGAGAGTTCACCGAAGTGAAGGTGCTGTAGCTACACGCTCCCAAGAGTCGAACGCTCGAGCAAGACGTTCCGGCGACGGAACTCGGGCGGCACGTTGGCGAGGTCGGGCTCGAGGTCGTACACGCCCAGCTGCGGGGACTGCGGCTCGCTGAGGAATCGGGAAGGCGCGGTGATCCACGCGGGCTTGGGGAGCTTGGACTGTCCGAGCCGGTAGTCGACGAGGGCGGCGAGTGCGGCATCCCAGGCAGGCGATCCGGTCGGGTGCGGTTCGGCGATTGTGAGCACGACGCGGTCGACTCCCTTGGCCGCGGCGAGGCTGTCGGAGTAGTCGATGAACGCACGCAGGGCGGAGTCGCGCGAGCGCGCTGAGGCGATCCGCTCGGCCGTTTCGGTGGCGTCGACACCAACTCCGGGCACGGCGATAATGCGGTGTCCGGTTTGGCGCAGCAGCCGTTCGAGGGTGTCGACGGTGGGACTTCGCTTGCCGCTCTCGATGCTCGAGATGTCGGGCTGGCTGGTCTTGGCGCGCGCGGCGAGATCCCCTTGGGTGATGCCGCTGGCGAGCCGGGATGCTCGGAGCAGGGTCGATGCAGCCATGGGAACCTCCGTTCTCAGTATATCTATTTAGATATTCCATCTATCGGGACCGGCATTGTCAGATCGGTCGTTTGGGTAGCCATGGGGCGCGACCACCCAAGCGAACGGCTTTGGGCCGTGTTGCCCTGTCCTACCGCCCCTGCCTGGCAGAGCCAGCTTCCCAACCTCCCGCACCCAACTGCGTTGTCCACGGGAGGTGGGGAAGTAAAGCAGGGGCGGTAGGACAGGGCAAAGAGTAGAAGAAGGGCAGGATTGGCAGTGGAGAGTATGCGGGCGACAGGATCGCGGTAGGAAGGCCAGAATGAGGAGGTCGCTTGGCGATGACTCACCAGTTGGCAGTATTACTCCCTCCAGCTTCGCCCCAACGTTCGCCGATTCCGGGGTAGGTCGTGGGAGGCTCGGGGCCGTCGAATCGCCAATCGTCCTTCGGATTGGACTGACCGATCGCGAAGACCCATCCTCCGACAGTCTTCCGCCATGCATACCAAGCCTGCCCGTCCGTCTGGATTCGCAAATCAATGTCCAAGGGGTTGGGCAGTTTCTGAAACCAGTAGGTAGCAACCGCGTTGCTCAGAACTGAGCTCTCAAAGCGTCCAACTTCGCGATGGCGCACGATCATAAATGTCTGCAGGTGCAGCAGAGCCTCTTGAGTCTCCCTGAACTCACGCTGGTCTAGCTGTTTCCCCTCAGTGTCCATACCTTTCACACCTGCGAACTCAACCAGCCGATTGGCTGCCGTGACCGCTTCGGCCTCATTCTCCAAAAAGGCAAGTCGGCCACGGCGCGCTTCGGCCACTGCAGCGTCGATAGTCGGCTGGCGACCTACTTTTATTGCGAACATTGGAGCCAGCCGCCCCAAGAGAGCCGTGTCTGATCTGAACACGTAAACAATTGCCAGCTTCCCGCGCAAAGAGGGTACGCCAGCCTTGTCCGATCCAAACGCGGAAGAACGGAATGCGTCTGCGTAGACGTTGATTGACCCGAAGATGAGCGCGAAGGGAAAAAGCGCGGCGAGCACAATCACCGTGTAAGCGAGCTGCCGCACTGCTTGCGCATAGTCCGAGGCGGAGGCCTCCTGAATAAACAAGACAATCGAGAGCGTCAGGATCGCTAGCCCGCTCGCGCCGAGAAGCACGCCGGATGTCGTCTTAGCTGCGGGATAGGCCAGGAGGCCAACGAGACCGAAGACCAACAACACGGGCGGAATCAGAAGTTCGATCCAAAGATCAAAAGTGCCGAGAGACGTTAGCAGCTCTAGGACTAGGACCGGGGTCAGCAGCTCAGACGCGAGCTGACGCAGCGTTCCTTGGCCCTTGAGTACACGTTGGCTCAAGATCGCTGATAGAGCCGTAAGCAGCGCGATGCTCACCGTGTCCGCCCAGAGTGCGGGGGTCCAGATGCCAATGCGATCGAGCACGTATGTCAGGACGGCTATCCACCCGGAGATCACAACTCCAGCAACAAGCAACGAGCCCGACAACGCGATCTTGACGAGCTGGCGCACGTTCGAGCGAGTAGCTGGCCAAGCGAATGCCACGATAGCCAAGACCACGACCCAGATGAGAAACGCGAGCTCGCGGGAATTGGGCACAGTGGATCAAACCACGTTGGGCGGCTTCGGCGTCGGTGGCGCAGTGTTCACTGGCTTCATGAACGTGGGCAGGTCGATTCATGGGTAGCGTCACTCCGTACGAAACCGTTGGCGGACGCCGATACCGCGTGCGCTACCGCAAGCCCGATCGGAGCCAGACGGACAAGCGCGGATTCCGCACTAAGCGCGAGGCCGAGCTCTTCCTAGCGTCGGTCGAGGTTGCGAAGAACAGCGGCCGCTATATTGACCCGACCCGCGCCCGGGTGAGCATCGGCGACTGGATGACCCGGTGGGTCGCCACTCGCACCGACCTACGCCGCTCGACCTTCGATCGACTCGAGGGAGTGGTCCGGCTGCACATTGTCCCAACGCTCGGGCCGATCGCGATCGGTGACCTCACAAGGTTCGATGCGCAGACCTGGGCATCGAAGTTGTCGGCCACTCAGAGCCCCGGCTCGGTGCGCAAGATCGTGAACGTCCTCTCCGCTGGTCTCCAAGTCGCCGTCGACGACGGTCGCATCCCGGCCAACCCGGCGTCGCGGCTCAAGATGCCGCGGCAGTCGAAGAGGCGAAAGAAGTTCCTCACGCATCAGCAGGTGGCCGAGCTGGCCGCGGCAGTGGACGCGAAGCCGGCGGGCGAGGGCTACGGCCTCCTAGTGCTGGTGCTCGCGTATACAGGGCTGCGGTGGGGCGAGCTGGCCGGCCTCCGCGTGCGCGACCTCGACTTCGTTCGAGGTCGCCTCGATGTGCACACCACAATGGTCGAGGTCGACGGCTACATGGAGGAGTCGAGCCCGAAGGATTACGAGGAGCGGTCGATCCCGGTCCCGGAGTTCATCCTCGAGCAGCTGTCGATCCACGTCGAGCAGAAGGATCCGAGCGACCACGTGTTCGTCAGCTCCAAGTCGGGGTCGGTGCTGCGCAATCGCACGTTCCGGCGCGGCTGGTTCAACGCGGCCGCGGAGGAGATCGGCATCCCGGGTCTCACTCCCCATGAGCTGCGGCATACCTGCGCGAGCCTCGCGGTGTCGGCCGGCGCCAACGTCAAGGCCCTGCAGCGGATGCTTGGGCACAGCTCCGCGAAGGAAACCCTGGACACCTACAGCGATCTCTTCGACGAGGATCTGGACAGCGTTGCGGTCGCACTAAACGCCACGGGAGCTGCCGTGAATGTGGGCAAAGTGTGGGCAAAGCGGGTCTCGACTTCGCTCGACCACCGGAACGGGCGGAAGAAATCACCCTCTGACCGGCAATACTCTCGGAGCCCCCTGTCGGATTCGAACCGACGACCCCCGCTTTACAAGAGCGGTGCTCTGGCCAACTGAGCTAAGGGGGCGTGAATCGCGTGCACGTCAGCGCCGTCACGCGAACATCGTCCATAGTAGCTAAGTGAGTTCTGCAGCGCCGTCGCATCCGCACCCGCCTCAGGCGGTGCTCATTGTCGCTGTCGCGATCGCCGTGATGAGTGGCGGACTCACGGCGCTTCAGACGAGGGTCAACAGCCAGTTCGCGCTCGAGCTGGGCGACGGCATCCTCGCGTCGGTCATCTCGTTCGGAAGCGGGATGGTGATCCTCACGATCGCCGTGCTCGTCGCGCCCCGCGGCCGGGATGGGCTCGCCCGCCTCACCGCGTCGGTGCGCGAGCATCGCACGCCGTGGTGGTTCCTCATTGGCGGAGTCTTCGGTGCCCTGTTTGTCGTTGGCCAGGGCCTCACGGCCGCCGTGCTCGGGGTTGCCCTCTTCACGATCGCGACCGTCGCGACGCAGACGATCTCGGGGGCGGTGATTGATCGGGTCGGGGTGGGGGACCTTCCGAAGCGACCCGTCACTGTGCTGCGAGTGGTGGCATCCCTTCTGGCGCTCGCCGCGGTCATCTTCACGGGGCTGGCCGAGCTACGGGTCGACGTGCCTATCGCATTGCTTATTCTCCCGCTGCTCGCGGGCGTCGGGATCGGCTACCAGCAGGCGATCAACGGGCAGGTGCGGCACGTGTCGCAGTCGGCGCTGACTGCCACCTTCCTCAACTTTCTCACCGGCACAATCGTGCTCGTCGTCGCCGCGATCGTGCACACGCTGATCGTCGGATGGGTTGCGACCTTCCCGACCAACCCGCTTTTGTACACCGGCGGGGTACTCGGGGTGCTGTTCATCGGAGCAGCGGCGGCCGTCGTGCGCACCATCGGGGTGCTGCTTCTCGGCTTGGGCTCGATCGCCGGGCAACTGCTCGGAGCCCTCGTGCTCGATCTGGTCATCCCGATATCGGGCAGTGGGCTGCCTGTGACGACGGTGGTGGGAACTCTGCTCACGCTCGTGGCCGTGACGCTCGCGGTGCTGTCGGCGCGGCGGTCGCACATGCCGACGCCACCGATCACAGAGCCGTGAGTCTCACAGAGCCGTGAGTCTCACAGAGCCGTAAGGTAAGCCTCCGGGTCGATCGGTTCGCGCGGCGGTTTTGCCTTGCCGTTGGCGGGGATGCCGCCGACGTACAGCCAACCCAGCAGCTTTTCGTTGTCGGCAAGGCCGTGCACCCGCCGCACCGCCTCGGACCGCGTGTGCGGCCCGGTGCGCCACATCACGCCCCAGTGCGCTTCGGCCAGCAGCAGACTCAGCAGGTGTGCGACACCGGATGCCGCGGCATCCTGTTCCCACTCGGCCACCTTGAAGCTCGGCTCGTGCCGCGCCACCACCGCAATGAGCAGCGACGCCCGCAGTGGCTTCGCCGCGAGCCGCTCCGCGTCGGACCCCGTGAGCGCGCTGCTCGCGACCAACGCCTCGCCCAGCCGCACCCGCGCGTCGCCACGCAACTCGATCAGCCGCCACGGCTTGAGCGCGCCGTGATCGGCGACCGACGCCACGGCCTGCACGAGTGGCAGTAGCTCGGCGCGGGTGGGGGCGGCATCCGTCACCACGGCGTGGGACTGTCGACGCCGAACCACCTCGAGCGCGCTTGCAGCGTGAGCGTTCATTGATCTCTCCTCGCGGCAGACGGGTCCGCCACTTCGCTTAAACTTGAACTGTGCCCGAATCGTCCGTGACCGCTAAGCCGTGGAGCGCGTTGACGACCGAGGAACTGTATTCGTTCATCAAGCTTCGCACTGATGTCTTTCTGGTCGAGCAGAAGGTCGACGAGCCGGAGCTCGACAACCGCGACCTCGAGCCGACCACGGTGCACTACTTCAGAGCGGATGACGCTGGCGCAGCCGCCCACCTTCGAACGCTGCACGACGACGCTCCCCAACACCGCGACGCGCGCCGGGCCATCGGTCGGGTTGTCGTGCGTTCCGACCGTCGCGGTGAGGGCCTCGCCCAACTGCTCCTGACTAGGGCCCTTGAGGACCTTGCGGGCGAGGCTGTCGTGCTGCACTCGCAGGAGTACATCGCACCCCTCTACGCCAAGCTCGGGTTCGAGAGCTTCGGCGAGGTGTACATCGAGGCGGGCATCCCGCACATCTCTATGTATCGGCCGAGGGAGTCGGCATGAACGTCGTAGCGCTCGCCATTGCGGCAGCTCTCGCGGTCGGCGCACCGGCCGCCGCGGCACCCGACTGCACCGTCAGCGATGCGACTCTCACCTGGGGCTTCAAGGAGTCGTTCCGCAGCTACATCTCGGGCACGATCGCCAACGGCGAGTGGATCGTCGCCAACGGCACGACCTACGAGACGCCCGACTTCGGTTGGGCCGGCGGCACCGGTCGGCTCGAGAACGGGGTCGGCGAGCTCGCCTTCGCGGGCTCGATCGAGTTCACCGGCCACGCCGGCGTGCTCGACACGACCGTGGCCAACCCGCGGCTCGTGCTCGACGGCTCGTCGACGGCGACCCTGGTGCTGGATGTCTCCGGCACGACCCAGCAGGGCGACGCAGTCGACGAGCAGGCCGTGGCGTTCGCGTCGGTGGACATCTCAGGTGCCGAGTACGGCGAGGGCACCGTGACGATCACCGACGCTCCCGCGGTTCTGACTGACGCCGGCTCGGTCGCGTTCGGAACCTACGCGCCGGGCGAGACTCTCGACCCGATCACCGTCGAACTGACCGCCGATCCCGCGTGCACCGTAGCGCCGGCGCGCGGCCTCGGTCTCGGTCTCGCGGGTACGATCTGGCTCGGCGTTGCCTCTGCGCTGGCCGTTGCCGTGATCGGCACTTGGCTCGTGGTCAGGCGCCGTCGAAGGGCTCAGGCGCCGGGCGCGTAAATCGCCCGAGCGAGCGCGTCGAGCACGTCGGCGGTGCGCGGTCCGAAGCTCAAGATCTCGCCGTCGGCCATGTCCACGAACCGGCGGTTCTGGCCGGCGGTGGTGAGGGCGATCGCGGGCTTGGACTCGAGAAGCCCGCCGACACCGTTGACGCTCGCGAGGCCATCCGTCATGACGAGAATCAGGTCGGGGTTGGCGGCGACCACGGCCTCATCCGTCATCGGTCGCTCGCCCTCAAGACCGATCTCGGCCGCGACATCCACACCGCCGAGCGCCGAGATGATCACGTCGGCGCCGGATTCCTTACCAAACAGGTAGTAGATGCCCGAGGCACCGCGCACGTAGAGAAACATCATGCGAAGGGGTTCGCCGGATGGCACGACCGAGGCGATCTCGCTGACCTTGGCCTCAATGCCGCTCACCAACTCCTGCGCAAGCACCTCACCGGCCGCCGGAGCGCCGAGCGCCGCGGACACCTGCCGCGCGAGCTCACCCACCCCATCGATCGACGGGGTCGTCTCGACGAACACCACGGGGATACCCGCGTCGCGCAACTGCAGCACGACGTCGATCGGGCCGATGCTCCCATCGGTGATCACAACCGTGGGCCGCAGTGCGAGAATCGCCTCGCTGTTGACCGTGTGCCCGCTCGAGGTGATCACGGGCAGATCGGCCGCCTGCGTGAACGTTGTGGAGATGTCGCGGCCGACCATGCGGTCGCCAAGCCCGAGACCGAAGACCGTCGCCGCGATCGAGCCGGAGAGATCCATGGCGACGATACGGTCCGTGGATGTCACAGTCACCGAAGTATCCCCGTCGAGGTCACGCGAGGTGACGGTCGCGGGGAGGGTCTGCTCGGGCGCGACGCCGGGGGTCGGGATCGCGTCATCCACGAGTATCGCGGTCGACTGGCCCACGTAGGAGTGCGGGTCGCTCAGGAAGTCCAGATCGGTCAGCGGCACACTCGGGTCACTGGCCACCGCGGAGTCGATCGGGTTGCCTGGCACGGCCGAGCAGCCGACGAGGGTCGCCACAAGCGCAGCGCAGAGTACGGCGAGCACGCGCGAGGCGTGCGCTGTGGGGCGGGTGTGCATGGGGCCAATCGAAGGAACGAGTCTGTGGATCAATTCTAATTGGCGCTAGTCGGGCCCGGCTGGGAATAGCCTCCCCCCGCGTTCCCTCGCGGATGCTCGCGGTCGCCGCCCTAGGATTGCCACCGACAGGAGGCGACCATCGTGACGAGTGTGCCCGAGCCAGCCGATCGGCCCGACTTCGGGCTGCCCGCGCGCGATGCCCGCATCCTCGACTTCGAGCGGGAATGGTGGCGCCACGCTGGCGCGAAGGAGGAGGCGATTCGCACTGAGTTCTCCCTCAGCGCCGCCCGGTATTATCAACTGCTGAATGCTCTGATCGATTCGCCCGCCGCGGTGCGATACGACCCGATGCTGATCGGACGACTTCAACGGGCGCGGGATGCCCGCACGTCAGCCAGGCTCGCACGGGCATTCAGAACCCCCGATGGCGGCGGCGACAGCCGCGACAGATAAAGAATCGAACGATTGATCCATGGCGAGTTACCCCAAAGACCGGTTCGACCAACTGCCCGAGGACCTTCAGCGAATCGGTGCCCATCGCGCCCCGCCGAAGAAGGGCCGAGGCTGGATCGGATTCGCGTGGGCGGTTTTGGCAACGGGCGCGCTCGTGTTCGGCGGTCTGTTCACGATCGGCAAGGTCTTCGGAATCGACATGGGCATCGGCATCTTCGCACCCGCGGAAACTCCGACCCCCACACCAACCCCCACACCGACGATGGACCCGATTCTCGACCCGACGACCATCGACCAGGTCGCCCGGGGCATCAAGATCGACGTGCTCAACGGCACCCCCACCGTCGATCTCGAGAACACCGTAGGTAGCCAGCTCGCTGCTCTCGGGTGGCGGATCGGCACAATGACTGTCGCCTCCGACAAGACCCAGGAGCGCACGTTCGTGTACTACAGCGACCCCCTCAATGAGGATGTCGCCCGCGGCCTCGTGGTTGCCGTGGGCATCGGCGACATCCGCCTCGTGAGCGCCGACACGTTCCCGGGCGCGAGTTTCACGATCGTGCTCGGATCCGACTACCCGGTACCCACGCCCGCGGCTTAGGGATCGGTTCTCACCGAATTCAGCTGCGAAATCGACTGTTGAGTCTCGATCGTGTTACGCGCTTGTTTATTCTGTTCCGATTGTCGATTTCGAGACCAAACCGACCTCCTTCGAGGATCGGCGCTCCGCTAGCATCTTGGATTGGCAGCGGGACATCGGCTGTCGCGACACAGCCAAGGAGTTGAACATGGCGAACGGAACCGTGAAGTGGTTCAACGCTGAGAAGGGCTACGGATTCATCACCGTAGACGCCGATGGACAGGACGTCTTTGTCCACTACTCGGCCATCGACATGACCGGCTACAAGGTGCTCGAAGAGGGCCAGCAGGTCGTATTCGAGGTCGGCACCGGCGCAAAAGGCCCTCAGGCCGAATCAGTCAAGCTCGCCTGAGGCCTCTCACCCGCAACGATCACGCAACTCGGCTCGGCCCTGCACGTCACGCGCGCCGTCCTTTCTTGCACTCACACTGTCAGAGTGGCCCGCTTCGCGAGCCACTGAGTGGCTGAGCCTGCCTTGCACTCACCTGCGGCGAGTGAATCGCTTCGCGATTCACAGTGCGCTGCGCTTTCTTGCACTCGCCCCCAGCGAGTGCTAGTTTTTCCCTTGGCACTCTCACGTTCAGAGTGCTAAAGAATTCGTCTGTACGACGTCCGGGAGGGACGAGAAACACACATGGCAAAGATCATTGCTTTCAACGAAGAGGCCCGTCGCGGCCTTGAGCGCGGCCTGAACATTCTGGCCGATGCGGTCAAGGTGACGCTTGGCCCCCGCGGTCGCAACGTCGTTCTCGAGAAGAAGTGGGGAGCCCCCACGATCACCAACGATGGTGTCTCCATCGCCAAGGAGATCGAGCTTGAGGACCCTTACGAGAAGATCGGTGCCGAGCTCGTCAAGGAGGTCGCAAAGAAGACCGATGACGTTGCCGGTGACGGAACGACCACCTCGGTCGTGCTGGCCCAGGCTCTCGTTCGCGAAGGACTTCGCAACGTCGCCGCTGGCGCCGACCCCATCAGCCTGAAGCGTGGAATCGAGAAGGCGACCGCTGCTGTCATCGAGGCCCTCATCGCCGGCGCGAAGGAGATCGAGACCAAGGAAGAGATAGCTGCCACGGCATCCATCTCAGCAGGAGACACCGAGATCGGTGCGCTCATCGCCGAGGCGATCGACAAGGTCGGCAAGGAAGGCGTGGTCACTGTCGAGGAGTCCAACACCTTCGGCACCGAGCTCGAGCTGACCGAGGGAATGCGCTTCGACAAGGGCTTCCTCTCCGCGTACTTCGTTACCGACCAGGAGCGTCAGGAGGCGGTGTTCGAGGACCCGTACATCCTCATCGCCAACTCGAAGATCTCGAACATCAAGGATCTGCTGCCCATCGTCGACAAGGTGATCCAGAGCGGCAAGCAGTTGCTCATCATCGCCGAAGACGTCGACGGCGAGGCGCTCGCGACTTTGGTCGTGAACAAGATCCGCGGCATCTTCAAGTCGGTTGCCGTCAAGGCCCCCGGTTTCGGTGACCGCCGCAAGGCGCAGCTGCAAGACATCGCCATCCTCACCGGTGGCCAGGTAATCTCCGAGGAGGTCGGTCTCAAGCTCGAGAACGCGACCCTCGACCTGCTCGGCAAGGCGCGCAAGGTGATCATCACCAAGGACGAGACCACGATCATCGAGGGCTCGGGCGACGAGGATGCGATTGCCGGTCGGGTCAAGCAGATTCGCTCGGAGATCGAGAACACCGACAGCGACTACGACCGTGAGAAGCTCCAGGAGCGTCTCGCCAAGCTCGCGGGTGGTGTCGCGGTCATCAAGGCCGGCGCCGCAACCGAGGTTGAGCTCAAGGAGCGCAAGCACCGCATCGAAGACGCCGTTCGCAACGCGAAGGCCGCCGTCGAGGAGGGCATCGTCGCCGGTGGTGGCGTCGCGCTCATCCAGGCCGGCAAGGTCGCCTTCGACAGCAAGGCGCTCAAGGCTCTGGTCGGAGACGAGGCCACGGGTGCGAACATCGTGCGCGTAGCCATCGACGCTCCGCTCAAGCAGATCGCGCTCAACGCCGGTCTCGAGCCCGGTGTCGTCGCCGACAAGGTGCGTCACCTGCCCGCCGGTCAGGGCCTCAACGCCGCGACCGGTGAGTATGTCGACATGCTGGCCGCCGGCATCAACGACCCGGTGAAGGTGACCCGGTCCGCGCTGCTGAACGCAGCGTCGATCGCCGGCCTCTTCCTCACCACCGAGGCCGTCGTCGCCGACAAGCCCGAGAAGGCTTCCGCCCCGATGGGTGACCCGTCGGGTGGTATGGACTTCTAGCAGTCTCTAGCAACACAACGAATGGGCGGTTCCCTGGGGAGCCGCCCATTCGTCGTTTCTCCTGTCGCGTGGCGGCGGCTAGTCGTCGAGGTCGAACGCGGCGTGGATGGCCTTGAGCAGGTCCTCCTCCTGGCTGTCGAGCAGGAAGCCGACTTGCTGGCCGAGGTCCGCGATGTTGATCGTGGTCGTTCCGTCGACATTCGCCGCCGAGTCATGGTCAAGTCCATTCGATCGACCGACTGGGATCTCGGTGGCGATCCCGCGAACACGGGACGTGATCGGGATCACCGTTACCTGCGTGAGATGCGGTCGTGCCACCTCCCGCGTGAGAACGATTGCCGGACGCACCTTGTCGATCGTTGCCAAGTGGATCGGGCGCATCTAGTCCTCCAGGGGCGGGTGGTGTTGTGACATGTGCTTCACAATGGCCACCAGCTCTGGGTCCTCGCCTTGGGTGCGGTAGATTTCGGCATCCTTCTCGGCGATGAGTCTGCGTTGGAGCCGCTTGACCTGTCGCGTAATGACGGCGGCGCGGCTTTCGAACCTGCCGCTGTCGACGAGCTCGTCGATGAACTCAACGAGGTCGTCAGGCAGCCGAACGGTGATCTGCTTGGTCATCCCAATATGGTATTGGTTTGGGATTCGATTTGCCAGATCGCGGCGCGACAGTGTCACCGAGCGAACAGCCTCGTGTTTGCGGACTCGATGTCCGCGTACTGCTGAGCCGCCTGAGTAAGTGCCTGGTTGATGGCCGCGAGGTTCTGCTCGACCTGCTGCTGGGTGGCCTTCCAGTCGGTCACGACGCTCGAGAAGGCCGTCGCGGCCGCGCCGGTCCACGAGCCCTCGAGCGTGCTGAGCTGACCGTGGAGGCCGGCCACCTCGGCCTGGATGCGGCTGATGGAGGTGCGCACGGCACCGGTGGCCTGAAGAACTGCTTCGCTGTCTACTTGATAACGGGTCATGGGGGTGACGGTAGCCCGACGGCATTGGCCGGTGTCGTGGTCAGGGCGCTGGTGGGGAGGCCGCGGCATCCGTCGTCGAGGGGAGGAGGGGAAGCGACACTCGGAAGGTGGCCCCTCCGCCCGGTGTCTCGGTGACCTCGACATCGCCCTGATGTGCTTGGATGATCGCCGCGACGATCGCCAGGCCCAGCCCGCTGCCGCCGGTGTCGCGGGTGCGCGACGTGTCCGCTCGCCAGAAACGCTGGAAGATTTTGCCGCGAATCTGCGGCGGGATGCCCCCACCATGGTCGACCACGGACAGGATTGCCCGCTGTCGGGCCGCATCGACTCCCACCCCGATCTCGATGGGACTGGACTCGGGCGTGAATCGAAGTGCGTTGCCGATGAGGTTCGAGAGTACCTGGCGGATCTTGTTCTCCTCCGCGAGCACGACCGCCCGGAGTTCGGCGGGCGGTGGTTCAGGGATGATCACGGGTTCGCCCGCAGCCCGGACGGCACGCGCACGCCGAGCGGTCAACCGGCCGAGGGTAGCCCGAGCAGAGGCGATCGGACCGCTACCGCCGCGCTGAACCGGCCCGGGCGGCTCGGTCGCAGATGGCCCACTGTCGTGGGCTGCCGCGATCTCGGTGGCGGCGCCAGCGGCGGTGTGCGTCGAGGGCTCGGCCGGGGCATCCGTGCCGACGACGGTGACCACGCGGTTCGGCGCGCTCGCCATTGTGTCGAGTGCCGCGTCCTGAGCGAGCGGCACGAGGTCGACCTCGGTGAGCTGGAGCGGCTTGGCCTCGTCGATGCGCGCGAGCTCGAGGAGATCCTCGACGAGCTCGCCCATGCGGATTGCTTCCTTCTCGATGCGCTCCATCGCTTGCGCGACATCCTCGGGCTTGGTGAGCGCGCCCATGCGGTACAACTCGGCATAGCCGCGCACGGTGACGAGAGGCGTGCGAAGCTCGTGGCTTGCGTCGCCGACGAACCTGCGCATCTGGTCGATCGTTTTCGCTCGTTCATCGAAGGCCCGGTCGATGCGCGAGAGCATCGAGTTGAGAGAGCGGTTGAGGCGGCCCACCTCGGTGTTGGGGGTCGCTCCACCGAGGCGCTGGCTGAAGTCGCCGTCGGCGAATCGGGCGGCCGTTGCCTCCACTTCGCGCAGCGGTGCGAACGTCGTGGTCACGAGCAAGCGGGTGAGAGCGCCGCCGAGGATAACGACAGTGAGACCGAAGAACAGGAAGATCGCCGCATAGCGGGTGACGATGCCGTTGGTGTCCTTGAGGTCGAGCCCGATCACCACGGTGTAGTAGTCGGTGCCGAGCCGGTTGGTGGCGGGGTACGCGACGACGCGCCACGACCCGCCGATCGCGGTGCTCGGGAGGGTGAAGGCGCCCTCGCTCGCGGCGACCGCGCCGAGGGTGACGGTGTCGAGTACCGGGCGCGCGGCATCCGGCTCGCGGTTGTTGCACATGAGCGTGCCGTCGTAGTCGAGCACACCCAAGTAGTAGTCATTGGGCAGCGTTGAGACGCTGCACTGCGGGTTGTCGGCGGTACCCGCGAAGAGGATGTTACCGGCCAGCTTGTTGCCCGCGGCCGTGATCTTGGTATCCACCTCGTCCTGCAAGTACCCCCGAAGAACGGCCATCGTGCCGACCCCAGCGATCACCAATCCGGCCGTGAGCAGCAGAACTGTCACACCGGTGACTTTGGTGCGGAGGGAAACCCGGCTCCACCACTCGAGCATCTCGTGCATTGAGGCTTGAGCTTACCCTCGGGCGCTTGCGCTAGACCTTGGAGGCCTTGAGCATGTAGCCGAAGCCCCTCTTGGTCTGGATGACCGGCTCCTCAGAGAACTGATCGAGCTTGCGGCGCAGGTAGGAGATGTAGCTCTCGACGATGCCGGCGTCTCCGTTGAAGTCGTACTCCCAGACGTGGTCGAGGATCTGCGCCTTCGAGAGCACGCGGTTGGGGTTGAGCATGAGGTAGCGAAGCAACTTGAACTCCGTCGGGCTGAGCTCGACCTGCTCGCTACCGATCGTTACCTCGTGAGTGTCTTGATCCATGGTGAGGTCGCCGGCACGAATGATGGCTTCCTCGTCGTCCTGCATCGTGCGACGCAGGATCGCCTTGATGCGCGCGACGATCTCGTCGAGGCTGAACGGCTTGGTCACGTAGTCGTCGCCGCCGACCGTGAGTCCCGTGATCTTGTCTTCGGTGTCATCCTTGGCGGTCAAGAAGAGAATGGGGGCTGTGTAGCCGGAGGCCCGCAGCCGCTTCGTCACACCGAACCCGTTCATGTCGGGCAGCATCACGTCGAGGATGATGAGGTCGGGCTCCTCCTCGAGTACCGCGGAGATCGCTTGGGCGCCGTTGCCGACGGCACGCACGGCGAAGCCGGCGAAGCGCAGGCTCGTGGTGAGCAGGTCGCGAATGTTGGGCTCGTCATCGACGATCAGAATCTTGGGTCCATCAGCCATGCGACAAGTATCTGCGAGTTGTCTGGGAGCAGTCTGAGAGTCTCGTGGACGCCACTGCGGGCCATCGTAAGGCCCCTTCGCGGCCGGTTCCGCTAGTCCGCTAGATTCAGAACGTGCGCCGACCCCTCCTCATGACCCTCGCCCTCTCGGTCGCCCTCGTGGGTGGTCTACTTGCCGCTGCCCCTGCACAAGCCGCAACGCAGCCGCTGTTCGGCACGACCGTCGACGTGACGCTCCAGCCGTCCAACGACTCGCTGCTTGGCAGCACGGCGTATGCGCTCTCCTCTGGTGGTGGGGTGCAGGTCGCGCTAGGTGCCGCGTTGGCCGCCGACGTCGCTTTCGAGTTGTATGAGGGGGCGACCCTGATCGCGTCCTGCACGGTGACCGCGAGCACCACTACGTGCACAGCCGGGATGGCCGCACTGTCGGCGGGTGCGCACTCGGTCACCGCGCGGTTCACCCAGTCGGCGGTAACCGTGAACTACACCGGCACGGTGTTCACCGTGCAGAACGTCGCGCCAAGCGTGCGGCTCGAGTGGCAGGATGCCTCGGGCGCGTGGATCGACGGGTCGGGGACTGGCCTTCCGTTCTTCGGTACAACCACCGCCCGCTGCGTCGTGACCAACAACTCGAATGCGGGTCTGACATTCGATACCTTCACTGGCTCGGTCAGCCATACTGGCGGCCCGACGATCACCGCAATCACGGGGGCGCTCGCCGCGGGCGCCACAGGCTACTACTCGATCTGGTCAGGCCCCGTGTCGCAAAACCCGAGCGCCGGCTGCGGCGGCGGCGTGGACTTTCCGGATGGATCGGGCAATGGCAACGGCACAGGAGGGGGAGCGATCGCGGTATCGGGCAGCATCACCGCGTCACCGACTCCGGCGCCCGGCAGGACCGTGACGATTGCAGGCTCATCACTCGTTCCACCCATCTCGGTGTACTACGTCACCCTTGACGGGGCGGATGTTGCGGGCCCCATATCAACGCCCGGGCCGGACTACGCCTTCAGCGCCGACGTCGCCGTACCCGCCGCGCTCGCACCCGGGATGCACGTCATAACGGTGCGCGCTGTGTACAGCGAGCGCAGTATCGTGTTCGCGCAGTTCGCGTTCGAGGTCGCGGCACCCGCCCTTGCCGCAACCGGTGCGGATGCCACAGCCCCTGTCGCATCGGGCATCCTTGCCCTCGTGGCTGGCGTGCTCCTGCTCCTCGTCGCCCGCCGTCGCCGGGTCTAGCGCATTCCGGCCGCGCCCCGGCCTTACGGTAGTGCCATGACCCGCATCGGCCGACGTGACTTCGACTTCGACGCCCAAGTGGCTGTGATGGGCGTCATCAACCGCACGCCCGACTCCTTCTACGACCGCGGGGCGACATTCGAACTCGACCGTGCGATTGAAGCGGCACTCACCGCGGTGTCCGACGGGGCGGATTGGGTCGACGTCGGCGGAGTGCCCTTCGGTCGCGGCCCCGTCGTGACGGTCGACGAGGAGATCGCGCGGGTCGTGCCCGTCGTCGAAGGGATTGCCGCGGCATCCGACGTCGTGATCTCGGTGGATACGAACAATGCGGAGGTCGCCGGCGCCGCGATCGCCGCGGGAGCGGCCGTGATCAACGACACGAGTGGGCTGGGCGACCCGGCGATGGCGGCGGTGATCGCGGAGAGCGCGGCGCACGTCGTGATCACCCACAGCGTCGGCCCGCCCCGGGTCGAGAAGCCCGCCGCGCACTTCGACGACGTCGTGCGGGAGGTCACCGAGTTCTTGCGGGAGCGGGTCAGCCTGGCGCTCGCCGCTGGCGTGCCCGTCGATCGAATCATCGTCGACCCCGGCCACGACCTCGACAAGAACAGCCTGCACTCACTCGAGCTGACCCGGCGGCTTGACGAAGTGGTGGCGCTCGGGCATCTGACTCTTGTCGCGGTCTCGAACAAGGACTTCATCGGCGAGGTGCTCGACCGCGAGCGCACCGAGCGCCTCGAGGGATCCCTCGCCGCGATGGTCGTGTGCATCATGAAAGGCGCGCGGATCGTGCGCATGCACAACGTCGCCGCGTCGGTCGCCGCCGTGCGGATGACGGAGGCTATTCTCGGATTCCGCGAGCCGGCGTATCTGTTGCACAACACGCATCCCACCCGAAACGTATGAGCGTGCGCATCGACAGGCTCTGGCCGGCAGCTGCCACCGACCTGAGCGATGACCAACTGATCGAGGCGCTTGCGGTGCCCGTGCCCACCCTGCGGGCAAACTTCGTGTCGAGCATCGACGGAGCCGCAACGCGGAACGGTCGCTCGGGCGGTCTCTCGGGCGCCGCCGACAAGCGGCACTTCGAGCTGCTGCGCCGGGTCGCCGACGTGGTGCTGGTCGCGGCAGGCACGGTACGCGATGAGGGGTACGGCCCGATGCGCGTCGACGAGGCATCTGTGCGCTGGCGAGAAGCCCACGGGATGCCGCCTCACCCCGTCTTCGCGATTGTCACGCGCCACCTCGACCTCGACCCGCAGTCGCCCATCTTCACGGAGGCGCCGGTGCGTCCGATCGTCGTGACTCTGGCGACCAACGATGCGTCGGCCTTCAGCGATCGCTCTCACGTGATCACGGTGACGGATGACGCGGCCGGGCTCACCGCGGCCCTCGCCGCCGTGCGCTCGCTGGGCCACGCTCAGGTGCTGTGCGAGGGTGGTCCGTCTCTGTTCGGCGCGCTGCTGGCTGCCGACCTGGTGGACGAGTTGTGCCTCACAGTGGCGTCGAGCCTGGAGGGCGGGGACGGTTCGCGCATCGTGAGCGGTGACATCCCGACCCGCGCGATGCGGCTCATGCATGTGCTGCGGGGCGGCGACGAGCTGTTGTTGCGCTACGCCCGAGCCCGGTAGCGCGCGCCCCCGCCGCGCCGCGCCCCCGCCGCGCCGCGCCCCGAAGCGCGCACCGGTTTGTTGTCGGCGCGGCTGCTGCAGCAGCCGCGCGCACAACAAACGGGCGCGCGGTCGGGTAGTGCTACGCCGCCAGCGAGTCGGCGTCGAGGATCGTGTAGCTGTAGCCCTGTTCGGCGAGGAACCGCTGGCGGTTCTGCGCGAAGTCCTGATCGACTGTGTCGCGCGCGACGAGCGTGTAGAAGTTCGCGGGGAGCCCGCTCTCCTTGGGCCGGAGCAGTCGGCCGAGGCGCTGGGCCTCCTCCTGCCGCGAGCCGAACGATCCCGAGACCTGAATCGCGACGGTAGCCTCCGGGAGGTCCACCGAGAAGTTGGCGACCTTCGAGACGACGAGCACCTTCGTGACCCCGTCGCGGAACTCCTGGTACAGCCGCTCGCGCTCATCGATGGGGGTCGAGCCGGTCAGCTTCGGCGCACCGAGCGCATCCGCGAGTTCATCGATCTGGTCGAGGTACTGGCCGATCACGAGGATGCGCTCGCCCGCGTGCTTCGCGACCAGTTCACGCACCACCCCGAGCTTGGCCGGCGCCGTCGCCGCGAGCCGGTAGCGTTCGTCGTCGGCGGATGCCGCGTACTCAAGCCTCTCCTGCTCGGGCAGGTCGATGCGCACTTCGAAACAGCTCGCGGGGGAGATGAAGCCTTGTGCTTCGATCTCCTTCCACGGCGCATCGAACCGCTTGGGACCAATCAGCGAGAAGACGTCGCCCTCCCGGCCGTCCTCACGCACGAGCGTCGCCGTGAGGCCGAGGCGGCGGCGCGCCTGCAGCTCTGCGGTGAGCTTGAACACCGGGGCGGGCAGCAGGTGCACCTCGTCGTAGATCACGAGCCCCCAGTCGAGGGCGTCGAGGAGAGCGAGGTGAGCGTAGTCGCCCTTCCGCTTGGCCGTGAGGATCTGGTACGTCGCGATGGTGACTGGCCGCACCTGCTTGACCTGCCCGGAGTACTCGCCGATCTCCTCCTCGGTCAGTGTGGTGCGCTTGAGAAGTTCCGCCTTCCACTGGCGAGCCGAGACCGTGTTGGTCACGAGGATGAGCGTGGTCGTCTTGCCCTCGGCCATCGCGCCGAGCCCAACCAGGGTCTTGCCCGCGCCACAGGGCAGCACGACAACGCCGGACCCGTGCGCCGCGAAGTTGTCGATCGCCTGATGCTGGTAGGGACGCAGGTGCCAGGCCGACTCGTCGAGAGCGATCTCATGAGGGGTGCCGGGCGTGTAGCCGGCGAGGTCTTCGGCAGGCCAACCGAGCTTGAGCAGTTCCTGCTTGAGCTGGCCGCGGGCCCAGGGCTGCACGACGAACGTGTTGTCCCCGCGCTTCTCGAACAGCAGCTCCGCTACCTTGCGCGCTCGCGTGATCTCGCTGAGCACGGCAGGGTCGGTCGCGGTGAGGGTGAGGGCACCGTCATCCGCTCGTTCGATGTGAAGGCGGCCGTAGCGGCCGACGGTCTCGGTGATATCGACGGCGACCGACTGGGGGATCGCGAACTTGGAGTACTTCTCGAGGGTCTCGAGCATGTTCTCGGCGGTGTGACCGGCCGCGCGTGCGTTCCACAGGCCGAGCCGCGTGATGCGATAGGTGTGGATGTGCTCGGGAGCACGCTCCAACTCGGCGAAGACGGCGAGGTCGTGGCGGGCATCCTCGGCGTCGGGGTGAGCGACCTCGAGAAGTACCGTTCGGTCGCTCTGAACGATGAGCGGACCGGTGGTGGGCATCCGTCCAGCCTACTTCGCGAACGCACCCGAGTCGGGGCGAATGGTTGCCCCAATCGGCCTCCTGGCAACCATCTGCCCCGACTCGATCGATAGGAACGGTTACTCCAGCGCGGGGGCAACCGCCACGATGCTGGTCAGGGGCAGGGTGCGTTCGATGTCACTGCGTCGGTCGCGCGCACGAAGTCGGCCACCCCCGACGCTCGCCGGCTCGAGCTGGTAGTCCACGTCGGAACCGTCGGGCATGCGTACCGTAACCGTGAGACCGACTTTGGCCTTGATGGCGACGTCGAGTTGGCGCGCGAGCCAGGCCTTGCCCGTGACATCCGGGTCTTCGGAGCTGCCCAGCCGCAGCCGTTCGATGAGTGCAGCAACCTGGTCTGTGCCCGCGACCGCATCGGGTCGGGATGCCTGTCGACGTGCGAGTATCTCGATCTTGCCCGCCGCGTCCTCCGCGGCCACGGGATAGCGGGCCTCGCTGAGGGACCAGAACACAACGTCGCGGTCGAAGCGGCTCTCCAGCCGTTCCCCCGCGCGCACGAGCCCGAGCGAGCCGACGGTGTGGTCGACAGCAATCGTGCGCAGCAGGGTGAGGTCGCTGCTCGCCACGTAGCTGCGCCCGTCGGCCGTGGCTCCGACTCGCACCAGGCCGTACCGTGTTGCCGCCTCGGCGAGCAATTAGTCAAGCGGCTGCGGGATGCCCGTCAGCGCGATCCCCGTCAGAAACTCCCGAAGCGTCTCCTCGGTCTCGCCCGCGGCCATCGCGCGCGACAGGCTCGCAGCACTCACCCGATAGGCACTCGCGAGGGCGCGCCCCTCGACGTCGGCCATCGTGCGCACGCGAGCATCGATCGGCGGCGCGAGCGGACCCGGTGACACGATCGACAGGTCGTGCTGCAGGTAGACCTGCTGCACCTCGGCGGGGAACAGGGCCGCCATGGCCTCGCCGGCCAACTCGGCACCGTCGGCCAGCAGCGCGGCGCCGGGCGTGCTCGGTACGTGGTCGGCGGTGATGCCCAGCAGCTCGGCGTCGCGCGTGTACACCCGCACGCGATCGCGCATCCAGTCGCCCCCGGCGGGGAACAGCCAGGTGACGTACTCCTCGAGTCGCTCGCCCCACGTGGCGTGGGACCGCTCGCGCAGGATCGTGCGGATGTCTGCCGGCAGCCGGTCAAGCCACGCGGTGGCAAGCAGAGCCCACCGCTCGCCCGACGAGTCGACCATCCACGCGCGACTGGCCTCAGTCGGCAGCCACCGGCCGACGTCGAGGGCGACGAGTCCGGCCCGGGCGCAGATGTCGAGCAGACCGGGCACGTCATCGAGATCCACCCCCATCGCGGTCGAGAGCCGCTTGCTGTCCGGAAGGGCAATGCCCCCCCGGGCGAGTTCGCGGGCCGACTCGTGGTCGAGGGCGGCAATCAGCTCGGCGACCGAGGTCGTGGTCTGGAACGCGCGCTCGGATGCCACGTGGTCAGTGAACCGCGACTCGATGGCCGAAACCGGCGCTAGCGCCACGGGCGCCGGCGCCCCGACGAGCTCGTGCAAGCTGGGTAACCCGAGGCTCGGCCACAGCCGCAGCTGGTGGGACACGGAAGCCGGTACTGCCCACCGCCCGAGGTGCACGCTGAGAAGGGCCAGACGCGCGGCGACGGCGAGATGTGCGGGCAGCAGCGCGGCATCGGCGCCCAGTGTGGTTAGGTGGGCGGCGGCATCCGCTTCGGTTACCGGGCCGAGCTCGCCGAGGGCGGCGATCGTTGCGAGAGTCGAACGATCGAGCCGCGCGAGCGCCTGCTGGATCGAGGAGGGATCGAGCAGTGCGTCGGCCAGGTCGAAGAAGTCGCGGATGCCCGTCCCCTTGACCTCGCGCGCCCTCAGCAGATCGGCGAGCGCCGCGTTGCTCAGGTTGCGCAGTTGGCCCGCAACCACCAGAGCACCGTCGTTACTTGCTGGCATCCCTTGCTTCACGACCCCGACGCAGACCACTGACGATGATCAGGGCAATCATGAGAAGCAGGCCTATCGGCAAGCCGATGGCAGGAAGAACGATGGCGACCGGCCAGACGCCGCCGGAGAAGTCAGTGATGCCGAACGCCGTACCGACGATGACGGCGAGGAACGCGAGGATCGAAAGACCGATCGCGCTCGCGACCATGAAGGCGAGAATGCGCTCGCCGCGATGATCCGTGATCGGGGTCTCAGTAGCCACAGACCCAAGGATACGCGTCACTCCTATAGCCTTGACGCACCAGCAATGAGGAGTGCCACGATGCCCACCGGCAAGGTTAAGTTTTACGACGACGAGAAAGGCTTCGGCTTCATCAGCTCTGATGACGGCCAAGAGGTCTTTCTGCACGCGTCTGCCCTGCCTGCTGGCACCACCGGGATCAAGGCGGGCACCAAGCTCGAGTTCGGCATCGCCGACGGCAAGAAGGGTGCCCAGGCACTCTCGGTGCGAGTGCTCGAAGCGCCACCATCGATGGCCAAGCTCAACCGCAAGTCGGCCGACGACATGGCGATCATCATCGAGGATCTGGTGAAGCTCATGGACGGCATCGGCTCCGGCCTCAAGCGCGGGCATTACCCCGACAAGTCGCACTCCACGAAGATCGCTGCGATGCTGCGCAAGGTCGCGGACGATCTGGATGCCTGAGCTCGCCTCGTACGAGCAACTGGCCCGCGGGGCGCTACTGGAGATCACTCCCGAAGCAACCGTCGGATCGTTCATCGGCCAGACCGCGGAGGACGATGGCTCGGTGACGGTGCGGTTCGCCTCGGCTCAGCCCGGCTATCCGGACTGGATGTGGACCGTGTCGGTCGCCGACGTGGACGGCGGCGAGCCCACGGTGCTCGAGGCCGAGCTTCTGCCCGGCGACGGGTCGCTGCTCTCGCCCGACTGGCTGCCGTGGAGCGAACGGCTCGCCGAGTACACGGCGGCGCAGGCGGGCGAAGCGAAACTTGACGACGACCCCGATGACGCCGACCCGGACGACGACAATGACGTCGCGGATGACGAGTCGGACGACGAGGACGACGACCTCGATGACGATGACGATGACGATGACGATGACGATGACGACGACGAGGACGATGACGATGACGACCTCGACGATCACGTGATGGACGACGACGACGTGCTCGGTAGCGACGTGCTGCACGGCGGCGACCTCGATGGGGTCGACATCGACGATCTCGATGAGGACGCCGACGAGGACGCCGATGAGGACGCCGACGAGGACGAGCGTTCCTTCTAGCTCGCTACTTGTGGCGCCAGTTCGTATACAGAACGCCGATCAGTCCGAGCCCGATTCCCGCGATGCAGGTCCACAGCCACCAAATGTGACCGGCCTGGGTGAGCGGCGCGAGAAAGACGAGCATGACGGCCAGCGCCACGAGCCACACAGCAATGCCGATGAGCATCGGCTTGCGGTCATCCGTCTTCACGGGTGCAGGATCGGGTCGGCGCTCGGAGTCCTTCAGCCACAGTCGCACGGCTACAGGTTAGCGCGGGCCGCGCCGGGCCACACGAAACCCGCGAAGTTGCGGGTTGCGCGCCCGCACACCCACCACTCCGCCGGTTTCGCGAAGGAATGCCCGCCGAGGTAGCCACTTCTGCGGGTGGCCGGGCATCGAAATCCGCGAAAGTGGCTACCTCGGTGCCGAAAGGGCACGCCGCAGGCCCTAGAGGTGTTCGACCACGTACTCGATCGACGCGATGAGCGCGCGGATGTCATCCGGATCAATGGCCACGAAGGTCGCGACGCGCAACTGGTTGCGACCCAGCTTGCGGTACGGATCGGTGTCGACGATTCCGTTCGCGCGAAGGGTAGCCGCGACCGCGGCGGCGTCAATGGCCTCGTCGAAGTCGATCGTCACCACGACCTGCGAGCGGTGCGCGGGCTCGGTGACGAACGGCGTGGCGTAGGTCGAGGCATCCGCCCACTCATAGAGCGCCCCGGATGACTCGGCCGTGCGCGACGACGCCCAGCCGAGGCCGCCGTTGCCGTTGATCCAGTCGACCTGGCTCTGAAGCAGCAGCAGCGTGGTGATTGCGGGCGTGTTGAGGGTCTGATTGAGACGCGAGTTGTCGACTGCATTCTTGAGCGACAGGAACTCGGGAATGTACCGATCCGACGCCGCGATCGCCTCGACCCGCTCGATCGCCGCCGGGGAGACGAGCGCAAACCAGAGCCCGCCATCGCTCGCGAAGTTCTTCTGGGGCGCGAAGTAGTAGACGTCAGCCTGCGACGCGTCGAAGGCGATGCCGCCAGCGGCGCTCGTCGCGTCGATCACCGTGAGGGCGCCGGGCGCATCCACCCTGGTCACGGGTGCCATCACACCGGTCGAGGTCTCGTTCTGCGGCCACGCGTAGACGTCGATGCCGTCGATGACCGACACGGATGCCCGGCTCCCGGCCGGCGCCGAGATCACCTCGGGCGCGCTCAGGTGCGGCGCTGCGGCCGCCTGCGCGAACTTGGCCCCGAACTCGCCGAACACCAGGTTCTCGCTGCGGTGGGAGATCAGGGAGTAGGCGGCGGCATCCCAGAAGGCGGTCGAGCCCCCGTTGCCGAGCACGACCTCATAGCCGTCGGGAATGCGGAACAACTCGCCCAACCCTTCCCGCACCCGGCCCACGAGATCCTTGATGGGAGCCTGCCGATGGGATGTGCCCAGCAGGTCGGCATGGGCCACAAGAAAGTCGAGCTGTTCCTGCCGGATCTTCGACGGTCCGCACCCGAACCGACCGTCGGCGGGCAGCAGGGACGAGGGAATCTTCAGGGTGGGCATGGGCACAATCCTATTGTTTCGCCCGGTTAGGCTTACGTTCATGACGGACCTCGTCGACACCACGGAGATGTACCTGCGCACCATCCTCGACCTCGAGGAGGAGCACATCGTGCCCCTGCGAGCGCGTATCTCCGAGCGCCTCGGTCACTCCGGCCCGACGGTGTCGCAGACCATTGGCCGCATGGAACGCGACGGACTCGTGGTGGTCGAGGGCGACCGTCACCTCGAACTCACGGCGAACGGCCGTACCCGCGCGATTCACGTCATGCGCAAGCACCGACTCGCCGAGCGACTGCTCGCCGACGTGATCGGACTCGACTGGGCGCTTGTGCACGACGAGGCCTGCCGCTGGGAGCACGTCATGAGCGAGCAGGTCGAGCGTCGCCTGCTTGAGGTGCTCGGGCATCCGACCGAGTCCCCGTACGGCAATCCGATCCCCGGTCTTGCCGAGCTGGGGGATGCCCCGGCCCCCGCCTTCATGGACGGCGTGATCAACCTCGTGGACGCCGTAGCCACCACGAACGAGCCGGTGAGCCGCGTCATCCGTCGCCTGGGAGAACCCGTGCAGTTCGAGCCCGATCTTCTTCAACAGTTACAGAACGCGGGGGTAATGCCCGGTGCAACGGCCATCGTTTCGCCGGCCGGGTCGTATGTGTACGTGCAAGTCGACGGCTTCGGCGAGGGTCTGGAACTGCCCAACGAGGTCGCTGTGCACATCTTCGTGGCTACCTGAGGTTCTGCACCGAATCCTTGCCGAGCGGCCACGGGAGATGTGACTTTCCCAGAATCGTCACGTACACTCGCCAAGTCCTCATCGACCGCACCTTGGTCAAAAGGACCCTGAATGAGCGTCTCGCTAGCCCGTCTCATCCAGGTACGTGACTCGATATACGAAACGGATGGGGCAACAACCTAGAGTTGCCGAGGCGCAGGAGGTCACATCTCTTGACACAAGTAGGACAAGACAATCCCAGCTCTACCGCAGGTGAACCAGAGGTTCCTGCAGAGTTCCCCTCTCCTGTGGCGAGAGGGAACCGAAAGTCGAGCATCCTCAGCCTGGTAGCGACTGCGGTCATCGTGCCGGGGCTTTTTGCCACGGTAGCGCTACCCGCTTACGCCTTTTCGCCGCCCACGGACGCCAGCATCGCCGACGCTTCTCGCGCGAAGCAGCAGCTCATCAGTAGCCAGGCCCAAACCATCGTGGTCGCGGCAAGTGCTTCGGGCGACACGGTCGTCCGCGACGCATTCACGACAACGACGGCGAGTGCTCTCACTGCCGCGAGCCTGCCTGCCTATTCCGGGCCGAGCGTCGCTGACCTGCTCGCCAACCCGCCGTACCCCAACTTCAGCCTCGATCAGGTCGCTCAAGTTGCCCTGCAATACCAAGGGGTTCCCTACGTCTTCGGCGGGGCAAGCCCGTCGGGGTTCGACTGCTCGGGCCTCGTCATGTTTGTGTACGCGCAGTTCGGAATCTCGCTGCCCCACTCGGTCGCCGCTCAGGCGGCACTCGGCACCCCGATCGCGCGTGAGGCAGCCCTGCCCGGTGACATCGTGACGATGGATGGTCACAACGGCATCTACCTGGGCAATGGCACGTTTATCGATGCCCCGTATGAAGGCAAGCCTGTGCTCGTGCGCCCGATCTATACCGACGACTACTACATCTATCGCTTGGGCATCTAGGTTCCCAGCAACCTCCGTGAAACTGGGCAGGGGTTCATGCGATCGGGCCGCCAACTGTGGGTTAGCCTGTAATCCTTGACGTTCCTAAGAGCAACGGAGTGCCACATGCTGAGTAGGTGCAGCATCCAAACCGTGGATGCGCGCGCCCACTTCTACATACGGCACAGCAGTCGTGTGAGCGCGGTTTTCTCGCGCGCACGAACACTGGGCACTGTCTTTCGCGGACAGTGCCTTTTTGTTTGACCGCATCTCCTTGGGCCAAGGGATACCTCAAGAGCATCGAACGCCTGCAAGCCGTGCAGGCTCTTTCGAGAGGATGAACGTGCGAACCCTTGTACTCAACGCGGGGTATGAACCCCTCGCCGTTGTGAGCTTCAAGAGAGCCCTCGTGCTCGTGATGAACCAGAAGGCGACCATTGTCGCTGCTGATGCGGAGCATCCCGTGTGGGGCTCAAGCGGTGCTTGGGAGCGTCCCTCAGTGATCATCTTGCGCAACTACGTGCGCATCCCCAGCGGGCGACACGTTCCGGTGTCGCGGCGCGGGGTGTTACGGCGCGACAATCACCGGTGCGGGTACTGCGGCAACTCGGCGAGCACCATCGACCACGTTCTTCCCCGCTCGCGAGGCGGCAAGGACAGCTGGGAAAACCTGATCGCCTGTTGTCTGCGCTGCAACAACCTGAAGGGCGACCGCACGCCCAGCGAGATGAGTTGGAAATTGCGGACGATACCGCGCGCGCCCCACGGAACGAGTTGGCTTGTTCGCGGGCTCGAGCGCGCCCTGCCGGACTGGGAGGAGTACTTGGCGCCGGCAGCCTAGCGGCCGCAGCCGAGAATCCTGTTATGTTCCTGTGACAATTCGACAGGCCGGGGGTGGTTCCCGTACCCTTGAGAAGATTTTGTTTGACCGAAGGAAGTTGTTACGTGGTTGAGAATCAGCCGTCCAGTGACGTGGACGCCATCCTCACCCTCGGCGCACCCCAAACGCCGATTTCTGTCTCCGCTAAGGCAGAAGCACCCACACAGCAATTCCCATCGCGACGAGAGTTACGCGCCTTGGCGCCCGCCGAGGCCCCGGTAGTCCCAATCGCGGCGCGAAGGCCGCGCAAGCTGAAGCGATCCGAGATGCGCGCGATTCAGGCATCCGCCACCCAAGGCACGCGCAAGAACCCCTTGAGTGTGTTGGTGACGATGGCCGTCGTGGGGGGCATGTTCGCGGTCGCCGGTTTACCCGCCTACGCGTCGCAGAGTACAACCGCTACCGTGGCTCCCGAAACCCAAACCGCTCAAAGCCTTGTCATCAGCTCATCTGCAACGGTGTCTGCCCCGGTTCGTGACGGGTATCGTGCCACTACACCAGAGCAGCTTGCCGAGATGGAGACCGATGCGCGACGCGCGGCAAATCAGGCGGCGTATCTTGCTTCGGGCGCTCGCGAATTGGGCGATGACTACCCGTGGTACTTCGAGTTGCGTGACTACGAAGGCGGGGGCCTAAGCCCTCTGAACTATTACTACCGGGAGTGCGTCGATTTCGTAGCGTGGCGCCTCAATCGTGACGCCGGCTACTACGCGGCACCCTTCAAGTGGGTCTGGTCGAATCTCACACCGCTCGGGGGCAACGCGAGCCAATGGATGTACAACTGGGAGCAGAAGGGTTGGCCGGTGAGCAACGTGCCGGTCGTGGGCTCGGTCGCTTACACCGGAGGCAACCACATCGCTTATGTGAAGTCGGTCAACGCGGACGGCACAGTGACCATCGAGGAATACAACTATTTCCCGGGCCGCTACAGCCAACGCATCATCGCCGCGTCGTCAGTAGTCGCGTTTCTCTACCCTCCGACCTAGTCCAGGAGTAGCGCCCAGACCGTTCACGGAATACCCCCAGACTGCTTGAGTTAGCGTTGGAGGCGCGCTGAACGAGTGGTGGAGGCTTGAGGATATGGTGCTGCGGCGAACGCTAGGCACACACACGGTGGGGCCCATCATCTCTCTGCTCTTGGCGGTGTTCATTGTTCTCGCCAGCGTGGGGATGCATGCCCTCACTGCCAGTGATCCGAATTCCCTGGGCTCCCCAGCGAGCGTTCAGTTGATGAGCGGATTTGAGCCTGCCGAGACGGGCGAGCCCGTGCGCCCGATGCCGCCGACACCTGCGGAGTGTCATCAGGTCGTAGCCCCCTATGAGGTCACTCCTCGCGCCGTGCATACGCCTTTGGCGGCAGTCGCCTGGGTAGAACGGTCAGTCGTCGAACGATCAGCGGTCGTACACCGAGTGCTACCCGGAAAGCAAGCGTGCCTCCCGCCGCCATCGCTGGAGCAACTTTCTATCAGCCGAACATGACTGTGACGGTAGCCCCCACGTGGCCTCGCGCCACATTGATCTCTGCCAACCGCAGAATCCCGACAAACCTCAAATAATAGGAGTAAACCTCAATGCTTAAGAAAAACAAGGCCCTCTCGGTCATCGCCGTGCTAGGCGCATCCCTCGCCCTTAGTGCCTGCTCTGGCGCAGGGATGGAAGGCATGGATATGGGCCAAGACACGTCGAGCTCGCCAGCCGCAACTGTATTCAACGATGCGGACGTATCCTTCGCCACCCAGATGGCCGTGCATCACAGTCAAGCCATCGACATGGCCCAAACTGTGCTCGACAAGAGCGACATCGATCCCCGCGTCACCGAACTGGCGCAGAAGATCAAGGATGCTCAACAGCCTGAGATCGACCAGCTGAACTCGTGGCTGGAGGAGTGGGGCTCGGGCGACATGGTGGGCATGGACATGGGCGGTGGCACAATGTCGCAAAGCGATATGGATGCTCTCGCTGCCGCGACCGGAGTTGAGGCGAGCAAGCTCTTCCTCGAGCAGATGACGGTGCATCACCAGGGCGCAATTGAGATGGCGCAGATCGAAGTTGACAGCGGAGAGAACCCGGCTGCCCGCGCGCTGGCCCAGAAAATCATCGATGACCAGACCGCGGAGATCGAAGAGATCAAGGCCATCCTGGCCACGCTGTAGGTCACACGTTGGGGGCCGTCGTGTTCGGACGGCCCCCAACGCGCATCCCGCCACGTTGCACTACGGTCCTTCGGGCAGAGAAACCGCTTGCAGGGTCGCGATCTTCGGTAGACGATTGTCGCCGGATGACCGGCCAGTGAGCCTGCGGCCGATCCAAGGCAGCACATATTCACGCCAGTATGCCGACGTTCTGGCTCGGGCGTACGTCGGTTCGTCCACCCTGAAGTCGGGGATCGGCACCTCTAGGGCGGCCAGAACGTTGCCCGCCACGCGGGCGTGGCCCAGCGCGTTAAGGTGCAGTTGGTCACGCGACCAGTAGCGCAGTTGAGCGAGCTCGGGGGTACTCCAGTTGTCGACGAACGTCACCCCAGCTATCGGCAGACGCCTCGACACAGCGGCGGCCAGTTGGTCGCCGCGGCGCTGCAGCAGGCTGCCCATCGGGATGTGTCGGCTCGGGTTGGCGCCACTGAGAAGCAACACGTGGGCGCCGGATGCGGTCGCGCGGCGGGCCGCCCTTTCGAGCTCGTCAGCAATGAATCCGATGCTCACCCGCGGGCGCATGAGGTCGTTACCACCGCCGTTGAGGCTCAGCAGCTGGGGATGCTGGGTGAGCGCGGCATCCAACTGCTCGCCCACAATGCGGGCAAGTTTGCGCCCACGGATGGCGAGGTTTGCGTAGCGGACCGTCGCGGGTGCGCTCGCGGCTGCGAGCCCCAGCGCGACGAGGTCGGCCCAGCCCCGCTGGGTGCCGTCGTGCAGGTTGTCGCCGTAGCCTTCCGTGAAGCTGTCACCGATAGCGATGTAACTGGCGTAGGTGGTCACAGTCGATCTCACCACACCTGAGCGCCGACGGCGCGCCGCTAAACTTGACGGGCCAAGCCTCTGTAGCTCAATGGAAGAGCAGTTCCGTCCTAAGGAAAGGGTTGGGGGTTCGAGTCCCTCCAGGGGCACCATATGAGTGTTACTGCAACTTCCAACCCCTTCCATAGGGGCGGAGAGCAGGGCCTCAACGAATTCATTGATCAGGCCATCCTTCTGGGTGGCCTCTTCTGCTGGGCCGTGGTCACTCCATACAGCTCTGGCGACTGAACTGGGATCGCCGGATTCTGCACTCTGCGCTATCCAGCCCCGCTCGACTGCGAGTAGTTCGCGGAGCGGTGACTTCAACTCGTCTCCAATCACCTCGTCGTTGATGACGTAGATGTGCTCGAAGATCGCCTGGTTCAGGTCTCGCCGAACATCGTCGCTTGCGCGCTTGTATAGCTCGTACGGTTGCTCAAGCAGGCTGATGTGGGCGTCGATGTAGTCGACACCAGAGCTGATGTCGTCGGTGACGGTGTTGAGCTCGTCCTGAAGGGCCGAACGCTTGCGAGTGATGTCGCGAAGTCGTGCTCGGACCCGGGAGGTATCGATCTCGGGGTCGGCGGCAAGGTCAAGGAGGTTCTCTTCCTGAACAGTGAGTCTGGTGATTTGCCCTTGAATCTGTTCCTGCAATTGGTGGCGTGCACCGGCCTGGTCTTCGAGTGCGCTCTTGAGGCGGTCACGAATGGCTGTAACGAACTCGGGGCGAAAGGTGATCGTCTTGTAGTGCTCCTGCACGGCGACCTCGACTCGATCGTTGGCGGAGTAGGGCGTGTCACACGTGTGATCCTGAACCCCGCGGCAGAAGAAGTACTCGTAGGTGATGCCGTTGGGACGTGGGATTTTCATCTGAATCATCCGTCGATTGACCTTGTCCTCCAGCCGGCACCGACCACACCACAGGGTTCCCTTCAGGTAGTGGTCGTGTTTGCGCTTCCGCTCGCCCGCGTACCCGCGCGAGTCCATGAGTGCCTGCACCCGCTCGAAGATCTCGTTCTCGATGAGGCGGGGGTGCCGTCCTTCGTACCACTCTCCCTTGTAGCTGACTTCTCCGAGGTAGTAGCGGTCGCGCAGGAGAGTGTGGACTTTTGAGTCCGAGATTGGGCCGGCCGGTCGGCGGGCAGTTGGTCTTGTGGTCAGCCCTCGGTCGGTGAGTTCTTCCGCGATGTCCTGGAACGTGTAGTTGCCGGATGCGTAGAGTTCGAACGCGAGCTTCACGAATTGAGCGCGGTCCTTGTCGATTCCGATGCCACGGAACTCACGCCCCTCGACCCGTTCGATGGCGTTCAGGTAGCCGATAGGCGCACGCCCGAGCGTTCCCCCGTTCTTCGCCTTCTGCCCCATCTTGTAGGCGATGTCGGCCCCGTCCTCGCGAGAGCGGTACTCGTTGAACGCAGCCAGGATGCCATGCATGAGCTGCCCGACAGGAGTCGCATCGATGGATTCCGTGGCTGACACAAGCGTGACACCGCGCTTCTGTAGGTCGGCCATGACTATTGCGTCGTCGGTGCGGTTGCGAGCGAATCGGGAGAGCTTGTAGACGATGACGTAGTCGACGTCACGATCGCGGCGGATGCGTTCGAGCATCTGCTGGAACGCGACGCGTTTGCTCATCTCGGTCCCAGAGATACCCGCCTCGACGTACTCGGCGACGATCGTCAGTCCCAGTTGTTCGGCTTTGCGTTGGCAGGAGATGCGCTGCGCGGGGATGGAGATGCCTTCGGGGTCGTAGTCGGTGTTGACCTGGCCCTTCGACGACACGCGCAGGTAGACGACCCCGCGTGAACCCGGAGGTGCGACCGCATCTGCGACCGAGTTGATGATGCTGAGCTCGGCCTCGTCAACACCGCGCTCTTCAATCGCACGCGCAGGTCGCAAGGGTGCTGGCGCAGCGATGAACGCTGACGCAGAGGTGCTTTCGGGCAGGCTCATGTCTGCCCTCCTTTCGTGGGAGTGAGGGCAGACTCGAAACTGGTGTTTCGAGAGAGAGGTGGTGGAGTGGGCGCCCCATTCAGGGATGGGCTGGGACGCAGGCCCGACGCGATTTTCGGCATCGGTTGTGGTCTCCGTTTACCCCTTAATTTTACCTCGTCAGGCCCGAATTTGAGCGGGTGTTGACTATTCCGCATCGCTCGACGTCTGCCGTGGGAGAACACGGCTTCGGCCGGACGCTGGCGTCCAGGCGGACTACTTGTTGAAGGCATAGAAGCCGCCGTCCTTCTCGACGATGTCGTAGACCTCACGCACCTGTTCAAGCACGATGCCCTCGTCGATGGTGACGGCTTCGTGTGGCAGCCCGTTCTCGGCGGTCCATTGCCCGAGGGCGGTTTGCCATTCCTCGAGCGGGCTGAGGGCATAGATCATGGCCCCGTAGGTTTCGAAGTGTCCGACGTAGAACTCGTGGAAGGTCTCGACCAGGTTGGTCGCCGACCCGTCCACATCAGGCAGCGTGAGAAACGCACGGAACGCCGGGCTCGCGATCACGGGCAGCGATTCGAGGTGCTGGACGATGGCTTGGATCTGCGGACCGTCCACGGTCGGGGGCAGGTGCAGCACGACCGTTTCGCCGCCGATAGTGAGTTCGCTGCGCAGCAGCCTCGGCGGGCGCAGGAACTGCGGTCCCTCAGTTGCATCGGCCTCGGACGAGCTCTCAAAGTCGGCCTTCTTGACCTTCGTCGTGAGGTAGGTGCCGAGCCAGTCGATCCAGCCGCGGACGGTTCCGAGCGTCTGAGGGTGGCCGTAGATGCGCAGGTACTCGGCGCTCAACACGTCGGGGGTGCCGGTGCGGGTGCGGGCGAACTCGGCAAGAGCAGAGTCACGTCCGATTCCTCGAGAAAGGACGTGGGCGATGAGCGCGGCGGTGCTGTCGTCGATCTCGCGGCCCTGCTCGCTGGCGCGTTGGATGGCCGCGTCGATGCTGGTCTCGAAGTGCTTGGCGCTCCGACTGAGGCGCTGCAGGTTCAGCTCTGGCGGGACGCTGTTCGGGGTCAGTTCGGGTGGGTTCATGATCGGTCTCCTGCGGTGAGGAGCACGTAGCGTCCGAGGGCATCGACCCAGTCCTCACGTTCGAGGGGAACACGGACGTCGTTCAGTTCTTGGAGCATGGATTCGGGGTCGAGGTGGCCGGGTGCGGCGAAGCGTTCGAGGGCGCTGCCGGGGCCGTCGTGGATGGTCGCTGCGATGATCCGCGCCAGCGTCTGGCTCTGTGCTTCCGGGTCCAGGGACAGCATCAGGGTGATGATCTGCAAGGCTTTCTCGCTCTGGTCCGGGGCAGCCGAAGTGGTGATGGTTGGTGTCATGAGGTTCCTCCTTTCGAGTTAGTGATCGGTTCGGGGTCGGGGCTAAGGACGCGGATCGCGTCGGCCCTCGCGGTGACGGTAAACAGGCCGGGGTCGAGTCCCGGGGTGATGTCGATGCTGCGGCGAATCTTGTCCGCTCTCGGCTGGTCCGGCGCGACCCACACGACCAGCGGGAAGAGACCGGTCTTGGCCTGCTCGACTCCGGACTGGTGGTGGGCTTGGTAGGTGCGGCACTTGCGAACGATCGCAGGCAGGTGCTCGGTCGCACGGTCCACTTCGACGAAACAGTGCGCCTCGAAATCGCTGTTCGCGGTGACCACGAACAGGTCGGGCTTCAGCGTGATCGCCGCGCCGCTGGCACCGGTGTGCTCTCGCCAACAGGTCGGTTCCGCCTGTAGGTCGAGCAACTCGAAGGTCCCGAGGCGGGCCTGTTCGGTCAGGGCGACGGCGAGGTCGGCGACCTCGAGCGTGTGCTCCATGAACATCGTGGTGGGGGTAACGAAGCGTCGTCGATCGGCGTCGCCCTTCTGGGCGCGCAGGTAGCGTTCGCCCGTCGCGGCCAGTTGCCAGACGGTCCCGGCAGAGCCGTGCTTGATGCCGCCAATGCGACGCGGCAGCCGTGCGATCAGCCCGTGGCCTTCGAGCCGAAGCAGCACTCGGGTGCTGCCCCGGGTTGCGGCAGGAACGTTGAGGTGTTCCCCGAAGTCCCCGGCCGGGAAGTGCAGGCGCTGGATCAGGCGCGTCGACAGCATCCGGAACTGCTCGATGCTGGACAGAATTTCCTTGTCCCTCATCGTGAGCTGCTGGTCGACTTGTCGGATCTTGTAGGGGGTCCAGGTGACGGTCATGAGCGGCCTCCCTTGATGCGGGGGCAACGCAAAGTGCGGGGCAACTGCAGCACAGTCCCATCCCAGTTGCGGCCCTGTCCGGCCACAGGTGGGGCCACAGTGGCCGTCTTCATCGTCGAGATCGGAATGCCGACCGGAACAGCGACCGGAATATCTGCCCCAGAGGTCAAGACGGTGTTGCAGGGTGTCATAACGCAGGTCATGATTGCCTCCGTGCTCGACGATGCGAGCCAGTCGACTCCTTTGTCGCAGGCCGCGACGTGGCGACGTCGGCGGGGTCCGTGGCTTCCGGCTCGGCGATCGTGACGGGTCTGCCGCCGTAGCGCGTGCGGCTCGCTTCGCGGATCTTGTCGCCGAAGGTCGTGGGGTTGCTCGGCGGAAGTGTTGTCGCGGAGAACCATCCGGAGGGTGCTCCGGCTTCGACGAGGTTGGCGTAGATCTCGTAGGGGGCCAGCGACTGGAAGTCCTCGGTGGTGAGGCTTGTGGTCATTCGGGCGAGGTGGTGGGCGTCGTCGGGGCCGACAGCGAAGGCGATCTTCGAGCGGGCGTTGGCGTCGAACGCCGAACGCATCCCAGGCGCAAGTTGGTCACGGAACTGGTGGGCCAGGTGCCAGCCGACACCATAGGAGCGCGAGGTCGCCAGTGCATCGGCAATAGAGGTCGGCAGGTTCAGGAACTGCTGCACCTCGTCGACGAACACCATCCCGGGACGCCTGGTCGGGTCGGCTTCGTTGGCACGCTCGAGGGTGGCCATCCACACCTCAGCCACGATCAGGCTCCCGAGCAGCTGCGCCGCACCCGGTCCGAGGAGGGCGTCGTTGAGGGGCACGAGCAGTGCGGTGTCGCCGTGCTTGAAGATGTCGCGGAGCCGGAACGCAGGCTTGGGTTGTCCGAGGACGGCGACGAGGTTGGAGCGCAGCAGAAACTTGCGCAGCTTGTTCATCGGCGGCCCAATCACCGCCGCCCGCTGCCCAGTGCTCATCTCTTCGAACCCAGCCCAGAAGGAACCCAGCACAGGGTCGCCCGCCACTGCGCCGACAACGGTGCGGCGGAAAGCGGCATCCGTCAGCAGTCGCGGCAGATCAATCAGGGTGTGTGGTTCGTTCTTCTGTTCACCGGCGCGGGCCAACGTCAGGAGACCGGCGTGGAGGAGGTCTTCGGTGCGCGGCCCCCACCCGTCGGTGAAGACGGCCTTGAGGGCGGCGAGGGTGCCATCGACGACCACCTCTGCCGGTCGCCCCGCGGTGTCGAGCGGATTGAACCCGACAGGGTTGTTCTCGGCGGCATCAAGGATCACCACGCGGCCAGCCGCATCTTCGGGCGCGTGGTCGACGATGTAATCCACCAGCTGCCGCTTCGGATCGATCACCACAACAGGGCGGCGAGCCTCGATATCGGCTAGAGCCAGGCGGGCGAAGATCATGCTCTTGCCCGACCCGGTCGGCCCCGTGACGATCACATGCTGCAGGCGACCCGCGGCCGTCATCCCGATTTTGCCGGTGTCGCCGGGCGCGTTGCTCGTGGCGAACACGGCATCCTTAGACGTGAGCGTGACGGGTGCAGGGATGCGTTTGGGGTGTGCGCTGGGCAGGCCCGGAAGGTCCGTCTCGCCGATCGGCCAGCCGAGGAAAGGCACGAGCTCGAGCACAGTCGCTCTCACGCTCGGGCGACGCGACAGCGCACCAGCGTGAAGCGCTTCGGGGCGGTCGGGAGCCAGATTGATGTGCACGCCGGGGGCATCGAGTTCTTGCAGACTGCCGAGGAGTTCATGGGTGAGGGCGCGGCGCCGCTCAGGGGTCGTGGCGGTGACGCCGATGCGGATGGTGGTCTCAATCGTCACCTGCTCGACGCGGTCCTTCATGTGACGGCGAAGCTCCGCTGACGCGGGCCGCTGTCCGATAGTGATCGCCTCCCATACGGTGCTATGCGGGTCGGCTACCTTGCCCGGAAGTAGACGCGGGCGACGGGTGCGTCCGAGAACGACCTGGACGACGAGTTCTTCGCTTGTGCGGCGAGACGTCAGTGCGGAGTGGAAAGCGTGGACGACGTGCTCGATCTTGTGCACGGAGAGCGGCAGGGTGCCGCTGACTCGCAGCAGCCGTGCCGCATGAACAGCAGCACGAGTGTGGGTGCCCGTGGCGCGGCTCCCCGGCAGGTGATCGCCGAGCAGCCGCGCCATGCGGGACTGTTGTCCGCTCGAGGTGCCGAGCAGGTAGTGGATGCCGTCGTCACCGGCGCGGGTTTCGAAGACCAGCGGTCGCGGGGCATCCTGCTGCGCTAGCCGCAGAAGGAGACCGGCTACGGCATCGAGTTCTACAGGGCGGCCGAGATGGGCGTGTTGGAAGATGAGCGCGCTCATGACGCAGCCTCCTTCCCGCCTTCGCTGGACTCCGCAGCGTTCGCGTCGGCGGTGGTCCCGTCGGCCTGTGCCTCCGTTGAGGCGCGGCGGGCGTCGGCTTCGCGTTGGGCTTGGGCGAGGCTGGCGGCGACGATGATCCGGGCGATCTGCTCGGGTTGTAGATCGTGGTTGAGCTGGCTGAAAACCCAGACGCGGCGGTCGTGGGCTTTGCGGTAACGGCGTGACGTGTTCTTAGACATGACGAACCTCCCTTCTCTTGTGCTCCGATGTGAGTGCGGTCGGGAGCGTTCGTAGGTAGGCCCGCGTAGGGGTGACGCCTGTTATGAACTCATAGACGAGTTCTGTCAATAGGTGTTGTGCATTCCGCAACACTTCGACAGAGGTCAACGTGCTCATGCTTGTCACCACCGATTCCGGCGAGACTGCACGATCCGCACCATGATCCAGACGGCCGCGACGAACCCGGCGATCAGCAGCAGCCAGCCCCAGAACTGGGCCAGCAGCTGCACCGCCAAGTACAGCAGCACGATCCCGACCAGCACCGAAAGGCAGAACGCGACGAAGCGCTTGGCGAGGGTTGAGGGTTCGTTCGAGGACACCGTTCATCCCTCCCGGACTCCGTTAGTGGTGCTCTGCGTGGCGAAGTCGCTCGGCACCGGGTGGCCGGGGATGGTGATGTCGGAGTCGACTTCATTGCCCCAGATCGACCAGTCCGCCCTCGAGTTCGGACGCTGGCGCGCGAACAACTCCAGGTAGGGGCCGTCGAGGACGCGCTCAATCAGCGGGATCATCTCAGCGGGCTTGCGGGAGTGGTCCTCGCGCGGGAACAGAAGCGTGGAGCGCTGGCCGTGGTACTTGAACGGTGCCTTGCCCCGCACCCCGTGCAAGAGGATCTCGTGGGAGCCGCGGAAGTAGTTACCGAGCCCGATGTAGTACTTGTCCCACACGGCGTTCGTCACATAGCGGAAGCCCCACGCCTCCATCACCTCAAGGCCCGCCGGCAGCGCGGCGTTCGTGACCCACAGCAGCAGCGTCGCGTTGTCGGCAGCGAGGTCGGCGACCGGCATCGCCTTGATGCGGTCGAGGGTCATCAGGTCGTAGTGGGCGACCGCACCACGGGCACCCTTTTGGGCAATGTCCCATGGGGGATCGGCGTAGATGACGCGGAAGCGCTTCGGCTTCCCGTTCTGGCTGGTGGTCTCAATGTTCATGTGCTTCTCCTTCTGCACCCGAATCAGGACGGGTGTCGACGAACGGTTATGGTCTGGATCGACCCGACCGGCAATATTCCGATCGGTAACGCTGCGCACCGACGGGACAGGGCGACCGGACAACCGTTCACCCCCGTGACTTAGTCGGTCGCCTCGGGGATGCTCGTGGTGGGATTGACGGTGTTGTGAAATGGACAACGGGAGGGCCGACCGGACATGCATCGACCCTCCCGTTAGGTGGGGCTACAGCTGGGTCGGCGGCACCTTGCCCGAGGCGAGGAATGACTCACGGATGAGCGCCTTGCGCGCCTCGTGGGCATCTCCGCCGAGCTGGCCCGCCAGCTCCAAGATCGTTGCGCGCAACTCCATCTGCTTGCGATCCAGCTCAGCCTCGATGCGTGCGATGCGATGGGCACGACGGTCACGGAGCCAGTTCACGAGCAGCTCCGTCCCCTCGATTGCCCACGAGATCAAGCCGCCCACGAGCAGGAACGGCAGCGCCAGCAGCACGAGGTAGGCCATGGGCTACCACCGCGCGATCGCCTGCGCAGCACCGGCCGCGTAGGAGTCGACGATGTGCTTGTAGCGCGCCTCGCCGAGCGGGGCGACCTGGATGAGGTGCGCCTCAAGCGCCGACAGCGCGCCGACGTTCTGCAGCGCCGTGTTGGTCAGGAACGCACGTCCCTGCTCACGCACATCTGCTACCAACGCATGCGCCTGAACACGCTCGATCTCACGACCCGCCTGACGCTGCATGCCGCCGCTCATCTGCGACAGCCCATTCGAGCTGAACGCCCCACCGAGGGGAGCCAACTCAGTCTTCGATTGAAACACTGGGTTTCCTTTCGACGGTTGATTGCGATCGGTTGACCGCACACCTAGCGTCGAACGGGGCACCCTCTGGGTCACTGACACGAAACTGACAGCACGGGCCGGACTGCGAGGATTAGATACGTGAAGGGTGATGCTCTGCGGCTCCAGCTCCTCGACGAGCTGCGCGATCTTCGACGTGGCGAAGGTGCCTTCGCGCCCGATCGACTCGCGGACTGCGAGGCGCTGATTCGGGTTGTCGGTATGGGCAGTGTCGAGCAGCTCGAGGGCACCCTGATGGAGACATTCAAGCGGTATTCAGCCGAGCCCGACGGAGACATCCGCGCGTTCCTCGAGACCAGCGGAATCGGGTTAGATGGGAAGTCGCTCAATCAACGACTCGACGCGTATGCGGCACTCCACCACGTCGATCGTCGAACTGGGCTTCGTCGTAGCGATCGCGGTGCTGCGAAGCTGGCGACGTTGTTTCGCGATGAGGAACTCTTCTTCCG
>JBJXDR010000092.1:0-9822 GCA_046155245.1 Rhodoglobus sp. | reverse complement strand
GTGTGGCTTCACATCACAGGGCAACTGCCCGAGGAATGGATCAGCTCCCTACCGCCGAATACGCGGGTCGAGGTGCTGATCGACTTCGGGTACAACCGGTCGCGGTCGGGCTTCCAAGCCGAGGGTCTCGCCTACCGGGTCGACGGCACGCTCATCAAGTCGATCGCGCCGCTGAACTCCTACCTGCCCTGGTCGGCGAGCGACGGCCCGATCGACGTGTTCGTCGAAGCAGCCGCCAACCCGGACGTGGCGGGGGAGTACACCTTCGAGCCCACGCCGTTCGGCGCGTGGGACTCCGCGCCCGACGAGCCGCTCTACTCCCTCAATCAGCTCGAGGTCGCCCTTCTCGACGTCGTCGTCTGGGAGCTGCTGCAGGATGTGTGGACCCTGCGCGGACTCATGGCGGAGCTGCCGGACGGCTCGAGTCGCAAGCACCAGATTCTTCGCGCCCTGGAGGACATGCTCGACGCGCTCAACCCCGACGACATCCCGGGATCAGCCCAGGCGGGGCGCGACGCCGTGGCCGGCGTGCTCGCAAGCCCGGCCCATGCCAGCGCGCACTCCGTCATCGCCACGGGACACGCGCACATCGACTCCGCCTGGCTGTGGCCGCTGCGCGAGACCGTGCGCAAGTGCGCGCGAACGTTCACGAACGTCATGGAACTGATGGACCGGCATCCCGATTTCGTATTCTCCTGCTCGTCAGCCCAACAGTTCGCGTGGATGAGGGATCATTACCCGCAGGTCTTCGCGCGCATCAAGCAGAAGGTCGCCGCCGGGCAGTTCGTGCCCGTTGGGGGCATGTGGGTCGAGAGCGACAGCAACATGCCGGGCGGTGAGGCGATGGCGCGCCAGTTCATCGCCGGCAAGCGCTTCTTTCTCCAGGAGTTCGGCGTCGAGTGCGAGGAAGCGTGGATGCCCGACTCGTTCGGCTATTCCGGCGCGCTGCCGCAGATCGTAGCGAGTGCCGGGTCGCGGTGGTTTCTGACCCAGAAGATCTCCTGGAACCAGATCAATCGGATGCCCCACCACACGTTCTGGTGGGAGGGCATCGACGGCACCCGGGTCTTCACGCACTTTCCCCCGGTCGACACGTACATCAGCGAGCTATCCGGCAAGGAACTGGCTCACGCCGAGCGCAACTTCAGCGAGAAGGGGCGCGCGACGATCTCGCTCGTGCCCTTCGGTTGGGGCGACGGCGGCGGCGGTCCCACCCGCGAGATGATCGCTGCCGCCCACCGAACCCGCGACCTCGAGGGCTCCCCGCGGGTCACGATGGGCTCGTCCCGCGACTTCTTCACCGCCGCCGAAGCAGAGTACCCGGACGCGCCGGTGTGGAGCGGCGAGATGTACCTCGAGCTGCATCGTGGCGTCTTCACCTCTCAGCTGCGCACGAAGCAGGGCAACCGCCGCAACGAGTCGCTGCTGCGGCAGGCCGAGTTGTGGGCCGCGACGGCCGCGCTGCGCACCGAGTACTCCTACCCGTACGACGAGCTTGAGCGCGCGTGGCAGACCGTGCTGCTCCTGCAGTTCCACGACATCCTCCCGGGGTCGGCGATCGCGTGGGTTCATCGCGAGGCGGAGCAGCGTCACGCCGACGTGAGCGCAACGCTCGAACGGATCATCAGCGACGCGCTCGGCGCGCTGGCCGGCGAGGGCACTGGCGAGGGCACCGGCGAGTTCGTGGTCAACGGGTCGCCGCGGGCGCGCGGCGGCGTTGCCGCGCTCGGGGCGGGGGCCGCGGCATCCAATGCAGCACGCGCAACCGCGGATTCGGTCGCCGAGGGCACCATCCTAGACAACGGCATCATCAGAGCTGTGGTGGATGCCCGGGGCCAGGTCACCTCGCTGCTCGCACACTCTGACGGTCGCGAGTCGATCGCGCCCGGGTCACCCGCGAACGTGCTGCGGATCCACCGCGACCTGCCCAACCTGTGGGACGCGTGGGATCTCGACGCGCACTACAAGCGCACCGTGACGGAGCTCTACAAGGTCGATGACCGCTCGGTGTCGATCGACGACGACGGCTCAGCGGTGGTGTCGACTGTGCGCTCCGTGGGCGCCTCCAGAATCGAGCAGCGGCTGATCCTTCGGCCCGGCAGCGCAGCGCTCGAGATCGAGAACCGCGTCGATTGGCGCGAGAAGGAGAAGATTCTCAAGCTCGCCGTGCCGCTCGACGTGCACGCCGATCGCATCGCCGCTGAGACGCAGTTCGGCCATCTGTTTCGTCCGACCCACACCAACACGAGTTGGGATGCCGCGCGCTTCGAGGCGTGCCAGCACCGCTTCGTGCACCTCGGGGAACCCGGCTTCGGTGTCGCGATCGCCAACGACTCGACCTACGGCTATGACGTCGACCGACAGACTCGCCGCGACGGCGGCACCACGACCACGGTGCGGTTCTCGCTTCTGCGCGCGCCCCTATTCCCCGATCCCGACAGCGACCAGGGCGAGCACGTCATGCGGTTCCGCATCCAGCCCAGCGCGTCGATCAGTGACGCCGTCGGGCTCGCGTACGATCTGGCGACGCCCACGCGGACGATTCGCGCCTCGGCTGCCATTGCCCCGATCGTCACGAGCAGCGACCCCGACATCGTCGTCGAGACCGTGAAGCTCGCCGAGGATCGCAGCGGCGACGTGGTCGTTCGGCTCTACGAATCGCTGGGGGCCCGCGGGTCAACCGTGCTGACCCTTGACGGCCATGCCACCGAGGTCGTCTCGACCGACCTGCTGGAACGCGAACTGGATGGCGAATCACGGGGCCCGGGGGCGGTCATCGAGTTGCCGTTCCGCGCCTTCCAATTGCGCACTCTACGGTTTCGGGCGGTGAGCTCGGCGTGATGCAGGCCCAGCCGCTCGACGACACCGGCCCGGGTATCGGCGGGCTGCCTCCGACGGCCACGCTGCGCACCGACGCCAGGGTGATCGATCTGTCTGGTCGGTGGAGCTTCCGTTGGGCGCCGCGCGCCGGAGATGTGCCAGAGGGCTTCGAGCATCCCGACTTCGATGATTCGGGATGGGGCACCATAGCCGTGCCCTCGAGTTTCGTCATGCCCGTTCATGACGCGACGGTCGGAGGACCTCACGGAGCGCCCGCCTATACGAACGTGAAGTACCCGTTCCCGATCGACCCTCCTTTTCCACCGGACGACAATCCGGTCGGCATCCACCGGTTGCGCTTCGCTACCGAGAATCCCCCCGCGAGCGCCCACCTGCGTTTCGAGGGCGTGGAGGGTGCCGCAGACGTGTGGCTCAACCGACGCCTGCTCGGTTCGACCCGGGCAAGTCGGCTCCCCACTGTATTCGACGTGAGTGGGCTCATCACGGGCGACGACGTGCTGGTCGTGCGGGTGCACACGTTCAGTGCGGCCTCGTACCTGGAGGATCAGGACGAGTGGTGGGCACCGGGCATCATCCGCGAGGTCACACTGCGGGAGCGTCCCGCGCACGCGATCGAAGACGTGCACGCGGATGCCGCGTGGGGGCCGAATGGCGCCACGCTCCTAGTCACCACGACCGCGCCGCGCGCCACGCTCGAGATCGTCGAGCTCGGGATGACCGTGCCTGTCGGTATCGAGGTCGCGATCCCGAATGCCGAACCGTGGACCGCTGAAGCGCCGCAGCTCTACACCCTGCGCGTCTCGACGGAGGGCGAGACCGTCGAGATCTCTCTCGGCTTTCGCACGGTGTCGATCGCTGGCGGCGTCTTTCTCGTCAACGGCACACCAGTAAACCTGCGAGGCGTCAATCGTCACGAGCACCACCCCGACTTCGGCCGTGCCGTGCCGGGCGCCACACTCGAACTCGACCTGATGCTGATGAAGCGGTACAACATCAACGCGATCCGGACCTCGCACTATCCGCCGCACCCCGACCTCCTTGACCTCGCCGATCGGCTCGGATTCTGGGTCATCGACGAATGCGACTTCGAGACCCACGGGTTCGGCGATGTGGGCTGGCGAGGCAACCCGACCGACGCGCCCGAGTGGGAGGCGGCCCTGCGCGATCGCGCCGCGCGCATGGTCGAGCGCGACAAGAACCACCCCAGCATCATCATGTGGTCGCTCGGCAACGAGGCTGGGGTGGGCGTGAATCTCGCGGCGATGGCCGATGAGATCCGCAGCCGTGACACAACCCGACCCCTGCACTACGAGGGCGATCAAGAGTGCACGGATGTCGACGTGTGGTCGCGCATGTACGCCTCGCACGCCGACGTGGCGTTGATCGGCACTCGCGATGAACCAGCGCTGGCCGATGCCGAAGTGGATGCCCGCCGCCGAGGCATGCCGTTCGTGCTGTGCGAGTACGTGCACGCGATGGGCACCGGTCCCGGCGGTATGACCGAGTACCAGGACCTGTTCGACGCACACCCCCGGCTCATGGGCGGGTTCGTGTGGGAGTGGCTCGAGCACGGCATCCATGTCGAGGTCGATGGCCGGCCAGTGACGATGTACGGCGGCGACTTCGGCGAGGTTGTGCACGACGGCAACTTCGTCATCGACGGACTGGTCGCCGCGGACCGAACCCCACGAGCGCAGCTCGCCGACCTCGCTTCGGTTTTCTCGCCCCTCGTGCTCGAGCTTGAGCCAACCACTCTGACGGTGCAGAGCCGGCTCGATTTCACCACGACTGAGCGGTACGTCCTGAACTGGCGGGCGTCGTCGGCGGAGGGCGAGATCACACGCGGGGTCGTCGAGCACGATCCGGTGCCGCCGCGGGGAACGATCAGCGTTCCCCTCCCTCACGAGGCGATCGAGCTGCTGGCCCAACCCGGGGTTGTCGTCACCGTCGAGGCCGCGGAGGCCAGCGAGACCCCCTGGGTCGAGCGCGGGTGGGTCGTCGCGCGCACCGCCCGCGCGAGCGTCGCGGCGAGCCCGTCCGCGAGCCCGGCGACGAGCCCGGCGGGCATCCCGCGTTCGCTCACCCTCGACGACCTCGTACTGGACGTCACCAGCGGGGCCGTTCTCGCGTTCGGCGCTCAGCCCATTGAGGATTGGCATCTCGAACTCTGGCGCGCGCCAACCGACAACGACCGCGGACGGGACTGGACCGAACCTGGCCAGCCGCCCTATGCCGAACGCTGGCAGACGCTCGGCCTCGACCGCCAAGTCTCGCGTCTGGTCGGTATCGAGCGCTCGGCTGACCGAATCGTGGTGCGCACCCGGGTCGGCGCGGCGGCCATTGATGCCGCAGTCGATTGCACATTCACCTGGACGGTCTCGACGACCGGCCTTGAGCTCGCCCTTGAGGTCGTGCCGCGCGGGGAATGGATGCCCGAGTGGTCGGCACACTGGGCCCGCGTCGGCGTCTCGTTCGCACTGCCGGATGCCGCCGACACCACCCCCGTCAATTGGTTCGGGCGAGGGCCGGGGCCGGCCTACCCCGATACGGGTCAGGCGGCACGCTGGGGGTGGTTCGGCGGCACCGTCGCTGAACTGCAGGAGCGCACCGTGCGCCCGCAGGAATCGGGCGCGAGGTCCGACGTGCAGTGGGCGGGCATCGGCGACCTCCTGGCGGTGTCGAGCGAGTCGGGCGTCACTATGACGGTGCGGCCGTGGTCGACGCGGCACGTGGCATCCACAACTCACGACCACCTGCTTCGGGCCGACGGCTCTCTGCACGTGAACCTCGACCTCGCGGTCTCGGGCGTCGGCACGGCCGCGTGTGGTCCCGGGCCTTTGCCCCAGTACCGACTGACCGCTCGGCCGGTCAGCGGAACCATGACCTTCAGCGCACACCCGCGCGACGTGAGGAGCACCAATGGCTGAATCCTTCGACCTCGGGTGCGCGGGCATCTCGATGCACCTGACCGAAACCGAGCGGTTCACGTTCCGCTCATTCGTCGACTGCAACATGGCTGCGGCCTGGGTGGGGGAGTCATTCCGGATCTTCCCGGGCAAGTATGGTGAGGATCCCGTCTGGGGTGACGGGTCGGAACTGAAGGTGGGCGAGGGCGCGACAATCTCCGAGGCCTTTTCGCGGCATCCCGACGAGTTCGTCGCGCCGAAGCTGCCCCCGAACTCAACGCCGGGCGACCCCGGGCTGCACGGTGCCGTGTGGTTCGAAACCGTCTACCAGCATCCGGGTGACGCGACCGGCAGAACGCTCTACGCGCTGTACCACAACGAGAATTACCCCGAGACGCTGCCGTACGACCTCGAGACCGGCGAAGGCCTCACTGCCACCGACTGGCCCCCGGGACTGAAGGGCGACTCCTCGGTACAGGCCGTGCCGCGCATCGGAATCATGCGCTCTGTCGACGGCGGGGACACCTGGGAGGATCGGGGCATCCTGATCGAAGATCGGAACGACCGGATGATCCGGCTCCCCGTGAACCGCAACTACTGCTTCCCCGGCGGCGTCGGCGACCCGAGTGCTGTCGCGAGCGGGGAGTACCTCTACGTCTTCTACGGCGAGTACGCCTATCCGACCACCTGGACGGCGGATGCCTGGGATCGCGACGTCGAGGCGGCAGGGCAGTGCGTGAGCGTTGCACGGGTGCCGCTCGATCGTCTCGACGATCCCACGGGAGCCGCCCAGCGGTGGAGCGGCACCGCATTCGATGTGCCTTGGGACCAGGCGGGTGCGCCCATCCGTAGCCTTCAGATCCCTCGCGAAGAGGGCGGCGGAGCGGTCTCGCAGGGCGACGAGCTCTACTACTGGGGACCGTCGGTGAGCTGGAATGAATACCTTGAGTGCTGGGTCATGCTGCTCGGCCGAGTCGAGGGCAGCTACTGGGTGGGGGACAGCCTGTTTGCGTCGGTCAACCCCCACCGCGACCTCGGGCAGGGTGACAACGCTCAACAGTGGTCGACTCCGGTGAGAATCGTGCACCGGCCCGGACACGTTCTCTGGTATCCGTCGCTGCAGCCGACGGATTCCCCGGACGACATCGCAGCGCGGCGCACCTCGACCCGGCTCGGGCGCGAATCTCGGTTGTTCTTCAAGGACATGGCCGGCGACGAGCACGTCTACATCAGCGATTTCTCCGTCACCTTCGAGCAGGGAGCATCCTCATGAACGAATCTCGCACCGCTGTCATCACCGGTGGGGCCAGCGGGCTAGGGGCTGCGGCGGCCGCCCGCCTGAGGGCCGACGGGGTGAGAACGGTCACGCTCGATCTGGCGGACTCGGCGGACTACCGCGTGGACATCACCGACGAGGAGGCACTCTCCGCGCTCGTGGAGCAGATCGGGCCCGTCGACATCCTCGTTACGTCGGCCGGGGTGGTCGGACCCAACAAGCCGCTGCTGGAGACCACCGCGAGCGAGTGGCAACGAACGATCGACGTCAACGTGCTCGGCACCGTCGCGGCCATTCGTGCATTCGCGCCCGGGATGGTGGAACGGGGCTGGGGTCGCATCGTGACCATCGCGAGCATGGCGGGGAAGGACGGAAACCCCAACTTGGCTGCGTACAGCGCGACCAAGGGTGCCGTCATCGCGCTGACGAAGGCCTTGGGTAAGGAACTCGCCACCACCGGTGTGCTCGTCAACGCGATCGCGCCCGCGGTCATCGCGACACCGTTCAACGACGCGACCGCCCCCGAGGTTCTGGCCCACATCTCCAGCCTCATCCCGATGAAACGCATCGGGCGGCCCGAAGAGGTCGCCGAACTGATCGCATGGTTGTGTAGCGACTCCGTGAGCTTCTCGACGGGCGCCGTCTACGACATCAGCGGCGGGCGAGCCACCTACTGACGCCCGTTAAGGAGCCTCAGAGCGTCGACGCGGTCGGGTCCCAGTCCTCGGGCAGGGCCGACGGCAGGGTCACGGTGCTCTCGATAGTGACCGCGCCGCCATCCGTTTCTGCGGACGACTGAATCGAGACCATCAGGTCGAGCACGTGGAAGGCGAATTCGCCGGAGGCACGTTCCGCGCGGTCGGCGCGAATTGCCCGAGCCAATTCCACGACACCGGCCCCGCGCGAGAAGGTCGAACCCGTCGAGGGAACGACCTCAGCGTCTGACTCGTCGCGCATCCCATCGCGCCAGATGAGCAGGTCGCCGTCGAACATGTTGGGATCGGGCAGGCTGATCACGCCTTCGGTTCCGGTGATCTCGACCACGCCGACCCGTGGCCGACTCGACTGGAATGAGAATGTGCTCTGCGCGCTCGTCCCCCTCTCGAAGTCGATGAGGGCCGCAATGTGGGTCGGTACTTCAACCGGGAAGGACTCTCCCGCCCGCGGGCCGGAGCCGATCACGCGGGAGGCTCGGGCCTGCGAGCCGCGAGCCACCACGCGGGTCGCAGGCCCCATGAGCTGAACGAGGGTCGACAGATAGTACGGCCCCATGTCGAAGAGCGGTCCGCCGCCGCGCGCGTAGAGAAAGTCGGGGTTCGGATGCCACGTCTCGGGCCCTGACACCTGGAACAGCGTGAGCGCCGTGAGCGGGGTGCCGATCGCTCCCGCCTCGACCAAGCGGCGACCGGTCTGGATTCCCGCGCCGAGCACGGTATCGGGGGCGCATGCCACGCGAAGACCGAGACGGTTCGCCTCGGCGAGGAGGGCGCTGCCACTCTCAAGATCGAGAGCGAACGGCTTCTCGCTCCACACGTGCTTGCCCGCCGAGAGCACGTCGAGCCCGACGGACACGTGGGCCGCGGGAATCGTCAGGTTGACGACGATCTCGATGTCGTCGCGGGCAAGCAACTCAGAAACTGAGCCGCTCGCCGCTACACCGTACGTGCTGGCCTGCGCCGCAGCACGGTCGACGTCGAGGTCCGCCACCATGACGACCCGCACATCCGGTGCCGCCATCAGGTTCTCGAGGTACTGATTGCTGATGACGCCCGCGCCGATGACACCGACCCCGACCGGGCCCGAACCGGTCACGCGTCGACCCCAAGGCTGCGCAGGAACGCAAAGCTTGCCGTGAGTCCGTCGAACATGTCACCGGCGTAGTCGTCGAACTCGACGACCGGGCGAGCCTGGGGGGCCGCCGCGAGCACGTCGGCTATTGGGATTACTCCCTGCCCCGCGGGCAGTTGCGCCTTGGTGTCGCGCGTGGCCGGGCCGTCCTTGACGTGGATGGCTGCCACGCGCGAGCCGAGCCTCGTCAGCAGGCCGACCGGATCCACCCCGCCGACCGCGGCCCAGTACGCGTCCACCTCGAGTACAACGTTCTCCCCGAGACGATCGGCGAACACCTCCAAGGCGGGGGTGCCATCGATGTGATTCTCGAGCTCCCACCAGTGGTTGTGGTACCCCACCTGAAGACCACGGTCAGCCGCGGCATCCGCAACTGCCGTGAGCTTCGCGGCGAGCGCCTCGACGCTGTCGCGGCTGGTCCAGAGCTCCTCGGGCACGAAGGGGTCGATGAGGGTGGTGACGCCGAGGCGCTGAGCGGCGGCGAAAGCCGCATCGTGCTCGCCACCGATGAGGGATGCGTGAGCTGTCGGCGCCGTTAGGCCCGAGGCGCTGAGCGCGGCCTCGATCTGGTCGGCCAAGCCCGTGAGCCCGAACGGTTCGACACAGGTGAAGCCGATCGACCTCAAGCGCTCCGCTGTCGCCACCGGATCAGCGGCGAACTGATCCCTGACGGTGTACAGCTGAACGGACATCGGGGGCCGCGGCATGGCGTCTCCTACGAGCGGGGGTGGGGGTGGCGGATGCCGCTACAAGCCTAGACTCCGGAGGCACGTCAGCCCCCGCGACCCCCGAATGCGGGTCCCCCGCACTGGGGTCTAAGGGCGGGGTACAAGCACCCGGTAGCTTGTGGAGGACCTCACTTCTTATGGGGGACGGTCTCGAGCTCATTCGGGTGAGCGCGAAACCATGGCCAGGGTAAGGGCCGAGCGTGCGGGTGGGGGTGACCGGGGG
>JBJXDR010000091.1:0-24228 GCA_046155245.1 Rhodoglobus sp. | reverse complement strand
TAGGCCGTGATGCCTACTGTCGCGACGGTGCCCTCGACGAGCACCCACTCGTGCTCGGCCGTGTACTTGAGTTGTTTCGGATCAGCCATGGTTCTCTTCTTTCTTATAGAACGGCAGCGGAACGACGGATGCCGCGACGCGACTTCCGCGAACGTCGATGTCGAGCGTGGTACCCGCCGCGGAGCTCGCCGGGTGCACGTACGCCATGGCGATCGGATACCCAAGGGTCGGCGATAGCGCACCGCTCGTGATGACGCCGACCTCGTGCTCGCCGTCATAGACGAGGTAGTCGGCTCGCCCGGCGCGCTTGCCCTCAGCACGGAGCCCGACCAGCACGCGCGCGTCGGCAGCGGGGCCAGCCTCGACTGCGGCGCGGCCCACGAAATCGCCCTCTTTCGCCAGCGCGACGACTCGGCCGAGGCCGGCCTGCTCCGGCAACGTCTCGAGGTTCAACTCGTGGCCGTAAAGGGGCATTCCTGCCTCGAGCCGGAGGGTGTCGCGGCTCGCGAGCCCAGCGGGAACGAGACCGAACGGGGCGCCGGCGGCCACGAGCTCGGTCCAGAGCGCCGCTGCCGAGTCTGCGGCGATATAGAGCTCGAAGCCGTCTTCGCCGGTGTAGCCGGTGCGCCCGATCATGAGCGGCACGTCGCCGAAGCTCGCCTCCGTGCTCCGGTAGTACGTGAGCTCGTCGAGCGGGGTCGTAAGCGGGTTTATACCCTGTGTTGCCTCAAGGATGCCGCGCGAGCGCGGACCCTGCACGGCGATGAGGGCGATGTCGTCGCTCACGTCCATGAGGTTCACGTCGAACCCGCTCGCGCGCTGGGTGAGCGCGGCGACGACCGGTACGCGATTGCCCGCATTGGCGACGACGAGGAACGCGTCATCCGCTCGCCGATAGACCACGAGGTCGTCGATGATGCCACCCGATTCCGCAAGCAGCAGCGAGTACTTGGCCTGCCCGAGCGAGATTGCCGAGAGCTTGCCCGCGAGCGCGTAGTCGAGGAATGCGCCGGCGCCCGCGCCGGAGACCTCGACCTCGGCCATGTGCGAGATGTCGAAGATGCCGGCCGCCGTGCGCACGGCGTGGTGCTCCGCCAGATCGGAGCTGTAGCGCACCGGCATCTGCCAGCCCGCGAAGTCGGTGAAGCTCGCGCCAGCGTCGACGTGCACCTGATGGAGGGGGGATGTTCGATCGCTCACGGAGTTCTCCTGGATGCACGGCTGCTAAGAAAGAACTCCCCCTCTGTGTGGGGCCTGAGAGCTTCGCGCCGTCGCTTGTCGTGCGAGGACACTTTCACCGTCGGCGGCCCTGGAGCAATGCTCCAGCGCGCTTTCCAGAGTGGCCAGTCGGTGCGGTACGTGAACCTGAGAGATTGGCGGGGAGGCTTGCTCCTTCGGTGTTCAACCCCTGTACGGATCGAACTCTCCCGCATCGTGTTGCGGCCCGGTATTCAGTTGCGCGGTAAGCCTACCAACCAAAAGGGGTATCACTTCGTGGCAGAACCGTAGGCAACATAACGCCAAGTCGACGGGACGAGCCGGTTGAAAAGCGCCACGTCGGCACGCGCTAGTGCGGTGCGGTGAGATTCGCGGATGCCGAACAGTGCGAGAACTCCCGTGGTCTTGATCTCCGAGCTGCTGAATCCGTTGAGAATGGACCGCAGTTCGGCCACCGAGGGGTACCTCAATGAACCGGACCTCCGGCCGACTGCAGCGGCGCGGGCCAGCCTATGGAGCACCGTGCCGCGCACATTCTCGGCAAACAGAAGCCGGCCGCCGGGCTTGAGGGCAACCAAGATCTCGGCAATGACCAACTTCAGGGTCGGTAGGTCCGCTGGGTGAATGCCGCCAAGAACCGACCTGAGAACAATGACGTCGAAGCGGCCGACCCACGGAATGTGGAGGGCATCAACATCGCTATACTCGATCCCCTCAATAGCGGGATAACGGGAATGCAGCGGGCGCGCGAGCTCAGCGCTGTTCGACACATTCGAGCACACCACATTGTTGCCCAGAGAAGCCAGCCAGAGGGACGGACCGCCGGGACCAGCACCGATCTCGAGACATTCGAGAGGGCGATCCTGTGTGGCAATCGCCGCGGACCAGTGGGCGAGCGCGGGTGACCACGTGCTCACATCCCAGCCCAGGATGTCGGACACCGGAATCTCGAAGGAAGGCGAGGGGGACACGCTGCGACGCTATCAGCCTCGGTGGCCGCGAGTACTGAAATCTGAAGCGAGGAAAGGCCGTGTGTCGGCGCGCTGCGATGTCGTCGTAGCGCGCGTCTGCACATCTGTCATGGCGTGGGTGTAGGCCTTCAGTCTGGCATTTCATCGTCGTCGACCCACGGTGCTCGCAGGGTTAGCTCGACGCCCTCCGCGAGCTCGATGACGTTCTCGAGGAGTTGCTGTGCCGTCGTGGATGCCAGCAGGGTCATCTGGTCGAGCGGACCGAAGGGGGCGATCGCCGCAAGCTGCCAGGCGGCAGCCACCGGGTCGTCAGCGAGGGTGACATCGCTGTGCCAGGTCTGGTCGGCGAACTCGCTGGCCACAGCGATGATGCGCCTAACCGCTTCTTCAGCGCGGTCGCGCAGTGGCTGCAGGTCGTCGTCCCACACGAGTTCGGGGAGCACCTGCACCGCGGCGCGGGGGTACGGGTCATCCTCAAGCCATTCATCGACCTGGACGCGCCGGCCGCCCTCCGCGACCAGCACGACGAATCCCTCAGCGGTGTCGAGTTGGGTAACCTGTGCGACCGTGGCAACCGTGAAGCGTTGCTCGCCGCCACCGACCTCCTGCCCTCTCTCGATCAGCGCAACCCCGAATTCTGACGGTTCGTCCTGAAGGATCTGCGACAGCATGATGAGGTAGCGGTCTTCGAACACCTTGAGCAGCAGGGGCATGTGCGGGAACAGCACTGAGCCGAGCGGGAACATCGGGAGGTCGGTCACGCACTCCAGTATCGCCGTTGTGTGGGTGCGCAGCATCGCTATGCTCGTGGCAAGAATCCAGGAGGGGCATACACATGGCGAAGACTGAGAAGAGGGTCGTTAGGGTCGAATCCACGAAGGCCAGCGAGGCTGAGGAGTCGGGCTGGAAGCCGACCCCCGAGGCGAAGCGCAAGGCCGTCGGGTTCCGGGTGATGGCCGCGGTGCTGTGGCTCCTGGCCATCGGTGCGGAGGTCTTCGCGATCTTCTGGGTGCTGCGTCAGAACCCCGTTAACCTGATTCTGCTGATCGTGCTCCTCGTGGTCATCGGTGCGCTGGCCATTGGCGGGTCTCTGCTCTGGAAGCAAGCCAATCGACTCGACCCGGCTTCCCGTTCCGACAAGACGCGGTTCTTCGTGCAGAACCAGCTGGGCGCGATTATCACGATCATCGCCTTCTTGCCGCTGATCATCATGATCTTCCTCAACAAGGACATGGACGGCAAGCAGAAGGGCATCGCCGGTGGTATTGCGATCGTGCTTCTGCTGGTTGCGGGATTCTTTGGAGTCTCCCTCAACCCGCCCTCGACCGAGCAGTTCGACGCCGAAACCCAGCAGGTCGTGGCGATCACCGGCGAGAACCTCGTCTACTGGACCAAGTCCGGCAACGTCTTCCACCTCTGTGAGGATGCCTCGGCAGTCAACCTCGACTCGGCCGACAACACGATTTACTCGGGTACCGTCGCCGATGCTTACGCCGCCGGCAAGGAGCGGCTCACACTACAAGTCGATCAGGAGATCGCCCAGTGCGGTTTCGATGCCGTGCCCGAGCCGAGCCCGACGCCGTAGTCGTTCAATCACACCCAAGGCGACGGGCGATCGAAGTCGGGCGCGGCGTCATCCGGGATCGCCAGAATCGGCTCACCGCCCGCGCGGATGCATAGCCACCGCAACCCCTCGCTGCTGTCTGGCAGGCACCGCCAGGTGCGCCACACCCCCTGCCCTACCCGGATGACGGTGCCCGGCCCGACATCGACGATGTCGTCGTCGAGGCCCATCTGCCCGCGACCCTCCAGAAACACGTAGAGTTCCTCGATGCGAGAGTGCGCATGCCAGTATCCGGCTTGCTCCCCTGGCTCATAGGAGTTCGCGGTCATTCCAATGAACTGAGCCTCCAGCTCGTGATCGACGACGCGACGCCCGCCTCGCGAGGTGCGCGGCCGGAAACCGCCGAAGTGGTCGCGCCACTGGGCAAAGGCGCCGAGTTCGAGGATCTCGTAGTCGGTCATGGCGTCAGGGTAGCGGGGGTGGCGTGGATTCCGCGGCGGGAGCCGTGGAGCTTCTTGGTGAAAGGTCGCTTCGAGTCCCAAAAAGCCAGAGCCTCAACGAGGGCGATACACCCCGCATTGTTCAATATTGTGGTCGCCTAGTCTTGATCCATGTCTTTTCGACGCCTCATTGCGCGGATGTTCTGGGCGTTCAGTTCGTGGCGGATGGTGTCAGAGCCGGCGCCCGACCGACCGACCGTCCTGGTCGGCGCACCGCACACTTCTCACTGTGACTTCGTTTTCATGCTTGCGATCACATGGAGGCTCGACATGCGCTTTCGCGCATCGAGTCGGGCGACGTGTTCGGCCTCAGCACGACGAAGACCACCGGGCTTGGTCCGACCATCGACCTCACCGGCGACATCTCGAACGATATGGACCGCATCCGTGCCCTCTACGCCGACACGTCGGGTGTGAAGCCCGAGCACAGGGTCGAGCCGCGCCTGCGCGAAGAACTCGCGACTTAGGTCGACTCACTTGGGGTCCGGTTAATGGCCCAAGTCGCGAGGCAGGTCGCCGATTCGTCGTAGCCGAGTTCCCCTGTCGAGACCGCGATGACGAGAGCGTAAGCGTCGTCTTCAGGCGCATCGAGATGGATGCCGTTGAGCCCGTAGAACACGACCGTCGCGAGCCAGCCCAGTCGCTTGTTCCCGTCGACCAATGCGTGATTGCGTGTGAGCGACTCGAGGAGAACCGCCGCCTTCTCGTGGATGCTCCCGTAGGCATCCTGGCCGTACAGGGTGGTCTGGGGTCGAAGCGAGGCGGCATCCAGAAGTCCGAGGTCGCGGAACGCGGGCACACCGAGATCAGCCGCGAGCGCGAGCAGATCCTCCAGGCCGAGGTACTCGACGGTCACCGCGCGAGTCGGTCGAGCAGCCCGGCGTATCTCTCGCGGGCCACAGCCGAGAGCTCCGACACGCGCTCAACGCGCACGTGACGGGCGGCCGCTTCGGTGATGGCGCGCGTTGTCGCCTCCTGCTTGCTGATGCCCTGCGCCTCAGCGAGCAGAGCGAGCGCGCGTTTCTGCTCATCGGTCAGTCGCAGGGTCATTGCCATGAATCGATGGTATCACTTTGATACCGTCCAGCTCCCCTGCCCGCCCCCCACAGCCGCATTCGGGCTGGAGATTCGAGCCGACGCTTCCTGGCCGTATTGGGATCGTTCTTCTGCTGGTTGCGGGATTCTTTGGAGTCTCCCTCAACCCGCCCTCGACCGAGCAGCCCGACGCCGTAGTCCAGGCGGGACCGGCTATGCGTTGGGTGATGCGCAGTTGGCTGTCCCGCCCGCACGTGCTCAGAGCAGCCGCGACACGCCTAGTGCAGGTATGCCACGGAAATGCCTTCGGCGACCCCGCGAAGCCGTCGATCTCGGGTCCATAGCCGCGTTTCTGGGGTCAGGAGGGCCGACGCAAGTGGGTGGGTGTCGACGAACATTCAAGGACTTTCAGGCTTTGTGGCACACCGAGCCGCCCGAGTACCGGCCCGCCATCGAGCTGGTGCGTGGGTGGGTAACCAATACCGATCGCGGTTGGAAGGCGTACCACGGAGTGATCGATCCCGATCGCATCGCTGCCGTGCGAGAAGACATCGCCCGAACTCGGGATGCCGACATCAAGTCACTCATCGCCGGGGGACGAGGGTTGTTTCGAGACGAAACCGAATGGTACGTCGAGCACCTCATCTCACTGCGGAACAAGATGATCACCTTCCTCAACGCACGACTCGCTCGCGGAAAAGGCGTGCTCTACACGATCGGATAGGCGGATGCTCCACCCCACAGGATCGCGGCCGACTCGGCCGTCATACATGTCGTGCATGTCGTACAATTTTCGATGGGAGGTCACCATGCTGTCGGTACGACTCAATGCGGAACAGGACGCGATGCTCGACCGCCTCGCCCGCGAGACTGGTCGCAGCAAGAGCTACTACGTTAAGCGCGCGCTCGACGACTTCCTAGCGGACCGTGCCGACTACCTGCTCGCCATCGCTGCCCTTGAACGACAAGAGCCGCACTACTCGGCATCCGAAGTGAGGCGCGAGCTTGGCCTTTGAGGTCGAGTACACGGCGACGACACTTCGGCAGCTGCGCAAGCTCGACCTTCAGGTTTCGCGACGCATCATCGACTACCTCTGCACAAGGTTCCCTGCTGAGATGCCAGTCTCGATAAAGAGGCCGATCGTCGGGTCTGGAAGGCTCGAGTGTTCAGCCGCAAACATATACTCTCGGGCGGGCCCACGCCGATCCGTCCTTGTTGTGCTGGCCATGCCGTGTGCGACAGAGCGCGGATGAACGCGGGCACGAGGACATGCCGAGCCCTGATGATGTTGTCAGCCCGGGGGGAGATTCCTTCGTTGGCGGTACGGCCTCCGTCGACTTGTCCCCTCGCTCAGCGCGAAGTCGGAGCCATCGAGCCACCTAGTTGTTGAAGCGAAACTCCACCACGTCGCCGTCCTGCATCACGTAGTCCTTGCCCTCGATGCGCGCCTTGCCCTTCGCGCGAGCCTCGGCGATCGAGCCGGTTGCGACCAGGTCATCGAAGCCGATCACTTCTGCCTTGATGAAGCCCTTCTCGAAGTCGGTGTGGATCACCCCTGCGGCCTGCGGCGCCTTCCAACCCTTCGTGATCGTCCAGGCGCGGCTCTCCTTCGGGCCAGCGGTGAGGTAGGTCTGGAGGCCCAGGGTGTCGAAGCCGATGCGCGCGAGTTGGTCGAGGCCGCTCTCCTCCTGCCCGGTCGAAGCGAGGAGCTCTGCGGCGTCCGTATCGTCGAGGTCGATGAGCTCTGACTCGAGCTTGGCGTCGAGGAAGACCGCGTGAGCCGGGGCCACCAGCGCTGCGAGCGCGGCCTTTTTCGAGGCATCCGTCAGAATCGCCTCGTCGACATTAAAGACGTAGATGAAGGGCTTGGCGGTCAGCAGCCCGAGCTCGCGGATGGGTGCGAGATCAAGCCCGGATGCGCTCAAGGGCTTACCCGAGTCCAGAACCTTCTGCGCCGCGAGGGCAGTCTCCAGCACCACCGGTTCGGCGCGCTTGGTCTTGACCTCCTTCTCGTACCGCTCGATCGCCTTCGTCAGCGTCTGGAGGTCGGCGAGGATCAGCTCGGTGTTGATGGTCTCCATGTCGGATGCCGCATCGACCTTGCCATCGACGTGCACCACGTCGGCGTCGGTAAAGCCGCGGATCACCTGCGCGATCGCATCCGCCTCACGAATGTTGGCGAGGAACTTGTTGCCGAGCCCCTCCCCCACGCTTGCACCCTTCACGATGCCCGCGATGTCGACGAACGACACGGGTGCAGGCAGGATGCGCTCGCTCCCGAAAATGCCCGCAAGCACGGCCAGGCGCGGGTCGGGCAGGTTCACCACGCCGACGTTCGGCTCGATCGTCGCAAACGGGTAGTTTGCCGCGAGCACGGAGTTCTTGGTCAGCGCATTGAACAGGGTGGACTTGCCGACATTGGGCAGTCCGACGATCGCGATAGTGAGAGCCACGGAACCCAAGCGTACCGGCGGGCGCTTCGAGGCCGGGCCGTTAGTATCGCCCCAACGCTGCCGACGACCGGGAGAATTCTGGATGACCGAGCCCGCACACTTTGACCCCGCCCCATCGACAGAGCCCGGCGTCGCACAGCTCGCTTTCCTCGGCTGGCAGGATGCCACGGTTCGAGTGCTGCGACCCTTCAGTTGGGACGCAAAGTTCAGAGGGCTGACGATTGAGACCCTCGACCTCGATCAGCCGCGCACCCTGATCAGCGGTCCGTATGCCGCCGCTGATGCTGCAGCCCTCAACGTCGACTCGGGCGCAGCCTTTGCCTTTCCGTCCGACGACGGCAGCGACATGACGTGGTACCGAGCGGTCGGCGATCCCCCGACTGCCGCAGACCGATTTCAGGATGCCCCGGGCTGGTGCACGATCGAAGCCACGTCCAGCTCGGGGCAGGTCGCGCTCGCCCTCGCCCTCCGCGAGAGTTCGACGGTGCACCTCGAACTCGTCGTGGACGAGACCGGCCTCGCAGTGATCGCCAGCCACGCCTCTGGCGGGGGCGGCGCTCCAATTCTTCTATTCCGGGCGGGGGAAGGTACGCACGATGATACAGAGGAATGGCTGCGAGCCCTCATCGTCGCAACGATGCCCGACGATCGACCGGGGGTGGGAGGCGCACGTCGCGGACTGGGTCGCCCACTCCTCCTACACGGGCGGGGTCACGGCTCTTGCGGATCAGGCACACGCGCGAGGGATGCGGTTGGGCCTGTGGGTCGCCGCCGGGAATGCCGACCCGGCCTCCTCGGTCGCGCAAGCCCATCCCGACTGGCTCGCGACCTGGCGCGGCGAACGCCTTCTTCTCTCGTTCCGCACCAACGTGGTGTGTCTCGGGCACGCGCCCGCAGCCGCCGCTGTACTCGGCCAACTCGACGCCCTCGTGCGCGCCGGGATGGACTGGCTGCTGCACGACTTCGAAACCATTGCTCGATGCGACGCGACCCACCACACCCACGATGCCGCGATGGGTAAGCGGGCGGCGGCAGCCGGGTGGTTCGGGATCCTTGCGGAGTTGCGGCAGCGGCATCCCGCGCTGATAATCGAGAACTGCTGGAACGGCGGACGCCCCCTTGACCTCGCAATGATCGCTCACCACGACACAACGATTGGCGACGACTGGTGCCGGTCCGAGTTCAATCGCGTGGCGAAACTCGGCCTCGGTCGATACCTGCCGTCGAGTTGGGGCAGCGCCTACATGGGCGACGAGGATCTTCCGGTGCGCAGTCGCTTGGCCCCCTACCTCCTGGCCGGTCCGTGGATTCTCATGGGCGACATCGCGGGATGGGACGACGACCACCGCGCCACAGTACGCACGGGCCTCGACATCGCTCGTCGGTGGCGCACGGCCGATCGGAAGGCGCGCATTGTCCACGCCGAGACCGATGAGCCGATTGCCGGGCTGGCGACGACTGCCCGCGAGGATGGATCCAGGCTTGCGATCTTCGTTGTCGGTGCTGACGACGTCGGGCGCACCGTGCGCTGGCGGTGCGGGCCCGGCGAGCTCCGGGATGAGTGGACCGGCGCGACGCGGGCGATCACTCCTGGCGAGGCCCAAGCGGGAGTAGTGCTCGACACGAGCATGCCGACCGGGCTCGCGCTGAGCGCACATCCCGGCTGATCCCGCACGCTCCCGCACGCTCCCGCCTCGTTCTCGTTGTCGCGGCGTGCCCTCCCGGGCGAGGTCGGTCGCTCGTGTGAACATCAACCTGTGCCGCTGGACTTCACCGCAATTGACTTCGAGACCGCCAACAATTCGCCGGCGAGCGCGTGCTCCGTCGGCCTGGTGAAGGTGCGGAGCGGTCGCGTTGTCGACACCGCCTACTGGCTCATCCGGCCTCCTTTCGGCCACGACGCTTTTCTCGAATGGAACGTGCGCATCCACGGCATCATGGCAGCGGATGTCACGGACGCCCTGCTCTGGAGTGAACAGCTGCACGACCTGCAGTCGTTCGCCGAGAACGACGTGCTCGTCGCTCATAACGCGGGATTCGACATGGGCGTGATCGCGGCGGCGAGCGCTGCGTCGTTCGTGCCCAGCCCGAGCTTCGACTACCTGTGCAGCCTGCAGGTTGCCCGGCGCACCTATCACCTCGACTCGTACCGGCTGCCATCGGCCGCAATGGCTGCCGGCTTCGAGGACTTCGCCCACCACAACGCTCTCGCTGACGCCGAGGCGTGCGCCGCGATCATTGTGCACGCGGCCGACCGGCACGGGGCATCCGACATGGGCGGACTCGCCGAGGCCGTGGGCACGACCCTCAAGCGGGTCGGCGCGCTGGTGTAGCGAAGCCCACCAGACTGCGCGGCAGTTTGTTGTGTGCGCGGCTGCTGCAGCGCCAGCGACGTCAACAAACCCCCGCGTCGTCAGGCTGGGTCGACGACAGGCGACGCTAGCCGTTCTGCGGGAACCCCAGATTGATCCCGCCGTGGCTCGGGTCGAGCCAGCGAGACGTGATCGCCTTCTGCCGCGTGAAGAAGTGGATGGCGTCGGGTCCGTAAGCCTTGGTGTCGCCGAACAGCGAGTCCTTCCAGCCGCCGAACGAGAAGTACCCGACCGGCACGGGAATCGGCACGTTGATGCCGACCATGCCGACAGTCACCTCCCGCTGGAAGCGCCGCGCGGCCCCGCCATCGTTGGTGAAGATCGCGGTTCCGTTGCCGTAGCGGCTGGAGTTGATCAGGGCGAGGCCCTCGTCGTAGGTCGCGACCCGCACGACCGAGAGCACTGGACCGAAGATCTCGTGCTTGTAGACATCCGAGTCGGTCGTCACGTTGTCGATGAGGGTCGGGCCGAGCCAGAAACCGTCTGCCGCGCCGTCGACCTGGATGCCACGGCCGTCGACCACGACAGTCGCACCATCTGCGATCGCGACGTCGATGTAGCTCGCGACCTTGTCGCGGTGCTCGCGGGTGATGAGCGGACCCATGTCGCAGCCGCGGGTTCCGTCGCCGACGGTGAGGCCCGACATCCGCTCCCGGATCTTGGCGATCAGCTCATCGGCGACCGGCTCGACCGCCACGACCACCGAGATGGCCATGCAGCGCTCGCCCGCCGAACCGAAGCCCGCGTTGACCGCCGAGTCCGCGACGAGGTCGAGGTCCGCGTCGGGGAGCACGAGCATGTGGTTCTTCGCGCCCCCCAGAGCCTGCACCCGCTTGCCGTGCCGGGATGCCGTTTCGTAGATGTACTTCGCGATGGGAGTGGACCCGACGAACGAGATCGACTGCACGTCGGGGTGCTCGAGGAGGGCATCCACCGACTCCTTGTCGCCGTGCACGACGTTGAAGACACCGTCGGGCAGCCCGGCCTCCTTGAGCAGTTCGGCCATCCAGATCGCGGCCGACGGGTCCTTCTCGCTGGGCTTGAGCACGACGGTGTTGCCCGCGGCAATCGCGATGGGGAAGAACCACAGCGGCACCATCGCGGGAAAGTTGAACGGGCTGATGATGCCCACCACGCCGAGCGGCTGGTGGAGCGAGTAGACATCGACGCCAGTCGAGACGTTCTCCGAGTACTCACCCTTCATGAGGTGCGGAATGGATGTCGCGAACTCCACGACTTCGAGCCCGCGCGCGACCTCGCCCAGCGCGTCGCTCGTGACCTTGCCGTGCTCGTTAGTGAGGATCGCAGCGACCTCGGCCTTGCGCGCGTTGAGCAGCTCACGGAACGCGAACAGCACGGTCTGACGCTTGGCCAGCGACGCGTCGGCCCACGCGGGGAATGCGGCCTTGGCGGCCTGCACGGCGGTGTCGACGTCGGCGACGGTCGCGAGGCGTACGTCCCGCGATACCGTGCCCTCGGCGGGGTTGTAGACCGGCGAGGTGCGGGTCGATGCTCCGGCAGCACGTGCGCCGTTGATCCAGTGGTCGAGAATCGTCATTTCTTAACTCTAGCCATGGACATTTTCGGAACAATCACCCGAGCTCGCTGGATAGCGACGGGTCGGAGCCGCAATGTCCGTCGCCAGTGTCACACTGGGCGCATGGACCCGATCATCGCTCTTCTCGTCGGCCTCGCAGCCGGGGCCGCGCTGGGTGCTGTCATCGGTCTACTGGCCGGGCGGCGTCGAGCCACCGGAACAGACCCGGCTGTGATCGAGGCCCGTCACGCAGCCGCCTTGGCCCAGCTGCGCGCGGACGAGCAGGCCGTACAAGGTCAGCTCGCGGCGGAGCGCGCGGCCATCCATGCGACCGCTCAGGCGCTGCGCGAGCAGGTCGACTCTCTTCAGGCTCAGTACCGCGAGGTGATGGAGCGCCAACGGGTGGATGCCCAGACTCAGGCCGAGCGCGAACAGCGCGAGTCGAAGGTGCTCCAGGCCCTCACTCCGGTGCAGGAATCGCTGCGCACCATGCAGCACAAGGTCACGGAACTCGAGACCCAGCGCAGCATGCAGCACGGCGAGCTCACGCAACAGCTGCGGGCGGCCACCGAGTCCGAGGAACGCCTGCGCTCGACCGCCGAGTCTCTGGCATCGGCGCTGCGCAGCAACTCAACGCGGGGCGTGTGGGGCGAGACCCAGTTGCGCAATGTTGTGCAGGCGGCCGGCCTCATCGAGCGGGTCGACTTCGACGTGCAGTCGAGCATCAGCTCGGATGTCGGCGCCGGTCGACCCGACATGGTCATCCACCTGCCCGGCGGCAAGAACATCGCCGTCGACGCCAAGGTGCCGTTCACTGCTTACCTCGAGGCGAGCCAGATCGCTGTCACCGCGACCGGCGAAGAGGGCGCGCGTCGGGAGGCCCTGATCAAGCAGCATGTCAAGGTGCTGCGCGGCCACATCGATACTCTCGCGAGCAAGACGTACTGGGCGGGGCTCGAAGCGTCCCCCGAGCTCGTGATCGCCTTCATCCCGAGCGAGTCGCTCGTGTCGTCGGCCCTCGAGGCCGACCCGGGCATCATGGACTACGCGTTCGGCAAGCGGGTCGCGCTCGCGTCCCCGGTTACCCTGTGGTCGGTGCTCAAGACCGTCGCCTTCTCCTGGCAACAAGACGTACTGACCGATCAGGCCAAGACCCTGTTCGACCTGAGCAAGGAGCTCTACGGTCGTCTCGCGACCCTCTCGGAGCACGCCGACAAGTTGCGGCGGTCGATCGACTCGACCGTGGGCGCCTACAACCAGTTCGCCAACTCGCTCGAGACGCGCGTGCTCGTGACCGCCCGAAAGCTCAGTGCCCTCGACGAGTCAAAGGTGATCGGAACTGCGGCCACCCTCGACCAGTCCCCCAAGCAGCTCACCGCGGTCGAGCTCGAGCTCGCGTCGTTGGACGAGCTCGACGGCGTCGGGCGTCCCGAACTCGAGCTGCCCGGGCTCGAGCTGCCGGGGGTGGCGCCGACCGAGACTAAGGGCTCGAGGAAGACTGCTTAGTGGGGCTAGGTTCACATCCTCGAGACCGCTTAGACGGTGGGTTGTCTCGGCGAAGCACCCACCTTCTTGACGACCTCGGTGCCGGGCAGGGTCAGTCGAGCCACTTCTCGGCGAGGTGATCGGCCTCGACGCGACGGATCGTTCCCGAGCGTGACCTGAGCACGATGCTCTCCGTGCGGATGATCGGGCCGAGCCGCCGCACCCCCCGCACGAGCCCGCCGTCGGTCACACCGGTCGCGACGAAGAAGGTGTTGTCGCTGCGCACGAGGCTGTCGGCGTCGTAGACGTGATCGAACAGCAGACCGGCTGCGTCGCCCTTGGCGCGTTCCTCGTCGGTTTTGGGGGCAAGGATTGCCTGGATCACTCCGCCAAGAGCCTTGATCGCACACGCCGTCGCGACGCCCTCGGGGCTGCCCCCGATGCCCGCGCAGATATCGATGCGGGTGCCGTACAGGGCGGCGTTGATGCCGCCGGCGACGTCCCCGTCGAGCATCAGGCGAGTGCCTGCGCCGGTCGCGCGGATCTGCTCGATCAGCTCCTCGTGGCGCGGTCGATCGAGCACCGCCACGACGATCTCGCTCACGGGCTTTCCCTTCGCTTTCGCGAACGCCCGGATGTTCTCGCCGATCGGCATTCGGATGTCGATGACTCCGCGGCCCTCGGCGCCCGTCACGATCTTGTCCATGTAGAACACACTGGATGCGTCGAGCATCGTGCCGCGGTCGGAGACGGCAATCATAGAGATCGCGTTCTGGCGCCCGGCCGCAGTCAGAGAGGTTCCGTCGATGGGATCCACCGCGATATCGCATGCCGGCCCAGCGCCGGTTCCGACGTGTTCGCCGTTGAACAGCATCGGCGCGTTGTCCTTCTCCCCTTCGCCGATGACCACAAGGCCGTCGAAGTCGACGGTGCCGAGGAATTTGCGCATCGCATCAACGGCTGCGCCGTCGGCACCGAGCTTGTCACCCTTCCCGATGAACGGCACGGCACGGATGGCTGCCGCCTCCGTCGCCCGCACCAGTTCGAGGGCGAGGTTGCGATCGGGGTGAAGGAACAGCGTTGACGTCTTGGAGGTCGACATTTTTCTGGGCACATCCCGTGCAAGAGAACCGAACGCTGTGGTGGAGTTGCTTGGCGAACCAGCGCCCGACCAGCCTATCGCCCGCCCTCGCTAGACTTTCGTTTCGGACCCCACCCGCACTTGAGGAAAGAGCACCGATGCCTGTCGCCACCCCAGACCAGTACGCCGAGATGCTCGACAAGGCCAAGAACCACGGCTTCGCCTACCCGGCGATCAATGTCTCGTCATCGTCGACCATCAACGCCGTGCTCCAGGGTCTCACCGAGGCCGGCTCCGACGGCATCATTCAGGTGACGACGGGTGGCGCTGACTACTTCGCGGGCCAGACGGTGAAGGCACGGGCATCCGGGGCTCTGGCGTTCGCGGCCTTCGTGACCGAGGTGGCCAAGAACTACCCCGTCACGGTCGCCCTGCACACGGACCATTGCCCGAAGGATGCGCTCGACGGTTTCGTGATTCCGCTTATCGAGGCGTCCGAGGCGGCGGTCAAGGCCGGCCGCAACCCGATCTTCCAGTCACACATGTGGGACGGCTCGGCTGTGCCGCTTGCCGAGAATCTGGAGATCGCACAGACTCTGCTGCCGCGCATGAAGGCCATCAACGCAATTCTCGAGGTGGAGATCGGCGTCGTCGGAGGGGAGGAGGACGGCGTGAGCCACGACATCAACGAGCACCTCTACACGACCCTCGATGACGCGATCGCGACGGTGGAGGCGCTAGGGCTGGGCGAGCAGGGTCGCTACATGGCCGCGCTGACCTTCGGCAACGTGCACGGGGTCTACAAGCCCGGCAACGTCAAGCTCAAGCCGGAGTTGCTCGGCACGATCCAGGAGGGTCTCCAGGCCAAGTACGGCACCGCCGCGCACCCGCTCGACCTCGTGTTTCACGGTGGGTCCGGGTCGTCCCCCGAGGAGATCGCGACCGCAGTCGCCAACGGCGTCGTGAAGATGAACATCGACACCGATACCCAATACGCGTTCACCCGGTCGATCGCCGACACAATGTTCCGCAACTACGACGGGGTGCTGAAGGTCGATGGCGAGGTCGGCAACAAGAAGGTCTACGACCCCCGCGCCTGGGGCAAGCTTGCCGAGACCGCCATGGCGGCGCGAGTCGTCGAGGCGACGCGCGAGTTGGGCTCGGCGGGTCACTCCGGCGCCTGACGGCGGCCCGGGCAGACGGGCGGCCAGCACTGACGGCACGGCGGGCGGCCAGGGCTCTGACGGCACGGCGCGGGCGGCTAGGGTGCGTCCCGCGGCGTGACGCGGAACGAGATGCCGTGCCGGCTCACCGCGAGATCCTCGACGGCCGCATCAAGGGTCAGGTAGTAGGGAGCGAGGTGCATGATGCGTCGGCCCTCGGGCAGCGCCATGTCCAGGCTGACGGCGACTGCAGTCGCACCGTCGGTGGCCCGCCGCAACTCGACCATCAAGGAGCCCGTGTCCGTTCCGGGGGTCGCGAGCACCGCTGCCAGTAGTGCCCGCAGGGCAGTGCGCTGCGGATTCGTCATTCGCCGCGCAAGTCGGTGCGGGTCAACCACAACCAGACGGGACTGCTCGGCGATCGAATCCAGCCAACTCACCGAGCCCTGCGTAACAAGATCGTCCCGCAGGCGGCGCGCGATCTGGCCCGCCAGTGCGCGGCTCTCGGGGGTCACAACACCGGAATCTGCCAGACCCTCGATGAACGGCACTGCCCGCGCGGTCAACTGCGCGAGAGTCACCCGTTCAACCTGCTCGGCGGCCTCGTCGCGAACCGAGCGACCCGCTACAAGGATGCGCGACGGGCGCTCCAACAGCGGCAGCACGGTGCTGACGACTGCATAGCAGAACGCAACCATGGCGGCGAGCGCTAGTGTCGCTGGCGTCGCAATGATCACGAACCTGGCGACCGGACCCCACGCATCCGGCCGGGCACCGAGAATGACGAGGGCGCCCGCCGTCGAGATAGCGATCGCGCTCCCCCCCAACACCCCGAGTACCCGAGCAGGCAGGTACGGACCGAGGCCGATGATGGCCAGAGCCAGGGCGATCGGTGCCCACCAGAGCTCGATCGAGAAGTCGGTGCCCGCGTAGCTCACCGCCGACAGCACGACGCCGAGCGCAGGCAGTGCGAGTGCTCCAGCCCCCACCGCCCAGCCCAGAGTCGGTCGCAGGGGTCTCGTGACGATGTGCACGATGAGGGGGGATGCCACGCCCACCAGCAGCGCGATGAGCTGGAGCCAGGGCATCCGGGCCACACTCCAACTCATGCCGACCCCCGTACCGCCGGCGAGGAGCATGATGCCCACGACGGTGGCTGGCACGAACGGGCCGACGAACCAGCTGAGGGGGTCGACCTGTTGCGCCGACAGCGCGAAGTATCGCCGGTCAGTTCGCGCCATGGGCCGATTCCTCGTTGCGGGTGACGACTTCGAGCACGGGCACGCGGATAACAATCGAGGTGCCGGCACCGGCCGACGACCAGATGCGGACCGAACCGCCGACCGCCTGGATCCGGTCTACGACAGAATGCCGGAGCCCGAGGCGATCGCCCGGCACAGCATCGGAATCGAATCCGACCCCCTCGTCGGTGACGATAACGGTAACCTCATCGTCGGCGTAGGCGAGGTCCACCTCGGCGAGGCTCGCTCCAGAGTGCCGGAGCACGTTCTCCAGGCACGCGCGAACCGCGTCGATGAGCGCCGTGGCGACAGCGGGCGCAAGCCGGTAGATGCCCGTGCCGCTCCCAGTGATGTGAACCGTGAGGCCGCGCCACTGTAGGTCGCTCATGATCATCATGAGCTGGTTGCGCAGGGCCGAGTCCTGATCGTCGACCGCGACAGCGGATGACTCGCGCAGCCACTGGGCGCTCGTGAGGGTCTCGAGGTCCTGTCGCAGCCGGTCGACCACGCGGGGCTCCAGGCGGTCCGGTGAGTTCATGATGATCGAGAGGTCGTTGAGCAGGGTGTCGTGCACTGCCGCGGTGACCCGCGCTCGCAGGTTCTCCTCGACCTCCAGACGCCGGGTCTCCTCCTCCAGCGCCTCGAAGTTGGGCGTCCGGCGCCTCGCGCGAGCCTGAATCGCGGCGAGCACGGCGAACGCGAGCACGTACATCACCAGAACTAGCACGGGACCCCAGCCGGCGCGTGGCGCGCTTGCCGAAGCCCACGCCACAGCAAGGCTGACCGTGACGGACACCAGGAATCCGGCGAGTACCCACGCCAAGCCGACCAGCCACGTGGTTGCCCCCACCGCGACCAGCACGAGCGAGACCGCGGGGCGGTTGAGGAGGAACAGAGCCTCGTTCTCGATATCGGGAACCGCCGCGATGAGGGCTAGCTGGTACGTGAATGCGCCAATCGCGCCCGCGATGAGGAAAGTCACGACGACCCAGGGCTTCGGGCGCAGGGATGCCGTGACCGCCAACCCGAGCAGGATGAGCACGATCACCAGCGGCTCCCACAGCGACCCGACAAGGCCCCGGCTCACGAAGAACTCGATGAGGATCGGGAGTGTGAGAGCGAGGTTTGCAACGTTCACGGCCCATGCGCTGCGGGCGGTTGCGCTCGTGATGACCCGAGCCGCGTCATCCCGCGGAAGCACCGCTAGTCGCACCGGGTCGCCCGCACTACTCGGTCAGCGTATTCAGGTAGTCAGTGATGGCCGGGTCGAGCAGCATGACCACGAGGATGCCCGCGAGAAGCAGCACTGTCGCGAGCCCGCCCGCTGCAAGTGGCACCCAGAACGCCCGCTTGCGCTGGGCGATACGGCGTGCCGACCACGCGATGGCGATCAGGATTAGAACGACTCGCGCGACGTTCTGGCCGATGCCCATGCCGTTCGCCAGTGCGTCGGACGTGAACTCCCCGTAGCCGAGCTGAAGGTACGACTCGCGCATCACCGGGGCGAAGTTGGCGAACGCCGCGAACTGCCGGATCACGTCGAAGAGGCCGATCGCCAGCAGAACGACAGTGACCAGCACATCGGAGGTGGGGGCGGGTCGACCTTCCGGTGCGGTGACCGCTACCGGTGGGGGGAAGGTCGGCGCTACAGGCGCTACATCGGAGTATTGGCCCCAGCGCGGCTCGGGCCGGGAGTCCGACCCCGGATCAGTCATGGCCGCGCTGCCAGTCGAGCTGGCGGGTGCGCCCACCGAGACCCCGCTCATCGGGGTTGCCGGCCGCGTCGGTGCGAAGCTCCTTCGGTAGCGAGAACATGAGGTCCTCCTCTGCGGTCACCACTTGGCTCACGTGTGTGTACCCGGCGTCGGCGAGGTCGTCGAGCACCTCCTGCACCAGAACCTCGGGCACCGAGGCGCCGCTCGTCACGCCGACAGTGGCAACGCCCTCAAGCCACTCCTGACGTATCTCGCTCGCGTAGTCGACTCGGTAGGCGGCCTTCGCGCCATTCTCAAGCGCGACATCCACGAGACGCACCGTGTTGGAACTGTTGGCACTCCCCACGACGATCACTAGGTCGGCCTCGGTGGCGACCTTCTTGATAGCAACCTGGCGGTTCTGGGTCGCGTAACAGATGTCGTCGCTTGGCGGATCCTGCAACGTCGGGAACCGCTCGCGCAGTAGCCGCACGGTTTCCATCGTCTCGTCGACACTCAGGGTGGTCTGAGACAGCCAGACGACACGGTCAGGGTTGCGCACCACGATGTTGGGAACGTCGGCTGGGCCGTTGACCAGAGTCGTGCGCTCTGGCGCGTGCCCCATGGTGCCCTCGACCTCCTCGTGACCCTCATGGCCGATGAGCAGAATCTCGTAGTCGTCCCTCGCGAAGCGGGTCGCCTCGCGGTGCACCTTGGTCACGAGAGGGCACGTGGCATCGATCGCCTGCAGGTTGCGATCGGCGGCGCCCTGCACCACCGCGGGCGAGACACCGTGAGCGCTGAACACCACGTGGGCGCCCTCGGGCACTTCGGCGACCTCGTCGACGAAGATTGCCCCCTGTCTCTCGAGCGTCGTCACCACATGGATGTTGTGCACGATCTGCTTACGTACGTACACCGGAGCACCGTAGCGCTGGAGGGCCTTCTCGACCGCGATGACCGCACGATCCACACCCGCGCAGTAGCCCCGGGGGGCGGCCACGAGCACCCGCTTGGTTCCGGCGACGGGGGTATCCTTTAGCCTGTTGCGGAGGGCGGGCATGCGCGGCGTTTCGAGTGCCGTGACGCTCCCGTTCGAGATGGTGCTCACAGCGACAATTCTAGGCCGTGAGGCTTACCCCGCGGCCGACGTGAGCGGACCGAACGAACCGAGAGGGCGATTATGGCGACGGATGACACGCCCTCGACGCTCGACGCGCCGTGGTCCGTCGCCGTGCTCTCCACCAAGGTCAAGGGCTGGATTGAGCGACTCGGCACGGCGTGGGTTGAAGGCGAGATCACACAGTGGGGCGGTGCGGGCGGCAACGTCTATGGCAAGCTCAAGGACCTCGAGGCAGATGCCACGATCTCCTTCAACGTGTGGTCATCCGCCCGCTCCAAGCTGCCGGACGACCTCAAGCAGGGCGACCGGGTCGTTGCCCTCGTCAAACCCAACTACTGGGTCAAGAGCGGCAGCCTCAGCATGCAGGTCTTCGAGATGCGGCATGTGGGGCTCGGCGACTTGCTCGAGCGGCTCGAGCGGATGCGGCAGAAGCTCAAGGCGGAGGGGTTGTTCGACCATAAGAAGCCGCTGCCCTTCCTACCGCGCTGCATCGGGCTGGTTACTGGCAAAGACAGCGATGCCGAGAAAGACGTTCTACGCAACGCACAACTGCGCTGGCCAGCCGTCACGTTTCGGGTCGTGCACACGATGGTGCAGGGCGACCGGGCGGCGGCAGAAGTGACCGCCGCGATTAAGGTGCTCGACGCCGACCCCGAGGTTGACGTCATCATCGTCGCGCGCGGCGGCGGCGACTTCCAGAACCTCATTGTGTTCAGCGACGAGTCACTCGTGCGGGCCGCCGCGGCGTGCGTGACTCCCCTGGTGTCCGCGATCGGTCACGAGGCCGATCGGCCGCTGCTCGACGAAGTGGCCGACCTGCGGGCATCCACCCCCACAGATGCCGCGAAACGAGTGGTGCCGGATGTCGCGGAGGAACTCGCCCGGGCGCAGCAGGCTCGCGCCTCCATGCGGCTGCGGATCACCCAGCGGCTGACGGCGGAAGTGGACCGACTCGAGACTCTGCGCTCCCGCCCAGTGCTCGCGACATCCGCCTGGATCGTCGACCTGCGGGCCGACGATCTGTCGCGCTACGTGCAGCGCAGCCGGGACCTCGTCGACCGAGTGCTCGAACGCAGCCACACCCGGGTGTCGGAGCTGACCGCCCAACTGCGGGCCCTGTCGCCGCAGCGCACTCTCGCGCGGGGCTATTCGATCGCGCAACTCGCGGACGGGAGGGCAGTGCGCTCGGTCTCCGAGGCTCCCGTGGGCACCCCCCTCACACTCACAGTCGTCGACGGCCGAATCTCGACGACAGTCGACGGCGGATAGAATCGGCCCGTGGCAAACGAGAATACCGACGTGGGCGAATTGACCTACGAGCAGGCGCGCGACGAGCTGATGCGGGTGGTTGCCGAACTCGAGCAGGGATCATCCAGTCTCGAAGAATCGCTCACCCTGTGGGAGCGCGGCGAGGCGCTCGCGGCCCGCTGCGAGGAGTGGCTCATAGGCGCCAAGGCCCGCCTGGATGCGGCGCGCGCCGCGGCCTCCGACTGATCGTGGCAGGCAAGCAGCCCGCGGTCGTCGCCGAGCTGGGCAGACCCGAGACGACCGAGGAAACCGCAGCTCGCAAGGCTGAGAATTCGCGCAAGAGGCGCACGAATCAAACAGCGCTCAACCTCGTAGCCGCAACGATTGCGTCGCTCGGCATTGTGCTCTTCTTGGTGGTCGTGGTCGTACGCCCGACGCCGGAGCCCACCCCGGGGGTCGACTACGCGACGATCGCCACCCAGTCACAGCCCGACGCCGCCGCCCCGCTCATCGTGCCGACGCTTCCCGACACGTGGAGTGCGAACGCGGCGAAATTCAGCGAGCGCAACGCCGTGCCGACCTGGTACGTAGGATTCATCACCCCGAGCGTTCAGTTCATCGCGCTCAATCAGGGCATCGGAGCCAACCCGACCTGGCAATCCGTGATCCTTGACAACGCGATCCAGACCGGAACCGTCACGATCGACGGAATCGACTGGACGATCTACGACCAGCGTGATCAGGCCGATAGTGGCAACTTCGCGTACTCCATGGCGGCCACGGTCGCCCAGAGCACGGTACTGCTTCACGGTACGGCCCCGGTCGGCGAGTTTGAGCTGCTCGCAGCATCCATCGCCTCTGAGGTGACGACCCCGTGACCCACACGGCGCCGGCGGATGTCTGGCGCGAGATGATGCTGGGCAACGAGCGCTTCGTGGCCGGCGAGCCGCAGCATCCGCGGCAGGACGTCGAGCGACGCCAAGAACTCGCGTTCGCCCAGGCCCCCCTCGCTGCGCTGTTCGGGTGCAGCGACTCCCGACTCGCGGCCGAGATCATCTTCGACAAAGGCATCGGCGACCTCTTCGTGGTGCGCAACGCCGGCCAGATCATCTCCGACTCGGTCATCGGCTCGCTCGAGTACGCGGTTGGAGTGTTGCAGGTGCCGCTTATCGTCGTGCTCGGGCATGACAGCTGCGGTGCTGTTCTCGCCGCCATCGCCGCCGAGGGTACGGATGCTCCGGAGTTGCCCCCGCACATCGCCGGACTAATCTCGAAGATCACCCCTGCCGTGCAGCGCGTCGTCGCCGCCTCCGGTGCCACGGACCCGTCGACTGTCGACCCGCTCGAAGTTGCTCGCGAGCACTTGCGCGACACGATCGCGGAACTTCTTGAATCATCCGAACTCATCAGCGATGCGGTCGCCGCGGGTACGCTGGCCGTGGTGGGCGCGAACTACCGCCTGCTCGAGGGCCGCGCTGTTCCCGACGTTATTCTGGGCGCGGTCTGACTCCACCACTGACCTGCCGAGATTGCAACATGACGACGGCGCAAAGAAGACGGCGCAGAAGCCGGCACAGAGAAGGATGAGACTGGCGTGAGCACCCCCGAATTCCGTATTGAGCACGACACGATGGGCGAGGTGCGGGTTCCCGCAAGCGCGCTCTACGGAGCGCAGACTCAGCGAGCGGTCGAGAACTTCCCGATCTCCGGGGCGGGGCTCGAACGCGCGCAGATCATCGCTCTCGCGCGCATCAAGCGCGCCGCCGCGATCGTCAACGGCGAGATGGGTGTCATCGACCAGGGCATTGCCGACGCGATCGCTGCGGCTGCCGAACGACTCATCGCGGGCGAACACCACGAGCACTTTCCGGTCGACACGTACCAGACCGGGAGCGGAACCTCGTCGAACATGAACATGAACGAGGTGCTCGCGCAGGTGGCCACCGAGATACTCGGCGCGCCCGTGCATCCGAATGACCATGTGAATGCGTCCCAGTCGTCGAATGACGTCTTCCCCACGAGCGTGCACCTCGCCGTGACCGGCGCGCTGCTGCACGACCTCATCCCAGCGCTCGAACACCTCGCTGTCGCGCTCGAGAAGAAGGCGGTGCTGTGGAAGGACGCCGTGAAGTCAGGCCGCACCCACCTGATGGATGCGACCCCGGTCACGCTCGGTCAGGAGTTTGCTGGATACGCCCGCCAAGTGCGGCTGGGCGTCGAGCGCGTGCAGGGGTCGATCGTGCACGTTGCCGAAGTACCGCTCGGCGGCACCGCCACGGGCACCGGCATCAACACTCCCAAGGGCTTCCCGCAGCGGGTGATCGCTGTGCTCGCGACGGACTCGGGCTTGCCGATCACCGAGGCGCTCGACCATTTCGAGGCTCAGAGTGCGCGCGATGGACTGGTCGAGGCATCCGGTGCCCTGCGGGTCATCGCGGTGAGCCTAACCAAGATCTGCAACGACCTGCGCTGGATGGGCTCCGGTCCCAACACGGGTATCGGTGAGCTGCACATCCCCGACCTCCAGCCCGGCTCGTCGATCATGCCCGGCAAGGTCAATCCCGTGATTCCGGAGGCCGTGCTCATGGTTGCCGCGCGGGTGATCGGCAACGACGCGACGATTGCGTGGGCCGGGGCATCCGGAAACTTCGAACTCAACGTGGCCATTCCGGTCATGGGCACCGCGCTGCTTGAGTCGATCAGGCTGCTCGCGAACTCGTCGATCGCGCTGGCCGACAAGACCGTCGACGGACTCGAGGCGAACCTGGTGCGCGCGCGCGCGATGGCTGAGTCGTCGCCCTCGATCGTGACCCCCCTCAACAAGTTCATCGGCTACGAGTCGGCGGCGAAGATCGCCAAGCACTCGGTAGCCAAGGGGATGACCGTTCGCGAGGCCGTCATCGACCTCGGTTTCGTCGAACGCGGGGAGATCAGCGTCGAGCAACTCGACACCGCACTCGACGTCATGTCGATGACCCACCCCGGCTGAGGGTCGCGCTCGAATCTACATGCCGCTCTGAGTGGTGTACCCGAAGTCGCTCAACACCCATTGGTGACCCTCGAACTCGACGCGGTAATGCCCCGCGCCCGGGATCGACCACCGACCTTGTCAGCCCTTCAGGCCCCGCCAACGCAACACCCTGCAGGTCAACGTGAAAAGCCACCGTGCCCCAGCCCCCTTAGGTTGATAAAACCTCAACTCCATAGGATGAAGGCTGGGGGCGGAACTGATCTGGACGCACCGTTGCCGTACGCCGAACAATCACACGACCAGTCAGCCTTATACGCGTTCGGCGGGAAGGCTGGTCATGCGGGCACGCTGTTCGTGCCGAGGAGTCGGGTTAGTGCGGGGCTCTTGGCGCGGGCGGGGATGGGGGTGCGGGTGGGGTCGATGTCGGGTGGTGGGATGAAGCTGGTCTGGCCGTGGGCGCGGACCAGCTCCCACCCGTTGTTGTGTACGAGCATGTGATGGTGTCGGCAGAGCAGTATTCCGCGGTCGACGTTGGTGTGGCCGTGATCTCTGATCCAGTGATCGATGTGGT
>JBJXDR010000090.1:0-6218 GCA_046155245.1 Rhodoglobus sp. | reverse complement strand
CTACTTCAGGACATATGTTGCGCGCAACCGCATACGTCCTGAATTGGCGGAGTGCGTGGGACGGGAAGCCGTGCCCAACGTGACCAAGCGGGCGGCACGTGAGGCGGGCGCCAACGAGCGCACGCCGCGACCAGTTCCACGGGGCCGTCAGGCCCCCTGGACCTGCTGCTCATAGAGCGCCGAGTACATTCCGCCGGCGGCGAGCAGTTCGGCGTGGGTGCCGCGCTCGACAACCTGCCCAGCGACGACAACGAAGATCACGTCGGCGGCGATGATGGTGGAGAGCCGGTGCGCTACTGCAATCGTGGTGCGGCCGCGGGACGCGGCATCCAGCGCGGTTTGCACCACCCGCTCCGACAGGGAGTCGAGAGCGCTTGTCGCCTCGTCGAGGATGAGCACGGCGGGATCCTTGAGGAGTACACGCGCGATCGCGATGCGCTGCTTCTCGCCGCCCGACAGGCGGTAGCCGCGCTCGCCCACGACCGTGGCGTAGCCGTCGGGGAACGACGCGATGGTGTCGTGGATGTTCGCTGCCTGCGAGGCCGCCGTGAGCTCCTCATCGGTGGCGCCGGGCTTCGCATACCGCAGATTCTCCGCGATCGTCGCGTGGAACAGGTAGGTCTCCTGGCTGACGATTCCGATGTTGCGCACGAGTGAATCCTGCTCGAGTGCGCGCACATCGTCGCCAGCGAAAAGCACTCGCCCGCTCGTCACGTCGTGAAGGCGCGGGATGAGGTACGAGACGGTCGTCTTGCCGGCCCCCGACGGGCCCACGAACGCCGCAAACTGCCCCGGCTCGATCGTGAAGGAGACCCCCTTGAGCGTCGCGGGCGAATCAGACGGCGCATCGGGATAGCGGAACACCACGTCGTCGAACTGCACCTCGCCCAGCTTCTTGGGGCGCACGGGGTGCGCGTCGGGTCGATCCACAATCAACGGCACCAAGTCGAGATACTCGAAGATGCGGGCGAACAGCGCCGAGGAAGTCTGAAGGTCGAGCGCGACCCGCAACAGACCCATGAGTGGGAACATCAGGCGAGCCTGCACGGTCGTGAAGGCGACGATGGTGCCCGCCGTGACATCCGTGCCGCCGACAATGAGCCAGGCCGCAACCAGATAAATGACTGCGGGGATGATCGACAAGAAGATGCTGACTAGAGCGAAGAACCACTGGCCGCTCATCTGCTGGCTCACCTGCAGCCGGATCTGGTTCTCGTTCTCGTGGGTGTAGCGCCCCACCTCAGCCTGCTGCTGGTTGAAACTCTTCGCGAGCAGGATTCCCGACACGCTCAGGGCCTCCTGCGTGATCGCTGTCATATCGCTGAGCGACTCCTGGGTCTTCGTCGCGATTCGAGCGCGAACCTGACCGACCTTGCGCTGGGCGATCACGAGTATGGGCAGCAAAATTACCGCCACGACTGTGAGCTGCCAGCTCAACACGAGCATGCTCACGAAGGCCGCGATCACGGTGACCGTGTTGCCGATCACGCTTGAGATCGTGTTGCTCAACACGCCCGCAACCCCGCCCACGTCGTTTTGCAGGCGCGACTGGATCACGCCCGTCTTCGTGCGGGTGAAGAACGCGAGCTCCATCGCCTGAAGGTGCCCAAACAGCCGGATGCGCAAGGCCCCCATGACCTTGTTGCCCACGGTCGCCGTGAGGTACGTCTGCCACACGCCGAGTGCCGCGGATGCGATCCACAGTCCCACCATCACCAACACGAGCTCGACCAGGACGGGGATGTTCGGGCCCCCGCTCGGCGGGAAGAGCCCGACATCGAAGGCCTGCTTCGTGAGCAGCGGCGGGAACACACTGATCGCGGCGCTCACCAGCACGAGGATGATCGTCACCGTGATCGCAGCGCGGTGTGGCGCGAACAGTTGGGAGATGCGCTTCAGGAGGTCGGGAATCTTGGGCGCGGTCGCATTTGCCGCTCGCTGGGCCTCGACGTCACCGCCGCTGACGCGACCTCCGCGGCCACCGCCGCCTCGCATACCGCTCATGTTTCAACCCTAAACGGCGCCAGGGACTGGCTATCCCTTGACCGAGCCCGCGACCAGCCCGCGCACGAAATAGCGCTGCAGAGCGAAGAAGACGGCGAGTGGCACGATCATCGACACGAATGCACCGGCCGTAAGCAGCTCCCAATCGCCACCGCGGGTGCCGGTGAGCTCGGTCAGCCGCACGGTCAGTGGCGAAATCTCCCGCACACCGGCGCCGAAGATCAGCCCCACGAGCAGGTCATTCCACACCCACAAGAACTGGAAGATCGCGAGCGACGCGATCGCCGGAAAGCTCAACGGCAGCACTACGAGACGGAAGGTCTGGAACGCGTCAGCGCCATCGACACGCGCGGCCTCCATGAGCTCCCGTGGAATCTGAGCCAGAAAGTTCGTCAGCAGAAAGATTGCGATCGGCATCGCGAACATTGTGTGCGCGATCCAGAGCGGGATGTATGTTCCCGCGATCCCGAGCGCCGGCACGAGGGTCACTCCCCCCACAGTGACCCCCTGCGCAAACAATTGGAGGAGCGGGATGAGTGCCAGCTCCAACGGGATCGCCTGCATCACGAAGATCGACGCGAAGAGCGCGTCGCGACCCTTGAAGTCGAACCAGGCCAGCGCATATGCCGCGAAGGTTGCGATCACGACCGGAAATACGGTTCCAGGGATCGAAATGGCGACCGAATTCAGGAAATACACGCTCAAGGGCGGGTTTAGCGAACTGCCCTCGAACAGAACTGTTCCGTAGTTCTCAAGCGTGAAGCTGGGGTTGGTCAGGAACGTCCACCAGCCCGTGTTGTTGATGTCCTGAGGACTGCGGAAACTCGTGACGAACAGACCGAAGGTCGGGATCGTCCACAGCAACGCGATGACGATCGCAAGGAACGATGCGACCGGGGAACTGAAGATGTTGCGACGACGCTTCGTCAGCATCCCAGCTCCTGGCCGCCTCGTTGCGCCGCTTACCCCTTGACCGAGCCCGCCAACAGGCCCCGCACGAAGTAGCGCTGTAGAGCGAAGAACACGGCGACCGGCACGATGATCGAAACGAAGGCGCCCGCCGTCAGCAGCTCCCAGTCGCCACCGCGTGTACCGGTGAGTTCGGCAAGGCGCACCATCAGCGGTGCGATCTCCCGTTTACCGCCGCCGAAGGTCAAACCGACGAGCAGGTCGTTCCAGACCCACAGGAACTGGAAGATCGCAAACGACGCGATCGCGGGGATGCTCAGCGGCAGCACCACCATCCGGAAAGTCTTGAACGCATCAGCACCATCCACTCGAGCCGCCTCCATCAGCTCACGAGGAATCTGTGAGAGGAAGTTGTGCAGCAGGAAGATCGCGATCGGCATAGCGAACATCGTGTGGGCGATCCAGATCGGTATGTACGTGCCCGTAATGCCCAGAGCAGGGAGGAGCGTGACATCCCCTATCTTCAGACCGTTGGCGAACAGTTGCAGCAGCGGGATGAGCGCGAGCTGCAACGGGATCACCTGCATGGCGAAGATCGTGTAGAAGAGGGCGTCTCGACCCTTGAAGTCGAACCACGCGAGTGCGTACGCCGCGAACGTGGCGATCACCACGGGGAAGACCGTCGCGGGGATGGTGATCGCGAACGAGTTGAGAAAATACAGGCTCAACGGTGGGGTTACCGAGCTGCCCTCGAAGAGAACCGTGCTGTAGTTCTCGAGAGTGAAGCTCGGGTTGGTAAAGAAAGTCCACCATCCGGTGTTGTTGATGTCCTCCGGTGTGCGGATGCTCGAGATGAACAGGCCGAACGTAGGAATCGTCCACAGCAGCGCGATAATGACCGCGAAGAACGACGCGATCGGCGAACCGAAGATGTTGTTCTGCTTGCGAGTCGTGAGCCGGAGCGCCTTGCGCTCGCCCTTCGCGTTAACGACGGTGGGGGGTGAGATTGCAACCATCAGTGGACCTCCCGCTCTTTGCGAACTTGTCGAACGTTGAAGATGATCAGCGGCAGCACACCGAGGAACAAAATCATCGCCAGAGCAGAACCCGTGCCGTAGTTGAGCGCCCGGAAGCTCTGCTGATACATCTCGTTGGCGATGACCGAGGTCTGGAAATTTCCGCCCGTCATGGTGCGGATGATATCAAAGACCTTGAGCGAGGTCACAGTGATCGTCGTGAGGACCACGATCACACTTCCCCAGATCATCGGGATCGTGATGCGCGTGAAGCGTGACCAACCCTTGGCTCCATCGAGCATCGAGGCCTCGATGATGTCATCCGGAACCGCCTTCATCGCGGCCGACAGCACAACCATCGCGAATCCGGTCTGGATCCACACCATGACGGCGATGAGCAGGAAGGTGTTGAGGGGGGTCTCGAGCAGCCAGTTCGGTGGAGTCAACCCGATGGCCTTGAAGATCGCACTCAGCAGCCCGATGTCGGCCTTGTCCGGGTTGGGCTGGTAGGTGTAGACGAACTTCCAGATGATGGATGCCCCGACGAACGAGATCGCCATCGGCATGAAGATCAGCGACTTGACCAGGCCGGCGTACTTCATCCGGTCGGTGAGGTAGGCGATGGCAAGGCCGATGGTCGTGGATGCGATGGGCACCACGATCGTCCAGATCAGGGTGTTGCGCAGCACGATGAGGATCTCGGGCTGCGTGAACGCCCAGATGTAGTTCTGCAGCCCGATGAAATTCTCACTTCGGGCGTCGAAGAACGACAGGTAGAGGGTGCGAATCGCCGGGTAGATCAACCCGATGATCAGCAGAAGAAGGGCGGGTCCGAGGAAGACGAAGTACTTAAGACGGTTCTGAGTTTTCTCCTTCGTGCGCTCGGAGAGCACGAAGATCAGGACGATGATGCCGACGAACACCGCCAGACCCACCAGAAGCAGAACGATGTTGGGCAGTACTGTCGCAAACGGCGACCGGGCTGTCACAATCCACATTGATTGACTCATTCCGTAGGCAGTAGTGAGAAGAGGTGCGGGGCCCGCTTGCGCGAACCCCGCACCGACTATCTGGTTAGTGCTTAGTAGACGAACCTACTACTTCGGCCAGCTCGATTCGATGGCGTCGAGGACAGCCTGGTCCGACTTGTTCTCGGCGACCCAAGCGGTCATCTCCTTCCAGAACGAACCTGCACCCACCGCGGCGGGCATGAGGTCCGAACCGTCGAAGCGGAACGTGGTCGCGTTCTTCAGGATGTCGACCGCGTTCGCGTTCACCGGGTCAGCCACGTTGGCGGTGTCAAGGCCGAGGTTGGCCGAGAACCAGCCACCGAGGGCGGCCTTCTTGTTGTTCCACTCGGGGGTCGTCAGGTAGAGCTGCACGGCGGCAACCTCCGGACGGTCCGCGAAGGCACCGACGAACTCGCCGCCACCCAGGGCGGGCTTGTCGTCAGCGGTGGCACCGGGGAAGTAGAACGTCGTAATGCCGCCCTCGGTCGTGGTGTCGTCAGGGGTCACGATGGTCGCGCCCTGGTCGGCCACAAGGATGCCTCCGATGAAGGATGCCTGGCGGTGCATCGCGCACGATCCGTCAACGATGCCAGCGCCACCGGTCTGGAAGCTCGTGGTAGCGATGGACGGAACGTCACCGACGTAGTCCGGGTTCTTCAGGATCTCGCCAGCCTTGCCGATTGCCTCGAGGATCGCCGGGTCGTTGAACGGGATCTCGTGAGAGACCCACTTGTCGTAGACCTCGGCGCCACCGAAGCGGAGGACGATGTCCTCCATCCAGTCGGTACCGACCCAACCGGTGGCGTCACCAGACTCGAAGCCAGCACACCACGGCTGCACGTCAGACGTGGTAGCGATCTTGTCCGACAGCGCGAGCAGTTCGTCCCACGTGGTGGGGATGTCCCAGCCGTTGTCGGCGAAGGTCTTCGGCGAATACCAGACGAAGGACTTCACGTTGGCGCCCAGGGGCGACGCGTAGAAGGTTCCATCGACCGTGCCGTAGTTCTTCCAGTCGGGGGTGTAGTTCGCCTCGACACTGGTGGCAACCGAATCGGGTGCCGGCAGGAGCTTGCCAGTGGCGGCCATGGCGGCCAGGAGGCCGGGCTGCGGGAAGACGGCGAGGTCAGGGGCGGTTCCACCCTCGACGCGCACGGGCAGCTGGGCTTCGAACTCCTTAGAGCCATTCCAGTTGATCGTGATGCCGGTGCAGTCCTCGAACTCCGCGAAGGATTCCTGGAATAGTTCGGCTTCGGGGCTGACGACGGTCGTGTAGATCTCG
>JBJXDR010000089.1:0-7475 GCA_046155245.1 Rhodoglobus sp. | reverse complement strand
AGACGTCAGGCGACTCGATCCGGCTCACCCAAGCCCTGGCCGGGAAAGGAGTCACCGCGATGAACTAAACGACGACGCCTCGGCATGGCCAACGCCACCAACCCCCTGGTGGGCAGATCTGTTGGCCCTGAGTGGGCAGTTTTCGTGGCCACCAGCGGGCAATTCTGCTGGCCGCCCACGGGCAGTTCCTATTGGCCATTGACACACCTGACCGCCGAATACTCGGCCGTGCGGTTGCCACAGGCTTGGACCGGTGAAAATGTCTTCGCTCGTGCGGGCCTCGGTGTCGGTCAGGTCGAGCGCAGCGAGGAAGCCGGACAGGGGGTCGCTCATGCCCTGTAGTTTAGGAGACTGTGACTGGCACCTTCACCCTCGTCGACTCGCTAGCCCTCGGTGACCTGCACGTCTTTCTCGGTCGTGCGCTTCGCGTTCAGGATGGCTCGGTGCGACTCATCGGCGGATCCGGGGTGCTAGCGGTGTACGTCTCGGTGCTTCATCCGACGGGACTCCTCGACGAGTCTCCGACCGTGCTCGGGCTGCGGACCTTCGCCTTGGCGAGCCAGAACAGTTTCGATGTTGTCGTGCCCGTGCGCTCATTACTCATGCGGGTGGAGGGGCTGCTGGAGTCCGCCGCGGCGGCAGACCCGGCCGAGGGAATCGTCGTGTCCCTCCCGATGACGGTCAATACCGTGACGTGGACGGCGATCTCTCCGCCGCGAGGCGGCTGGCATCCGCTCCCCGGTGCGGACTGGAGCCTCCTCGATCGGGTCGCCCGCGCGGGGATCGAGGAGATCGCGGCCGCAATCCCGGAGGGCACGGGGGAGCAGATCGTGCACCGCGTGCGCACCGACGTCTGGGGTCGCCCCATCGACGAGCTTGATTTCGTGCCGGCTGGCGCCGCCTTCGCCGCACTCTCGCTGGGGTTCCTCGGCGAGGGCGAGGCAGTCTCGATCTATGAGTCTGGGCCGTGGACCAGATTGACAACCAAGCGCGGGCACGTGCTGGTCAAGCGTCGCGCGTGGACCCTCGCGCGCTAGCTGCGTCAGTTAGGTTGCGGTGCGGCTGATCTCTACCACCGGGATCACCCGGTCGGTCTTGGCCTTGTACTGCGCGAAGCCGGGATTGCGCGCCGAGAACTGCGCGAACAGCTCGTCACGGCGCTTGCCCGTTACCGGCCGGGCACCCGCCTCGAACGTCTCGACGCCGTGGTCGGTTGCCTGCTCGACCCGCACGCGGGGGTTGGCCACGAGGTTGTGATACCAGGCCGGATGGCTCGGCGCCCCCGCCTTCGACGCGATCACGAAGAGCGCGCCCTCGACCTCGAAGTACACCATGGGGGAAAGCCGCTCGACACCGGACTTGGCTCCGGTGGTACCCAGCAGCAGAAGGTGCGCCCCCTCGAAGGGTCCTCCGACCTTGCCGTCGTTCGCGCGAAACTCCGCGATGATCCTGTCGTTCCAGTCGCTCACGCGGGTTGTCCTAGTTGTAGAGAGAGATCTGCTGAATTATCGACATGCTGATCATCAGAGACCAGACGAGGATGATGACGAACGAGAGCACGAACATCCCGATGGTCACCCACAACACAGCTGACCCGTGGCCTGTGCGTCGCTTGGTGACCACCGCTCGCCCGATCGCGTAAACCGGATACCCAGCCAGATTGATGAAGACGAATGCCCAATGAAACGGCTTCGGTACGCCCGATTGCTCGAGTGCACGCCAATCGAAGAAGGCTGCGACGATCGTTCCGACCGTCGTGAGCAGGCCACCGAGCGTCAGCATTATGTAAGCGGGCGACGTGAACAGCGCTAGCTGTGCGTCTGACACGGCGGACGGATCCGCGAGTGTTGCGGCGCTGAACATGCCGTTGAAGTCGATCGTGAACACGAACGGGAGCGTCAGGTAGGGCAGGAAGACGACGAGCCAGATCCACAGGGTATAGACCCTCGTGCCCTCAGGGGCCCTCAGGTCAGCCACCGGCACACCGGTGCTCGCGTCGTAGAAGTGCTCGGTCCACTGCGTGCCGTCCCACCAGCGGCTGCGGGGCGACCCCGCCGGGTCGGGATACCAGCCGGCGGCGACGGAGGGGCCCCCGGCACCCGAGGGAGTTACTGAATTCGACACGCGATCTCCTGACGTTTCGGCCATCCTATGAGGCCAGCGCACGCGACTTCATGTGGCAACACCGCGAAACCCGGCTTGTGGTGGGTCGCTCGGCCCAGCACCCGCATCTTCTCGGGTTTCGTGGGTCAGGGTTCGCCGCGACTACTCCTCGAACGTGTTCACCATGGCCTGCGCGGCCCGATCCAGATACGCCCAGAGGGTCGCATCGTGCAGGGGTGACAACTCGAGTGAGTCGACCGCGGCGCGCATGTGGGCCAACCAGCGGTCGCGGGCTTCGGGGTTGACCTTGAACGGAGCGTGGCGCATGCGAAGACGAGGATGCCCGCGCTCCTCGCTATACGTCGAGGGCCCACCCCAGTACTGCTCAAGAAACCCCGTCAGGCGCTGGATGGCGCCTTCGAGTTCGGGCTGTTCCGGATACATCGGCAGCAGCACCTCGTCGGTTGCGACCCCAGCGTAGAAGGCTCGAACGAGCTTCTCGAACGTCGGTCGTCCGCCGACCTGCTCCCAGAAGTTGCCCTGAACCGACTCCCCGCCCTGACTCAGCCTTAGGGTGACGGGGCTCGGTGGGGGAGCGTCGCTCATTCGCGGGCCTCGTCGGTCTCGGTCCGCGTCTTGCTCTCGGGCACGAGCGGTTTCGGCAGTGGCTTCGTGGGTGGTTCTGTTGTCGACTTCTTCTGATTGGGGCGGTTCTCGAGCGCGGGGTCGATAAGCGGCTTCGGCCTCGCCCGCTGCGTCTTGGTGCTGCGCAGGCCCGCGGCGCCGGCGAATCCCGACAGCATGACCGAGTTCAACGACGGGAGCTTCACACCCATCTCGTCGAGCGCCTTCTTGAGTCGGTAGCGCAGTTCGCGCGCAACGTCATCCTTCGCCGTCGACCGCGTCTTGACGACAACGCGCACGACGATCGCCTCCGCCGAGATCGATTCGATGCCCCAGAGCGACGGCTTCTCGATGATGCGGTAGCGCCAGGTCTTGTCCTCGGAGAGTTCGACTGCAACCTCGAGAATGCGGTCCTGGATCGCGTCGACATCGGAGTCGTAGGGCACAGCGAGGTCGATAATGACCCGCGCCCAGCCGTGCGACATGTTGCCGAGTCGCAGAATCTCACCGTTGCGCACAAACCACAGAGTGCCGTTGACGTCGCGCACCTGGGTGATGCGGATGCCGACATCCTCGACCACGCCGGTCGCGGGGCCGAGGTCGACGACATCCCCGATGCCCAGCTGGTCTTCGCCGACCATGAAGATGCCGTTCAGCACATCCTTGACGATGTTCTGCGCGCCGAAACCGAGACCCGCACCGACCGCGGCGGTGATCAGCGCGAATGCGCCGGTCGCGTTGGGAACCGTCACGTAGAAGATCAGCAGCACGGCGACGAGCACGATGAGCCCCGTGGTCGCGTTGCCCAGCACGCTGCCGAGTGAGCGGGTGCGCTGCACGACCCGCACGGCGACGAGCGGAGACGCCGAGAGCTCACGCGTGTCGTCGACGTTGTGCTTCTTCTTCACGCCGCTCACGATGCGGTTGACGACACGGCGGATGACTCGCAGCAGTACCCATCGCAGCACTACGGCGCCAACGATGATCGCCAACACGGTCAGCGGAATGTGCCAGAAGCCGATGAAAATCGACACCTGCTGCCAGAACACCGCCCAATCCATCGGATGCCCCTACGCGCGATCCCGAGCCTGCGCCTTGAGGGCGCGCTCGACGCCGGCGAGGTTCTCCACCACGAGGCGGCGCAGCGCCGGAACGTCGGGGTTCGCCGCGAGCCAGGTTTTCGTGGCATCCACGAGTTCGTGCGACGCCAGCGGTGCTGGGTAGAGCCCGAGCACGATGTATTCCGCAATCTTGTAGCTGCGCGAGGTCCAGATGTCGTTCAGCATCGCGAAGTACGGCTCGACGAGCCCGGCGAGGCTCGCGGGGTCGTTGGTGTGGAGGTAACCGACGGTCACGTTGCGCACGATCACGTTGGGCAGGTCGTCCTTGGCGACCAGCGAGTCGAACGCCGCCCGCTTGGCCTCCGCGGTCGGGAACGTCGCGTGTGCCCGCGCGGCAGCTTGCTGCCCGTTGGACGTGTTGTCCTTCTCCAGCGCCGCATCAACCACGACCGCGTCGGTTGCGCCATTGAGGGCGAGGCCCTCGAGCAGCTCCCAGCGCAGGTCGGTGTCGATCTCGAGCCCGTCGAGGGTGATCGATCCCTCGAGCAGGCCGGTGAGGGTCGCCACGTGGGCGGAGGTCGAGGCGATGTTCGCGAAGAACTTCACGAACTGGAATTGAGTGTCGGATGCCGCGTCCGCATCCTGCGCGAGCGCCCAGAGGGCGTCACCCACCTCGGCGATTGTCGCCTCGCGCTTTGCCGGGTCGACGTAGTAGCGCGCAACAGTGAGCAGTTGCGTCAGGGTCGTGCGCACCGTCGTCGACTCGGTCTCGGCGGCGATGTTGTTGAGTACCAGCTTCACGTAGTCGCTCGGGCTCGCCTCGGCGTCGCGGGTGGCATCCCACGCGGCACCCCAGACGATGGAGCGGGCGAGCGGGTTGTCGATGTCCTCGAGATGCTCCATCGCGACGGCTAGCGACTGTTCGTCGAGGCGGATCTTTGCGTACGCGAGGTCCTCGTCGTTCACGAGCACGAGGTCCGGTCTGGCTTGACCGGCGAGCTCCGGAACCTCGGTGCGCACGCCGTCGACGTCGATCTCCACGCGGTGGTCGCGCATGAGCTTGTCGCCGTGCAGGTTGTACAGGCCGATCGCTAGGCGGTGCGGGCGGATGGTCGGGTACTCGGGGTCAGCCTCCTGCAGCACGGCGAACGAGGTGATCGCGCCCGCGGCATCCGTCTCGAAGACCGGCCGCAGGGTGTTCACCCCCGCGGTCTCGAGCCAGAGCTTCGACCAGCTCGTCAGTTCGCGGCCGCTGGTCTTCTCGAGTTCGGCCAGCAGGTCGCTCAGCTCGGTGTTGCCGTACTGGTGCTTCTGGAAGTAGGCGGCGACGCCGGCCATGAATGCCTCGAGCCCGACCCACGCGACGAGCTGCTTGAGCACCGAACCACCCTTGGCGTAGGTGATTCCGTCAAAATTGACCTGCACGTCTTCGAGGTCGTTGATCGTCGCGACAACCGGGTGGGTGGAGGGCAGCTGGTCCTGACGGTAGGCCCAGGTCTTCTCCATCGCGTTGAAGGTCGTCCAGGCCTCGTGCCATTCCGTGGCCTCGGCGGTCGCGAGCGTCGATGCCCATTCGGCGAACGACTCATTGAGCCAGAGGTCGTTCCACCACTTCATGGTCACCAGGTCGCCGAACCACATGTGCGCCAGCTCGTGCAGGATCGTGACGACCCGGCGCTCCTTGATGGCATCGGTCACCTTCGACCGGAAGACGTAGGTCTCGGTGAACGTGATGGCACCGGCGTTCTCCATGGCGCCCGCGTTGAACTCGGGCACGAACAGCTGGTCGTATTTCTCGAACGGGTACGGGTAGGCAAAGTGCTTCTCGTAGAACGCGAATCCTTCGCGGGTCTTCTCGAAGATGTAGTCGGCGTCGAGAAACTCGCTCAGCGACTTGCGCGAGAAGATTCCGAGCGGGATGACGCGGCCGTCGCTCGACGTCAACTCCGAGCGCACCACGGCGTAGGGTCCCGCGACCAGAGCGGTCACGTAGCTCGACAGGATCGGCGTCGGCGCGAAGGTCCAGGTCGCCTTCTTGCCGCTCGCGACTGGCTCGGGAGTGGGCGAGGTGCTGACGACCTGCCACGCCGCCGGTGCCGTCACGGTGAACTGGAAGGTCGCCTTGAGGTCGGGCTGCTCGAACACGGCGAACACGCGGCGGGAGTCCGGCACCTCGAACTGCGAGTAGAGGTACACCTCGCCGTCGACCGGGTCGACGAACCGGTGGAGGCCCTCACCGGTGTTCGTGTACTCGAAGTCGGCGACGACGACGAGTTCGTTGTCGGCCGCGAGATCGGCCAAGGGAATGCGCACGTTGTCGCCCGGAGCGATTTCGTTGCCGTTCAGGGTGACCGAGTGCACTGTGCGGGTGAGGGCGTCGATGAAGGTCGAAGCCCCCGGCGTCGCCGAGAAGCGCACTCGCGTGGTCGAGCGGAACACCTCGTCCCCGGTCGTCAGATCGAGTTCGATCTCGTAGGACTTCGTGCGCACGAGCGCGGCGCGCTCCTGTGCTTCGACGCGGGTGAGGTTCTCTCCTGGCACTTGTCTGGCTCCCTGTTCGATTCCTTGTTACGGCTTGTGGCCGCACCGAACAAGTTTAGGGTCAGGCGAATACCAGCTCCGCGGGGGCCGACGCGCTGCCACGCACCAGCAGCTCGGTGTCGGTGATGGCTTGCTGCAGGAGGGCGGCGAGCCGGGCATCCGCATCGAGGATGCACGCGAGCGCGAGCCCCACTGTGGCCGTGTTGATCATCGCGAGTGCAGCGCGCTCGCTGAAACCCTGGGCGGGCCCACGGGCGAGGAAGCGACGGGCCCAGCTCTCGCAATCCGGCGCCTCGGCGAAGGCGCGCTCTGCAATCGCTCGAAGGGTCGGCGAGTCGACGGTCGAGAGCAGATTGAGCATCCCTGCGGCGAGGGCACGCTGGCGCTCAAGACTTGCCACCGGGTAGGCGGCCGCTGCGGCGCGCAGGGCGATGGTGGCCGACACCACCGGATCTTCTGACGCGAGCCCCACGACGCGCGGGATCAGGTGGACGAGCGCGGAGCGTGCCGAGTTGGTCGTGAGGTCGTTCACGTCGCGAGCGAGGGCTGCGAGAAGGGGGTGGGTGCACGCCGGGTGGTCGCTCCAGCGCTCACCAGCCAAGTACGACGCGAACTCCATGAAGCAGGCCCCCTGTCGGGGACTGCGGTGTCGCCCTGCCGACAGGATTGGCATGACTGACGGAATTGAGTTCATGAAACGACCTCCCGCTCTGGTAGCTCGTCGTCAAGTCTGCTCCTGCGCGGACCCAAAGGCCAGAGAGCAACCCTGTGACCTCGCCGGGTGTCTCCCGTTCCGACCTTGCCGAGCGGGCACTTCTAGACTGATCGCATGCGCATCCACATCGCGACCGATCACGCCGGCCTCGAACTCAGCAAAGACCTTCAGAAGCATTTGCGAGATGCCGGACACGAAATTATCGACCACGGCCCCACGATCTACGATCCGCTCGACGACTACCCAAGTTTCTGCATCAACGCGGCAATCGGCGTCGTGACGGACCAAGCGGCGGGCATCCCGTGTCTGGGCATCGTTTTCGGCGGCTCAGGAAACGGCGAGCAGATGGCTGCGAACAAGGTGAAGGGCGCGCGCGCGGCCCTCGTCTGGAGCGAGGCGACCGCCCTGCTCGCGCGCCAGCACAACGATGC
>JBJXDR010000088.1:0-18227 GCA_046155245.1 Rhodoglobus sp. | reverse complement strand
GGCGTCGTCGGGTCGGCGGGTGTCGTCGGATCGGTCGGGGTGGTGGGACCCGTCGGCACGCTTCCGTCACCGGCGACCGCTCCCGAGTCGCCGCCGAACAGAGTGTCAAGGGCTTGGTCGAGCGTGTCCTCAAAGGCGATCTGGTCGCCGAACGACACGAGCACCTTGCGCAGCAGCGGGTAGATCGTGCCCGAGGTCGCCTGCACATAGACCGGCTGCACGTAGAGCAGCCCGCCACCTACCGGGAGGGTCAGCAGGTTGCCGAGCTTGACCTCGGTCTCGCCGCGCTGAAGCAGCGCGAGCTGGTTGGCCACCTCGGTGTCGGTCTTGAAGTTCGTCTCCACCTGCCCTGGACCCGGCACAGTGGTCTGCTTCGGCAGGGTCAAGAGCGTGAGTTTGCCGTAGTTGGGGCCGGCATCCGAGTCGACGGCCAGGTAGCCCGTGAGCACGTTGCGACTGGAATCACCGCTCGCATTCGGGATGTACGTCGAGTACAGCGTGAACGCCGGCTGGTCGGTGCCAGGTACCTGCATCGTCAGGTAGTAGGGGGGCTGGAGCGATTGGTTGCCCGTTGCCGCCACGGGGTCGGTCGGGGTGATCCACTGGTCGTCGCTCGAGTAGAACGAGCCCGCGTCGGTCACATGGTACGACCCGAGGATCGCGCGCTGCACCTTGAACAGGTCCGAGGGATAGCGCACGTGACTGAGCAGCTGCTCGCCCATGTCACTCATCGGCAGCAGGGTGGTCGGGAAGATCTTCGCCCACGTCGCGAGCACAGGGTCTTTGTCATCCCATGCGTACAGCTTGACACTGCCGTCGTAGGCGTCCACCGTCGCCTTGACCGAGTTGCGGATGTAGTTGATGTCATCGACCGCGAACGCGGGTGCCGGGGTGTAGGTGTCGGCGATAGCGCTCGACAGCTGCTCAACCTTGGAGTACGGGTAGTTCGCGCCGGTCGTGTAGCCGTCGACGATCCAGACGATGCGACCGTCCACGATCGCGGGGTAGGTGTCGGCGTCGAGCGTGAGGTATGGCGCAACTTTCGCGACACGGTCCTGAGGGTTGCGGTCGTACAGGATCTGCGAGTCATTGGTCACCGCATCCGACAGGAAGATCTGCTCGGACTGGAACTTGATCGCGTAGATGAGCTTCGTCAGCACGTTGTCGAGCTTCGGCCCGCCGTCACCGCTAAAGGTGGTCGTGGCGTTCTGGTTGCTGTCTTCGCCACCCGAGGGGTAGTCGAGCTCGATCGCCTTGACGCCGTCGGCGGCGCCCACGATCGAGTACTCGGGCGACTCTTCGCCGAAGTAGATGCGCGGCTCAAAGTCGCCCAGAGCACCGGTGCTCGGGATGCCCGACTCGAGGAACACGGGCTGGCCATCGCTCGCGCGCTGGTTGCCATACGCGGCGACCACCCCGTACCCGTGGGTGTAGACGACCGTGTCGTTGTACCAGGATCGCGAGTCGCCCAAGCCGGCCTGGTTGAGCTCGCGAACGGCGATCACCGTGTCCTGGGTCTTGCCGTCGATGACGTAGCGGTCCACATCGAGGTGGTTCGCGAACTGGTAGTACTGCTTGAACTGCTCGAGCTGCGCGAAAGCCTGCGGTGCGATCGCGGGGTCGAGAATACGGATGTTCGCCGTGGTCTCGGCATCGGCGCGCAGCGCGCCGGGCTCGGCATCAGTCTGAGCGCTGTAGGGAACTTGCTGAACGCCCGCGACTCCGTAGGCCGCCCGAGTCGCGGCGATGTTTCGGTCGATGTACGGCGCTTCAATCGTGCGAGCATTCGGCTCGACCTGGAACCGCTGCACGATCCACGGGTAGATACTGCCCACCACCAGCCCGCTCACGAGCAGCAGGGCAGTGCCGATGATCGGCAAACGCCAGCGACCGATGATCGCGGTCACGATGAACAGCACGGCGACGAGAGCAGCGATGCCCGCAAGGATCGCGCGGCCGGGGATCGTCGCGTTCGCCTCGGTGTAGCCCGCGCCGGTGTTAAGGAACCCCTGACTGCTGCTGTACAGGGTCGTGTACTGGTCGAGCCACAGGCTTACCGCCTGGAGCGCGAGGTAGATGGCGGCAGTCAGGGCGAGCTGGATGCGCGCCGAGCGCGAGATGCGCACCTCACGACCGCTGAAACGGATCGCGCCATACAGGTAGCAGGTCGCGAGGGCCGCGAGCCCAGAAATCAGCACGACAGCCGAGGCGAAGCCCACAACGCCCTGCCAGAGGGGCAGGTCGTAGAAGTAGAACGACAGGTCGAGCCCGAACTGCGGGTCGGTCTCCCCGAACGGGGTCTTGTTGAGCCACTGCCACACGAGCGGCCAGCGCGTCGAGGTCGCGATACCCGCGAACACGCCGAGCACCACCGGGATGCCGAACATCGCGAGGCGGCGCAGCGGCTCGATGACCTGCTGGTAGCGGTCGAGCTGCGAGTTGAGCTTCGCGTACACCGGGCGCGCGCGGAAGGCGAGTTCGATGCTCGCCCAAACGGGCACGGCCATTCCGAAGAATCCGACGAAGAACATGATCGCGCCCGCAATCCACTGCGTGGTGAGCACGTTGAGGTAGCCGAGCTGGTCGAACCAGAGCACATCGGTGTACAGGTTCGCAATGATGAAGAACGCGATCACCACGACCGCGACGATGATCGCCGTCACCGTGAGGGTGACCCGCGTACGGTTTGCCGGGGTGCTGGTGGTCGAGCCGGACGCTGCAGTACTTGACACGACGTTCTCCATGCTGTCGGGGGACTGCCCCCATCTTAAGGGCGCAAAGCTGCTAGCGAGCCATTAACTGCCGCTCACGCGGCCGGGCAGGTCGGTAGTCCCGCGGTCGAGCCGTCGGACCTGATCGCGGCGAGCGCAGTGAGCGCGTCATCCAATGTCTCCACGGAGAAGACGGTGAGGCCGCCGGGGATGTTCCCCGACACCTCGTCGCAGTTGGACGCGGGGGCCAAGAACCAGTCGGCTCCCGCGCGGCTCGCCCCCCACATCTTCTGACGGATGCCGCCGATCGGGCCCACCTCCCCGGTCGAGCTGATCGTTCCTGTGCCCGCGATCGACTCACCCGAGTTGAGGGAACCCGGAGTGAGCTTGTCGATGATGCCGAGGGCGAACATCATGCCGGCGCTGGGACCACCGACGTTCTCAAGCTGGATCGTGACGGCAAAAGGAAACTCGTAGTCACTCCCGACCACGATCCCCAGGATCGGTGTCGGCTCGGTGCCGCTGCTCAGTTCGGGGTTGATCCGAAGCGTGACTTCGGCTCCGGCTCGCAGCACTGTCACCTCGGCGGGCTTGCTGACGCCGTTGTCGGCGATTGCCGCGCGAAGGCCCGTGACATCCGGGAACGTCTGGCCGTTGACGGTCTCCACTACGTCACCGATTTCGAGCAAGCCGTCGGATGGGCCACCCGACTGCACCTCGACGACGCTCAGCGTGCTCGGCACCTCATTGCCGAGATTCGTGAGCGCGGCCGCAATCGCCTCCTTCTGCGAGTTGGCCATGTCGACCCTGCCCTGCTCAGCGGATTGCTCCGACGTGACGCCGGGGGGATAGATGTCCTCGACGGGCACCACGGCCCGGCTCGGGTCGAGCCAGGCAGCCGCGATGTCCAGCCAGTTCGGCGGGCTGTCGGGGCCACCCACGACGCGCACCGTGAGCATGTCGAGAGATCCCTCGGTGGGGAAAGTCTCCTCCATCGGAATCTGGATCATGGGCACCTCGTCACCGTTGACCGTGACGTCACCGAGCACGTCGTACACCGGGCCGGGCTGCTCGATCACGTACGGCGCGGGCAGCAGCGCTACGACGACAGTGCCCGCCAGAGCGAGGCTTAGCAGTGACCACCCGATCCAGCCGCCGCGGCGTGGTCTTGGAACGAGTTCAGGGTCGGTGACGAACGTCAGAGCGAACCTCCGGATTCTGGAGAGGCGTCGAATGAGAGGCGCATGTTCGCCACGGGCGCACTGCGATGCGCCTCAGCCTAGGCGAAAAGCGAGCCGCGCCAACCATGCAGCGGCTAGCGTAGTTTTCATGGCTGACGATTCGCCGGAAGACGCCCGGGACAACCCCGAGGACGAGTTCCGCGACATGCTTCGCGACTTCCTCGCGGGCAACACGAGCATCGACCCTGCGAAGCTCGCGGGTGCGGCGGGATTGCCCAACGACCCCGAGATGGTCGCGCAGCTGATCGCCCAGCTGCAGAACGCGCTCGCCAACAGCGGCGACGGGATCAATTGGGGGCTCGCCCTCGAGCAGGCCCGCGGCATCGCGGGCCGCACCACGGTCGTGTCGCTCCCCGCGGAGCGTTCACGACTCGAGCAGGCCCTGCACGTGGCATCCCTCTGGCTCGATGAGGTCACCGAGATCTCGCCGCTGACGACCGAGCCTCGGCTGATGAGCCGTCAGGAGTGGGTGACGGCGACGATGCCGGTGTGGACCCAGCTCGCCGAGCCGGTGGCCACGTCGATCGCGAACTCGCTCACCGAGGTACTCACCCAGACCGCGGGCGAAGAGCTCGACGACATGATCAGGGGCGCGAGCCAGATGATGCGCAACGTGGGCGGAACGTTGTTCGCGATGCAACTGGGCCAGGTCGTCGGTCAGCTCGCGAGTGAGGTTGTCTCCGGCGGTGACATCGGGATACCGCTCATGGAGACCGATCAGGCCGCGCTTGTTCCCCAGAACGCGATCGCCTTTGGCGCCGGTCTCGACATTCCGGTCGACCAAGTGGAGCTCTACCTCGCGGTTCGCGAGCTCGCTCACGCACGCCTATTCCGGCATGCGAAGTGGCTGCGTCTGCAGCTGCTGACCTCGATCACCGAGTTCGCCCGCGGTATTCACATCGACACCGATCGCCTCGAGCAGCTCGCAAGCGACTTCGACCCGAATAACCCCGAGGAACTCCGCGAGGCCATGACGAGTGGCGCGCTCATACCGCCGAAATCGCCTGAGCAACTCGCCGCTCTGGAACGGCTTGAGACCATGCTCGCCCTCATCGAAGGCTGGGTCGACGTTGTGACCGCCCAGGCCACGACCCGCCTTCCCTCGAGTGCCGCCATCGCCGAGACCGTGCGACGCCGCCGGGCGTCGGGTGGACCGGCCGAGTCCGCCTTTGCCACGCTGGTCGGGCTCGAACTGCGGCCCCGTCGGCTGCGCGAGGCGGCTGCCCTGTGGCAGCGGGTGACGGATGCGGTCGGCAACTCCGCGCGGGACGACCTGTGGTCACACCCCGACCTCGTTCCCCAGGGTGAGGACATTGACGACCCCACCGCCCTGATCGCGCGCATCACCGCGACTGAGGTTCAGCCCGACGACATCGACCGCGCGATCGAGGATCTGCTGGGCGACAGCACGACCGAGCGGCCGCACGAGGACTGACCTGTGGAACGCTGGCTCGAACCCGGGCCGTGAACAGGCACGCTTGAGCGCATGATCCTCAAGCTCGACCCGCGGTATCCGGTCGTCTGGCGAAGTCCGTCGAGTATCCAAGTCGGCGTCGATCCCCCGGTCGCGGTCATCGACGGAGTCACCGCTGGTCAGGAGCGCCTGTTGGCCGCGCTCGCTGTCGGGGTGAGCGATGCAGGCATCGGTATCGTCACCCGAGAACCGTCGGAGCACAGCCGCGCTCTACTTGACGCACTGGGCCCGGCGATGGCGCAGCCCGGCCCACCCTCGACCGACTCGGGAGTGGTTGCCGTCGCGGGATCAGGGCCGCTCGCGACCGACCTCGCGCACATCCTCGGCGCCAGTGGGGTGCGTGTGCTGACCTCGGAGCGCGCCGATGCTCTCGCCGACGCGGGTGCCGACCTCGCTGTGGCCGTGGCCCATTACGTTGTGGCGCCGCACTTGCATTCGCTCTGGTTGCGCCGCGACGTGCCGCACCTTCCAATCGTCTTCAGCGATTCCGCGGTCAGAATCGGACCCCTCGTCGAGCCCGGGGTCGGACCTTGTCTTCGCTGCCTCGAGCTGCATCATCGCGACCTCGACTTCGCGTGGCCGGCGGTGGCGACCCAGTTGCTCGGGCGACGCGGCGGCGCTGAGTCCGCCCTGCTCGCGAGCGAGGGCGCCTCGGCGGCGGCCCGGCTCGTACTCGAGCGGCTCGCTAGCGGCGCGGCCGGGGCATCCACGTCGCTGCGCATCGACGCCGCGACCGGAGAGCGCACGCTGGCCCGGTGGCAGCCGCACACCGACTGCGGATGCCGCGGCATCGAGCACCTCGCGGTCCCGCCGCTGGCGGATGCTGCTACGTCACGTCGCTCAGGAACCGACTGGGCTGGCGCTGGACGGATCGCCCAGGTGCGGGGCTCGCGGACCAGCTGAGCGCGAGCCGGCGGCGGGCGCGAGTGACGCCCACGTAGAGCAGTCGGCGCTCCTCCTCTACCGCACTGGCGTCTTTGGCGTAGCTGATGGGAAGCAGCCCTTCGCTGAGCCCCACGAGGTGCACACTCTGCCACTCGAGGCCCTTCGCGGAGTGCAGGGTGGCGAGAGTGACTGCGGAGAGGGTCGGTTCGTGCTGGCCCGCCTGCCGCTCGAACAGTTCGTCGACGAACTGCTTGAGCGTAGTGCCCGGTGCCGCGGCTTCGGCGAGTTGCATGAGGGCGTTGAGCGAATCCCACCGGTCGCGCACGGCACCGCGTACCTCGGGCGGCTGCTGTGACCAACCAATCGAGCGGAGAACGTCGCTCACGGTCTTGAAGAGCGGTTCGACCGAGGTGGTTACCGTCGCACCACGCAGCAGCATGAGGGCTTCCTTGATCTCGCGCTGGTCGAAGAACCTCGTCGCCCCGCGCACCACGCTAGGCACACCCGCATCGGTCAGGGCAGCCTCAAGCACCTGCGATTGCACGTTGATGCGGTACAGCACCGCAATCTGCTCGGGTGGGATGCCCGACTCGATGTCCTCGACGATGGCGGCCGCGACCGCCCGAGCCTCCGAGTGATCGCTGTCGTAGGAGGTGACTGTCGGGCGCGGGCCGGTCAGCTGGGTGGCGGGTGTGAGGCTCAGCGCACCCGGGCGCCCGCGCATGAGTCGATTCGCCGCGTCGATGATCGGTGGGGCCGAGCGGTAGTTCTGCTCGAGGCGCACCACGACAGCGTTCTCGTGCTCCGCCGCGAACCCGAGAAGGTAGTCGGGACTCGCGCCAGCAAAGGAGTAGATCGTCTGACTCGCGTCACCGACGACGCAAAGGTCGTCCCGGTCACCCAGCCAGAGCTCGAGCAGGTCGTGTTGAAGAGGCGAGACATCCTGGTACTCATCTACCACGAAGAAGCGGTACTGCTCCCGCACCTGATGCGCGACCCGCGGCTCGGCCTCGACCATTCCGGCGGCGGCGAGCAGCACATCCTCGAAGTCCAGTTGGCGCCGCTCGTCCTTGAGATCTTCGTACGCACGCTGGAGATCGACCATGCGGTCCATCGGGAGCGCGGTCGGCAGCGCGCGGGTGCGGGTGGCGTACTGCTGGATGCTCAGACGGGAGGTCTTTCGCCACTCGACCTCGGCCGCGGCATCCCGCAGCGTTGCCGTATCGAGCTTCAGCTTGAGGGTATCGGCGGCGTGCGCAAGCAGGCGGGCCTTGCTGTCGAGCAGACGCGGCATGGTGCCGCCGATCACCTGTGGCCAGAAGAAGTTCAGTTGTGACAGAGCGGATGCGTGGAAGGTGCGCGCCGCAACGCCCCCCGCACCGAGCGCCCGCAGCCGACCCCGCAGCTCGCCCGCTGCCCGCGCCGTAAACGTGAGGGCCATGACCCGACCCGGAGGGTAGACCCCAGTCGCGACGCCGTACGCGATGCGGTGGGTGATGGCTCTGGTCTTGCCGGTTCCCGCTCCCGCCAGGAGGCAGACCGGGCCGAGCAGCGTCTCGGCCGCGACGCGTTGTTGCTCGTCGAGGCCCTCGAGGAGTGCCGCGGGTGTGGTCACCGCTGCCCGTCATCGATGGTCGAGCCGAACCACTCCTCGACGATCGCCCGGGCGATCGATGTCGGGCCGGGGAGGCGGATCTCGCTTAGAGACGCCGCGAGCTCGTCGCGCGAGAACCAGCGGAGGTCGAGAATCTCGGTCCCGTCGGGCGTCGCCGCGCCGTCGAACCCGTGCGCGACGCGGGCCATAAATCCGACCATCAGTGAGGCCGGGAAAGGCCAGGGCTGGCTGCCCAGGTACACGGGATCGACCACGCGCAGGCCTGACTCCTCGAGCACTTCGCGCATCACCGCGCTCTCGAGAGACTCCCCCGGCTCGACGAATCCCGCCAGCAGGGAGTAGCGGTTGCTCTCCCACAGCGCGTTGGAGCCGAGCAGGATCCGGTCGTCGGCATCCATGACACCCACGATCACCGCGGGGTCGGTGCGCGGAAACACCTCGCCGTTCGATACCGGGTCACGTCGCACCCAACCGCCCTTCTGGGACACTGTCGGCTCACCGGTGCGCGGCGAGAAGCGGTGCGAGGTGTGCCAGTTCAGGATGCCCAACGCCTCGGTCAGCATCCCCGCGTCGCGATCACTCAGGAGGCTGCCGACCTGGCGCAGGTTGGCCCAGTCCGACTCGGCGAGATGGCCGGCATCGTCCAGCTCGACCGCCACGATGGGGGTGCCCGCGGGCTCGGGACTCGTCGTCGAGGTGGACCGCCCGAGATACACCCGCTCGATGCCGTGCGGCACCGCGTCGACGGGTAGCAGGGCGAGCGACTCGGGGGTCGCGAGCAGCGCCGAGCCTTGGAAGATCGGGAGGATTCGCGTCGCGGGATCAGCCCACAGTTCGTCGAACAGTCCCTCGCGCTCGCGACCGATGTGGTCCCGATCCAGCTCGAAACGCGACAGCGGGAGCTTCGAAAGGAAGGACTGTGACATGTGTGCGACCCGTCGGAAGTGCGTGGCGTGGGGCTGAAGCGACGCGTTGCCGACCTACCCTAGGCGGTATGGCCAGAAACCATCTCACTCTAGCCGCGCTCGCGACCTCCGCCGTCCCCGACCTCGATGTCGCCGCAGCCTCCAGTTTCGGGTCCGGGCAGGGCAGCGACTTTGACGCCGCCATCATCACCGGCAGGGATGGCCGACACTGGATCATCCGGGTTCCGCGAAATCCCCGAGCCGAGGCGGAGCAGTCGGCCGACCTCGTCGCGCTGCGGGCGCTGAGCGCCGGAGTTCGCGCTCGGCTGCCGTTCGCGGTGTCCGCTTTCGCCGGTCAGGTGCCCGTGAACGGCACCCGGGGCATCGTGTACGAGTTCGTGTACGGCACGAAGACCCCGCTCGACGGCTACAGTGCGGGACCGGATTCGCTCGCGGCATCCGTCGGCCGGGCGATCGCGGCCATTCACGGGCTGCCGACGAGTTTCGTGGCCGACGCCGGGCTCCCCGTGCTCACGGCCGGCGAGTGCCTGCGCTCGTGCGTTACCGTCATGGATCGCGCGGCGGCCACTGGGCTGGTTCCCGCCGCTTTGCTCGGGCGCTGGGAACGGGCAGCAGAGGATGCCAAGCTCTGGCAGTTCCAGCCGACGGTGGTCAACGGTTCGCTCGCTGCAGACTCCTTCCTGAGCCAAGACGGCAGCGTCACCGGCGTGCTGGGCTGGCAGGACCTGCGGGTCGGTGACCCGGCGCGTGACATGCAGTGGCTGCTCGGCTCGCACAGCGACGCGATCATCGACAGCGCCTTCGACGCGTACTCCCGACTGCGGGGCGCCGGCGACCGCCAACTCAAGCAGCGCGCGACGTTCTACGCCGAACTCGAGGTCGCGAAGTGGCTTCTGCACGGCACCGAGACCCGCAGCGCCGAGGTGGTGGATGACGCGGTCGAGATGCTCACGGCCCTCGCCGATAACCTGCGCAACGACGTCATGAATCCGATCGGCGCGCAGACGATGCCCACGATGGCAATCGACGAGGTCGAGGCGTTCCTCGACCGAAGCGAGCGCGCCGTCTAGCTCGAACGCGGAACGATGGCGACCCAGCGGCCGCGACGCGGACTGACCCTCATGCGCAGCTGACCCGAGCGCGCGAGCACGATTGCGATCGCGATCGCAGCGGCTGCCGGCACCGCACCGGCGACCACGAGGGCATTCTTCGGGCCGATCAGTTCGGCGATTCCGCCCATCAACGGCCCGCCGATGGCTTGCCCGCCCACAATGACCATCGCCCAGAACGCCATCACCCGGCCCCGGATCGCGAGGTTCGACGAGAACTGCATCATCGTCTCGCCGGCCGTCATCAGCATCAGACGAGTAAGCCCCACGCCCACCAACAGGCCGAGGAACATCGGGTAGAACGGCGCGAGGCCGAGGAGCGTCATGGCGAGCCCGTAGAGCAGCGCGCTGAAGATGATCGTGCGCAACCTGAGGCTCGAGCGACGCGCAGAGGCAAGGGCGCCCGTGAGCGCGCCGACGGCGGCGAGCGAGTTGTACAGGCCGTACCCGGTCGCACCCGTGCCGTAGACGGAGTCTGCTACCCCCGCGAGAAGGGCGGGCATGGGCATCCCGAACATCGCAACGATCCCCACTATCACGAGGGTCCAGAACAGCGACGGCTTGCCGAGCACGTAGCGCACCGCCTCGCGCACCTGGCCCTTGGTGCTCGGAGCCCGGGGGGCGACGAGCAGATCCTTCGAACGGATCGCGAGTAGCAGGCCGATCCCGATCACGGAGGCGACGACGTTGAGGCCGATCGCCCAGCCCGAACCGACTGCGACGATCAGCACCCCGCTCAGCGCGGGACCCACGAGCGCTCCCAAGTGGAAGATCGATGCGTTCACGCTGATCGCGTTGCGCAGATGACGCGGGCCAACCATCTCGGTAATGAACACCGACCGGGCCGGGGCATCGAAGACCTGCGCGATACCCACGGCGAGCACGAGCGAGTACACCGCGAACAAGCCAGCGGCACCCGTGATCGCGAGGATCGCGAGCGCAAGATTGAACAGTCCGGCCGCGGCCTGGCACATCAGCATGACCCGGCGCTTGGGAAACCGATCGGCGAGCACTCCGGCGTGAGCCCCGAGCACGAGCGTCGGCAAAAACTGCAGCGCGATTGTGAGCCCGACTAGAGCAACGCTCCCGGTGAGCTCAAGCACGAGCCAGTCGACGGCAATGCGCTGCATCCACCCGGCGGTGTTCGAGATGAGCTGGGCGAGAACGTAGAGGCGGTAGTTGTGCAACCTCAGCGCGCTGAATGTGTCGCGCCACGCGGGGCGTTGCATCGCGACCGCAATGGGCATGGTCGCGGGGTCTGTCACTATTCGACGATAGCCTCGACGGATTCATGCCATTGACTAATCGACTCAATAAGTCCTATAGCTATATGTAATGAAAGGGGTGCACTGTGCTCGACCCCGTGCTGTTGCGCAGCTTCGTCGCGGTGGCACAGACCCTCAGCTTCACCCAGGCGGCACATCAGCTCGGCTTGAGCCAGCCCACCGTCAGCCAGCACATTCGCAAGCTTGAAGTCGCTGCGGGGCGCATCCTCGTCGCCCGCGACACCCGCGCGGTCGCACTCACCGACAACGGCGAGGCAATGCTGGGATTCGCGCGCACAATCCTCGCCGCACAGGATCAGGCGGAGAGCTACTTCACCGGCTCCGCGATGCGCGGCCGGTTGCGCTTTGGGTCTGCGGATGACCTCGCGCTCACGCAACTTCCCGGCATCCTGCGCGACTTTCGGCAGCTTTATCCCCAGATCAATCTTGAGTTGACGGTGAGCCAGAGCCCCGCGCTCGTGCGCCGGCTCGCCGCGGGTGCGCTGGATCTCATCTTCATCAAGCAGGACCCCGGCAGCCCCGAAGGTCGACTGGTGCGCCGCGACCGCATGGTCTGGGTCGGACATCGAACGGTGGCCCTTGAGCCGGATTCCCCGGTGCCACTCATTGCCTACCAGGCGCCGAGCCTGAGTCGCACCTACGCCCTGCGCTCTCTGGAGGCTGCGGGGCGCATGTGGCGCATTACCTGTAACGTCAAGGAAGTCAACGGGGTGCTCGCAGCCGTGCGAGCGGGCATCGGGATCGCGGTCTTCCCGCAGTCGCTGATTCCGCCGGATCTGGCTCAGGTGTCCGCGAGCCACGACCTGCCCGAACTCGGCGACGTGGACTTTTCGCTGCTCGACAACCCGAGTTCCGCCCGCGGACCGATCGAGGCTTTGACCGCAGCGATCCTCAGCCGACCAGTGCAGCAATGACGACAGGTGCGTACTACCGCATCAGCTGATCGAGCAGATTCTGAAATGGCTCGGGTGTCACGCTCACGAATCCCGAGTAGGGATGGTCCATCGCGGCGGTCACGAAGATCAGCAGCGCCACGAACACGGCGATGATGCCCGACATGATGAGGTGCACCCGAAGGTTACGCGCCTCGACCAGCGCCAGCATGAGTGCGTTCAGAACCGCGCCGACGGCGACGAGCACCCACAGCAGAGGTGGGAGGGCCAGGGTGGTCTCGTCGAGCCGAGCCCGGCGGGCCTCCAGGAAGTCGAAGAACTGGCCCACAGTCTGGTTGTGCAGCACCTCGCCGCCGGCTGTCGTCGGCTCGTACGCCAGCAGAATCAGCTGGATGCGGTCGACCTGGGCATTGCCTTCCGCGGGGATGATGTCCCGGCCCTGGAGGGGCCAGTCGAGGGTGATCACGTTCTGGGTGTAGGTCCTCAGCTGATCCTGCAGGTCGCCGGCGAAGGGCGGTGGGTAGGAGGAGATTGCCCGGTAGAGCGTGCCTAGCGACGACGCCTCATCGAGCACGACCACGCTCACACGCTGAAAGTTCTCATACACCGACACCGCGATAAGTGCGAGCAGGATGCCGTAGAAGACCCCGTAGGACTGCATCGCGTACCCGAGAACTCGGTCCCACTCCTCGTGGGCGGCGGACACCCGCTTCACCCACGGACGCACCGCAAGCAGGATCGCCCAGGACACAACCAGGAAGAGGATCACGAACGCGGGCAGCGCGATCCAGATCGGGCCATCGTAGAAGAAGAAATCCACCCGACTCTCCGGTCTCCGTAAGGCGACTGCCTAGGCCAGCGCGGCCCGCCAGCGCGTGAGCAACTCCGACTCATCGTAGATGTGATCGGGTCTCACCACGCGGTTGTCGGCGACGAAGTAGAAGACCGCGTCGATGAGGGCCGGGTCGATGCCCCGCCACTTCGCGAAGGCCAAGCGATAGAGCGCGAGCTGCAGCTGTTTCTGCTCCAGATCTGCGGCATCCTTCGGGGCCTTGCCAGTCTTCCAGTCCACGACCTCGAACCGGCCATCAGACTCGTACACCGCGTCGATCCTGCAGATGATCGTGCGCCCGTCGAAGGGCAGATGGATCTCGCGCTCGACCTCCACGGGTCGCCGCTGGGCCCACGGGCTCGCCTCGAAAGTCACCTTCAGCCGGTCCAAGTCGGCGCCGAACTCCGGCGAGTGGGCCATCGCGTCATCGGCGTCGAGCTCGGTGGGCGCGGCATCCAGCTCGTCGGAGTCTCCGCCCGGACCGAATCGGTTCTCGACCCAGGAGTGGAAGAGCGTGCCCAATTGAGTCGCGCGGTACGGCTTCTCCGGCATCGGTCGTCGAAGGCTCGAGGCGACCGAGTCGGGCTCGCTCACGTAGTCCTTGAACCGTGACGCGGGCACCCGAGTCGGCACGTCGATGAGTTCAGCCCCGCCGAGTTTGCGGCGGCGCTCCTCGAGAAGCAACTCGATGTCATCCGCCCACGGGCCGACGACCGCGGGTTCGGCCTCGCGCACCGCAGCCGCTGCCGCCTCGACAGACGGGCGCCGAAGACCCAGCGGATCCATGGGCCAGATGATCCGCTCGAGGTCGTCTCCGAGGGGATTCACGTCGGACTCCGGGCCCGCGGGCAGATCGACGCCGAGTTCGGTGAGGTACACGCTCGGCACGCGCGGCTTGGCCTGGGTCGCCCAGAACGACCCGCTCAGCAGCAGGCCGTGCCGCGCACGAGTGACCGCGACGTACGCGAGGCGACGCTCCTCAGCGAGCAGGTGCTCGCGCACCCGCAGGCCGAACGCTTTCTGCTCGTCGATCAGGTCTTTGCGCGTCGCCGCGGCCTCCCAGTCGAACCGCGGCAGTTCGGCGGCATCCCCGCGGAAGGGCCACGGAAGCTGGCCGAACGCGAGCCAGCCGAGGAAGCCGCCCTCGACCGGCCGACCGGGCAGCTCGTCTTCCACCAGCCTGGGCACGACGACGTGATCCCACTCCAGACCCTTCGCACCGTGGATCGTCAGCACCTGGACGGTGCCCGGCTCGGGATCCTCCGGCCGGGGCGATAGGTCTTCGCGCTGCTCGGCCTCGCGCAGCCACGATAGAAAACCGCCGAGTGTTGCGACCTCCTCCAACGCGAGATAGTTGCCGACCGCGTCGAAGAATGCCTCGAACGTCGAGGGGCCGAGCGCACGGTGATCGTTGGCGGCAACCTCGATATCGAGCTGAAGCTCCTGAAGCGCGAAGGCCACGAGGTCGGGCAGATCGAGCCCGCCTCGGGATCGCAATCGCGCGATGAGCTTGCCCGCCTCTCGCAGCCGCTCCAGACTCTCGGGGCTGAAGCTCGCGAGGGCCGTGTGGCCCTCACGCGCGCTCGACAGGAAGTCCAGCGCGTCGACGATCGAACCGCCCTCCCCCTCGGCGACCGACGACTTCAGGGCCGCCGCGAGTTCATCGTCGTAGCGCTGCTGGGCGTAGTCGCGTTCACGGAGCCACGACGCGAGCCGGTACAACGCCCAGAGATCTTGCACGCCGATGCGCCACCGCGAGCCGGCCAAGAGGCGGACGAGCTCGAGGCCCGCCGAAGGGTTGTGCATCACGGTCAGTGCGCAGACCAGGTCGGCGATCTCGGGTTCGGCCAGAAGGCCGCCGAGGCCGAGTACGTGGAACTTCACCCCGTGTCGACGCATCGCCTCGAGAAAGAATCCCTGAGTCTTGCGGGTGCGGAAGAGCATCGCCGCGGAGGGTGGCGAGCCGGCAACGTCGAGCCGGGCCTTGAGCCAGCGGGCCGCGGCATCCGCCTCGTCAGTCACCGTCTCGAGGAATTCGATGTCGACGGGCAGGTCGCTCGCGGCTGGGCTCGGATCGAGGCGCTCGACCTGCACTTTCGCCGACCCGGCGAATGGCGCCACGATCGTGTTCGCCACGTCAAGGATGCGCGTGCCGTTGCGCCAGCTCGTCGACAGCGCGAAGCGGGACTCGGTCGCGCCAAACGCGTTCGCGAAGTCGTCGAGGTTGGACGCGCTCGCACCTCGCCAACCGTAGATCGACTGGTTGGGGTCGCCCACGGCCATGACTGCGTGACCGGCGAACAGTTGCGAGAGCAAGCGGGCCTGAACCACCGACGTATCCTGGTACTCGTCAAGCAGCACCATGCGGAAGCGGTCCCGCTCGACTGCCGCCACCGTGGGCTGTCGGCGCAGAATCTCGAGCGCGAGAGCCACCTGATCGGAGTACTCGACCAGGCCACGCCGCACCTTTGCCTGTGAATACTCGGCCGCGAGGTCGACGAGGGCGTCGAGCGCACCCACGGACTCGGCCCAGGTCTCGACCTGGGAGTAGGCGCCCTTGCCGCCCGATGGCAGGGCGGCGACCGCCGCGAATCGTCGCGCATAGGCCTTGACGGCTCCGGGGGCCGCAACATTTTCCGCGAGCGCACGCGAAACCGTCAGCGTCGCCTTGGTGACGGGGTCGAGGTTCTTCCCGAGGTCGGCGAGCCGGTCATCCTTGCTGCGGATGACCGTCGTGCGGGCCAGCTGCCAGGCCGCGGCCTCGCCGATTACGGCCCCGTCGCTCTCGCGCCCCAGCGCGGCCGCGTTGTCGCGGTAGAGGGTGTTCGCGTACGAGTTATAGGTCGCAACCGTGGGCGCCTCGAACGGGTCGTATGACGTGCCGAGCATCCCCGCAGACGCGAGACCTGCGATGCGTTCGCGGATGCGTAGAGCGAGTTCACCGGCCGCCTTGCGGGTGAAGGTGAGGCCGAGAATCTGGCTCGGGTTCATCACCCCGTTGGCGAGCAGCCAGAGGACCCGCCCGGCCATCGTCTCGGTCTTGCCGCTGCCCGCTCCGGCGACGACGAGTGCGGGCGCGAGAGGAGCCTCGGTGACCGCTCGCTGCTGCGCGGTCGGGCGTGGCCGACCCAGGGCGTCAGCGATGTCGTCGGCGCTCACCCGCGCCCGGAGACCGTTCGGTTCAGTCACTCGACACCGCCCGCACTCGGTGCAGCCTCAGCCGGGACGGATCCCCGCGACCGTGGATCGACAGCTCGGCCTCACCCGCGAATTCGGCCGCAGCAATCAGCTCGGCGGCGGACCGCACCCGCTCCCGGAAGGACTCGAGCTGCTCGGGCGACAGCGGCGCCTGATGGGCCTCGCGGTACAGCTTCGAGCCGATGCCCTGCTTCACGAACAGCAGTTTCGCGCCGCCCGGGATGTGCTCGCCATGCTCGGCGAGCGGCTCGTCAAGGATGCCCTCGGCGTACGCGAGCTGGTATGCAGCGAGCTGCGGATGCTCGTCGATGACCGACTGGGTCGTGATCGGTGTGCCGGTCTTGAGGTCCACGATCACCACCTCGCCGTTCGAGCCGATCTCGACGCGGTCGATTGATCCGCTGAGTTTGGCTCGGTCGACCTCGAGGGTGAACCGGCTCTCCGCCCCGACGAGAGTCTTGCCCTCGCGCTCGAAGTCCCGAAGGTACTCAGCGAGTGCCTCCGTGAAGCCCATCGCAATGCGCCGTTGCCGTTCGGCGAGCCACGGCGCCTCGAACAGCAGCTCGCTCCATCGTTGCTCCACCGCGGCCCACAGCCCCTCCTTGGTGGGCTCGGCCGCGGTCTCCATGGCCCAGTGCACGATCGTGCCCACGTTCGCGATCACGCCCGAGTCGGATCCGGCGACCTTCTCGAGGAACCAGTCGAGTGGGCTCTCGAGCAACTTCTCGATCGCGGACGGTGAGACCGGCACCGCCTCGCCCTCGAACAGCGGGCCGCCAGTGCTGGGATGCGTGAGGCCGTGCCAGTCGTCCGGGTCCGCACCCGGCACCGCCTCGACCGCGAGCGCTGCGAGGGATGCCGCGGCCTCCCCCGCGCGCTGCCCCGCCACGAGCATCCGGCGCAGCCTGCCGACCTGCGCCCGCAGAGACAGCGCAGGTGTGGTCGGGTCGAGCGTCGGAGTATCAGCGGGCGCGAGACCGAGGAAGACGCTCGCCGCCTCGTCGTCGTTAGCGACCGACGCCAGAATCACGCGGGACCGAGCCCGGGACACCGCTAGCGCAAACAGCCGCAGCTCGTCACCGAGCACCTGCTTGCGCTCGTCCACGGCCGTAGATTGGGTACCCGTGACCACGCGAACCAGTTCTTGGGGGGCGAGCAGCGACCCGCGCAGCCGGAGGTTGGGCCATGAGCCGTCCTGCAGCCCGCCGACCACGACCGTGTCGAACTCGAGCCCCACGGTGCCGGCGGGGGTGGTCACGAGCACGGTGTCGTCGCCGGAGCGTGGCGAGAGGGTGTCCTCGGGAATCTCGGCATCGAGCACCTCGTCGAGGTACAGCGAGGGGCCCTTGTCGGGGCGCAACTCGACGAATCGCTTCGCTGAGGTGAACAGGGCGACGATGCCGTCGAGGTTGCGGTTAGCCTCGGCCGCAGTGATGCCCGCGCCGAGCGCCTGATCGTGCCAGGTTCGCGCGAGATTGCTGCGCTCCCACGCGATCCAGAGCAACTCCTCGATCGAGCCGTCGCTCGCGCCCACTTTCGCAAGTGTCTCAGCCAAGCGCTCGGCGGCCCGCGCGACCCGGTGATCGATGGATGCCAGACGCCCGGGCGCGGCGAGTGCGTCGGCCACGAGTTCGTCGCCCGGACGGTTGCCGCCGCCCGCGACCTCCTCCGCACGAAGCGCGATGCGCAGGCGACGCAACGCCAGAGCGTCCAGCCCGCCGAATGAGCCGAGGAGCAACTCGGTCGCAACGGCCGGAGTGAGAGGTTCGCGCCTCACTCCCACCGACACCAGCCGCAGCAGCGCGCGGGCCGCAAAGTCCTCCCGCAGGGCGGTGCCCCCGACCGTCGTACGAGCGGGAACCTCGGCCAGCGCGAGAGCTCGAATTACCGGCGCGAGTTGCGCGCCGCTGCGCACGACCACGGCCATCTGCGACCAGGGAACGCTGCCGTGAAGGTGCTCCTCGCGAAGGGCGCGGGCCACTGTCGACCACTCGCGCGCGGCACTGGGTGCCTGCACGAGCGCGATCGGCACGGCGGCGATCGGCGCGGCAGCATCC
>JBJXDR010000087.1:0-13299 GCA_046155245.1 Rhodoglobus sp. | reverse complement strand
ACTCACCCGCGTCGGCGCCGCCCGCTGGCGCCGTGTCATTGCCCGGCACCATCACAGAGGTGATCTACCTGGGCACTTCCACTCGCATCCTCGTCGAGTTAGAGAGCGGCAAGCGCCTCACCGTGCTCGAGCAGAATGCGAGTTCGCGCTCGTCACTCGACCGGCGCGGCGAGCAGGTGCACGTGCGGTTTGCGAGCGCCGATCTTGTCTTCCTCGAGCCCGTTGCGGCGTGAACCCACACCTACCCGACCCCGACCACCCACCAGAGAAGGAGCACCAGCAATGCGAACAACAACACCATACCGCCGGGCGATACTCACCGGCCTAGCCCTCGCGTCATCCGTCGCACTCCTCAGCGCCTGTGGGACCAGTTCTGGTTCCGACGGGGCTGGCGAGGAGGCGACCAGCCTGGGCGAGATGGAGGGCACCGTGTCCATCCTCGCGTGGCCCGGCTACGTCGAAGACGGCTCAAACGACCCGACCGTCGACTGGGTAACCCCCTTCGAGGAGCAAACGGGCTGTCAGGTCACCAGCAAGAGCTACGGAACCTCCGACGAGGCATTCAGCCTCATGAAGACAGGCGACTACGACGTGGTGGCCGCCTCCGGTGACGCGAGCCTGCGCCTCGTCGCGGCCGGCGATGTCGCCCCGGTCAACACCGACCTGCTGAAGAACTACGACGGAATCTTCGACTTCCTCAAGATGCAGTCGTGGAACAGCGTGGACGGCGTGAGCTACGGCATCCCGCACGGCTACGGGGCGAACCTGCTCATGTACAACACGGACGTCTTCCCCGACGGCCTGGACTCGTGGAGCGCCGTCTTCGATGACGCCTCAGCGAACGCGGGCAAGGTCACGGCCTACGACTCGCCGATCTACATCGCGGATGCCGCGGTCTACCTCATGGCGACGCAGCCCGACCTCGGCATCACCAACCCGTACGCGCTCGACGAGACGCAGCTTGCGGCCGCCGTCGAGCTGCTGAAGGCGCAACGCGAGAACATCGGAGAATACTGGAGCGACTACCTCAAGGCGATTCAGGCTTTCGAGACCGGTGACAGCGTCGTCGGCACCACGTGGCAGGTCATCCAGAACTACGTCACGACGGGTAACACCGCGGTCGTGCTGCCCAAGGAGGGAACCACGGGCTGGTCAGACACGTGGATGATCTCGTCGCAGGCAAAGAGCCCGAACTGCGCTTACGCGTGGCTCGACTACATTGCCAGCCCCGAGGCGAACGCGCAGGCGACCGCCTACTTCGGTGAGGCGCCCTCGAGCCTCGCTGCATGCGACTTCCGCGACGACTGCGAGGCGTTCCACGCCGGAGATGCGGACTACGCGTCGCAGATTTGGTACTGGTCGACGCCGATCGCCGAGTGCCTCGACGGTCGCACCGATGTTCAGTGCACCGACTACTCGCAGTGGACGACCGCCTGGTCGGAGATCAAGGGCTAAGTGACCTCCGCTCCCACGACCGCGCGTGCCGGGGACTCCCTCAAGGAGTCTCCGGCACGCAAGGTCTCTGTTTTCCTGAGCCAGCACGCCCGGGTACGCCTCGGGCTGCTGCTTTCGGCACCCCTGTTATGGCTCGGCCTGGTCTACATCGCTGCGCTCGCGGCGCTGCTCATCACCGCGTTCTGGACGGTCGACAGCTTCACCGGTGAGGTGCAGACCACCTGGACGCTCGACAACATCATCACGGTGCTCACGGGTTCGCTATACCAGACCGTCACCCTGCGCACGCTCGGTGTCGCCCTCTTGGTGACCATCGTCGACATCGTGGTCGCGCTACCGATCGCCTTCTTCATGGCCAAGGTCGCGAGCCCGCGGCTGCAGCGCATCCTCGTTATCGCGGTGCTCATGCCCCTGTGGGCGAGCTACCTCGTCAAGGTCTACGCGTGGCGCTCGGTGCTCGCGCAGGGCGGTATCGCCGAGTGGATCGCGCAGCCGTTCGGCGGCTCGAGTCCCGGCTACGGACTGCCCGCCACGATCATCACCCTTGCCTACCTCTGGCTGCCCTACGTGATCTTGCCCATCTACGCCGGTCTTGAGCGGGTGCCGAACTCGCTGCTCGAGGCATCCAGTGATCTGGGGGCGAAAACGTGGCGCACGCTCGGCTCCGTTGTGCTGCCCCTGTTGTGGCCGGCCATCATCGCCGGTTCGATCTTCAGCTTCTCGCTGTCTCTCGGTGACTACATCACGGTCAACATCGTCGGTGGGGCGAACCAGCTGCTCGGCAATCTCGTGTACACAAACGTGGGTGCCGCCAACAACCTGCCGCTCGCGGCCGCGATTGCGCTCATCCCGATCGCCATCATGATCGTCTACCTCACGGCCGCCCGTCGCACCGGCGCGCTCAACAACCTGTAGGGGCCGGGATGACGATCCGGATGCACTGCACGTGGAGCGGCACATGCGACTGAGCCGCGCCGCCCGCGTCACCCTCGGCACCATCACCACGCTGATCCTCGCGGTGATTTACCTGCCGCTGTTCGTAGTGTTCGTCAACTCGTTCAGTACGAGTACCAACCTCACCTGGCCTCCGCCCGGGTTCACTCTCGAGTGGTGGGGCAGGGCGTTCCAGAACGCCGGGGCGCTCGAGGGCATCACGACGAGCGTGCAGATCGCTCTCGCCGCGACCGCCATCTCACTCATCCTCGGCACGATGATCTCGCTCGCGCTTCAGCGCTTCGAATTCTTCGGTCGGGATGCCGTCAGCCTGCTGGTAATCCTCCCAATCGCACTGCCCGGCATCGTCACCGGCATCGCTCTCAACAACTTCTTCCGCACCATCCTCGACGTGCGCCTGGGGATCGCGACCATCATCGTCGCCCACGCGACCTTCTGCATCGTGACTGTGTTCAACAACGTCATCGCGCGGTTGCGGCGGATGGGGACGTCGCTTGAGGAGGCATCCGCCGATCTGGGCGCAGGGGTCTGGACGACCTTCCGGCTCGTGACCTTTCCGCAACTGCGCTCGGCCCTGTTGGCCGGCGGTTTGCTCGCGTTCGCGCTCTCGTTCGACGAGATCATCGTCACGACGTTCACGGCCGGTGCAGGGGTCACGACCTTGCCCATCTGGATTCTCGACAACCTGTTCCGTCCAAACCAGGCGCCGATTGTCAACGTGATCGCCGTGGTGCTCGTGATCGTGTCGATCGTGCCGATCTACTTCGCGCAGCGCCTCTCGGGCTCGGAGCAGCTGCAGAAGTAGTGCCCCGCGCACCTGTGTGACCCGCGAGACCCGAGAAATTGCGGGTGCCACGGTCGCGCACCCGCATGTGCCCGGGTCTCACCGCTAGAATGGAAACGAACACGGGAGTCCGGTGAGCCGGGCTGAGAGGAAGCTTCTCCAAGCTTCGACCGTCGAACCTGATCTGGATCATGCCAGCGCAGGGAGGCCTCTTCCATCCCGTGCCATTCATCGGAAGGGCACGTCATGTCTGCAACATCAACCATCACCCACCATCGATTCGGCTGGCGCGTCGTCGATATCGTGGTCGCGAGCGTCGTCGGCGTCGCGAGCGGACTGCTGTTCGTCGTCTGGAACATTGCGTCGAATCCGGTCACCGATCCGCTGAAGGCACTCCTGCCCGGACTTCAGGCCCTGGGTGGCGGGTTCTGGCTGTTCGCCGGCGTGCTCACCGCCCTCATCGTGCGCAAACCGGGGGCCGCCCTCTTCGGTGAGGGGGTTGCGGCCACGGTGTCGGCGCTGATCGGCAACCAGTGGGGCGCGCTCACCCTCGTCAGCGGCCTCGTGCAGGGCCTCGGCGCGGAACTCGTGTTCGCGGCGTTTCTCTACGCCAACTGGCGCCTCGGCGTGGCGCTCCTCGCGGGGTCCGGAGCAGGTCTCGCGATGGCCATCACCGACCTCACGATCTGGTACCCCGGATCGGACTCCCTCTTCATCACGGTGTACACGGTCTCGGGCATCCTTGGCGGGGCACTCATCGCTGGCCTGCTGTCGTGGCTTGCGGTGCGAGGTCTCGCCCGCACCGGCGCGCTGTCACGGTTTGCCGCCGGACGAGAGATCGCGACACGGGTCTGATCGAGCCAGCGCGGGTCACCGCCTCCGGCTGGGGGTGGAGGCATGCCGCGCGCCTCGCGTGGGCAGTGCGAGAGCTCGACCTCGCCATCGAGCCGGGCGAACGAGTGCTGCTGCTGGGGGAGTCCGGCGCAGGCAAGTCGACCCTGCTGCGCTCGCTCGCGGGTGTGCTCGCTGCAGACGAGGGCGACAGCGAGGGTCGACTGCTGGTCGACGGCACAGCTCCCGCGCCCGGCCGGGCGGGACTGCTCCTGCAGGATCCCGACTCGCAGGTCATTCTCGCTCGGGTCGGCGATGACGTCGCGTTCGGGTGCGAGAACCTCGGAGTGCCCCGCGACGAGATCTGGCAGCGGGTCGCGGCATCCCTGGACTCAGTCGGTCTCGACGTGGCGCTCGACCATCCCACCGCGAACCTGTCGGGCGGTCAGAAGCAGCGCCTAGCGCTCGCCGGCGTGCTCGCGATGCGGCCGGGGCTCATCCTGCTTGACGAGCCCACCGCAAACCTCGACCCCGCGGGGGTGATCGAGGTGCGGGATGCCGTCGCCCGCGTTCTCGAGACCACCGGCGCGACCCTCGTGGTCGTCGAGCATCACGTCGCGGTGTGGCAGGACCTTGTCGACCGGGTGATCGTGCTCGGCCCCGACGGCGGATTGCTCGCCGACGGCGCCCCAGCCGCCGTGCTTGAGCAACGCGGTCGCGAGCTCGCGGCACGCGGAATCTGGGTTCCAGGCTTCCCGCCCGAGCGCCCGATTCGACGGCCCCGGCCGACACAGGAGACGCTCCTCACCGCGCGTGGCCTGGCCGTCGGCCGGGATGAGCCAGTCGTCAGCGGCCTCGATCTCGTCGTGTCGAGCGCGTCGGCTCTCGCGTTCACGGGACCGAACGGCAGCGGCAAGTCGACCCTCGGCTACACCCTTGCGGGGCTGCTACGGCCCCTCGCGGGCGAGCTTGATGCGGCGGATGACCTGCGCCGAGGCATCCCGCCACATCCGGTGAGTTGGCGCTCGCGCGACCTGCTCACGCGCATCGGAACCGTCTTCCAAGAACCCGAGCACCAGTTTCTCGCTCCCACGGTGACGGCCGAGCTCGCTATCGGTCCGCGGGCGCTGAAGCTGCCGGGGCCCGAGATCGACGCGCGGGTCGGCGAGTTGCTGGAGCGACTTCGCCTGACGGCCGTAGCGCAGGCAAACCCGTTCACGCTTTCCGGCGGACAGAAGCGCCGCCTCAGTGTTGCGACAATCATGGCTACGCGACCTCGGCTGCTCGTGCTCGATGAACCGACGTTCGGGCAGGACTCCCGCACCTGGGCCGAGCTCGTGGCACTATTTGCCGAGCTCGTCGACGACGGCTCGGGACTCGTCATGATGACTCACGACCGCGAGCTGGTTGACGCCCTCGCTGACACGACGGTGCAACTCTCGTGAGCCTCAACCCGGTGGCGAAACTCGGGGCGGCCCTGCTTCTGAGCCTGTGCCTCATCCTCACGATCGACTGGGTTTCGGCCGTCGTTGCCCTGCTGCTCGAAGTCGTAGTGTTCGCGATCGTGCGGCCTCCGATCCCGGGATTCTGGCGCCGCACGCTCCCGGTCTGGATCGCCGCACCCGCGACCGCCGTCACGATCGCGCTGTACGGTCAGCCCGGCGGCATCGTCTACGCGGAATTCCTGTTCGCACGCGTGAGCGAAGGCTCTCTGACCCTTGCGCTGGCGACATTTCTGAGGGTGCTCGCGATCGGGCTGCCAGCGGTCGTGCTGTTCCTCACGATCGACCCGACCGATCTGGCCGATGGGCTCGCCCAGCGAATTCACCTGCCTGCCCGGTTCGTGCTCGGTGCGCTGGCCGGGATGCGCCTGGTCAGCCTGTTTCTCGACGACTGGCGTTATCTCGCACTCGCCAGACGTGCCCGAGGTGTGGCCGATCGTGGCCGCATCCGCCGTCTCGGTGGGCAAGCATTCGCCCTGCTCGTGCTCTCGATCCGGCGCGGGAGTGCGGTGGCCACGGCGATGGAGGCGCGCGGTTTCGGCAGCAGGTCTTCACAAACCTGGGCTCGGGAGTCCCCGTGGGGGGCGCGCGAGTGGGCGGCTCTGGCCGCCGGTCTCCTCGTCGGCCTGACCTCGATAGCAGCGGCGGTCGCCGCGGGAACGTGGAACTTCATTGTCGGCTAGACGCAGGATCCTCATCGACGGTCGCTCCGGGTCGGGCAAGACCGAGCTCGCCCGGTCGATCGTCGGGGCGTGGCCCGAGGCACAGCTCGTTCGGCTCGACGAGCTGTACCCGGGCTGGGATGGCTTGGACGCGGGCAGTGCCGCCGTCGCGGGCATCCTGACCACGTTTCGCTGGCGGGAGTGGGACTGGACGGCGGGCCGGCCGGGCGGCTGGCACGACCTCGACCCCGCTCGTCCGATCATCGTCGAGGGGGTGGGCGCCCTCAGCCGCGCCAGCCGAACGTTCGCCGATCTCGGCTTGTGGGTGCAGCTGGATGACACGATCCGAAAGCAGCGCGCCCTTGCCCGTGACGGCGACACTTACGCGCCGCACTGGGACCGCTGGGCGGCCCAGGAGGAACGGTTCATTGCGCGGGAGAACCCGCGCGCACTCGCGGATGTGGTGATCGATCTGACGTCGGCCGGATGACATAGTGGACCCATGACCTCGCCGTTCATCTCCGTCTCCAAACTCGCCGACGATCTCGCGGGCCCGAATCCGCCAGCCGTGCTTGATGCGAGTCTGCTTCTGCACGCTGCGACCTTCGACGGCGACTACCGGCGCGAGTCGGGGCGACCCCGGTGGCTCGCTGGGCACATCCCGGGCTCGCAGCACGTCGACGTCGCCGAGCAGTTCAGCGACACCACGTCACCGTTGCACTACACCCACCCGGAACCGCAGGCGGTCGCCGACGAGCTCGCACGGCTGGGCATCCGACAGGGGCGGCAGGTCGTCGTGTACGACTCGACCGGCACGCTGTGGGCCGCTCGCCTCTGGTACCTGCTGACCTGGATCGGCGTGCCGACCCGAGTGCTCGATGGCGGATTCGCCGCGTGGCAAGCCGGCGGTCAGCCGATCGAGACCGGCGAGTCAGAGGCGCCCGAGCCGGTGCAGTCCTGGCCGGCCGAGGCGGCGCGTCGGGCGTGGATCAGCCAGCAGGAACTTCTAGAGCGCGCCCCAGACGACTCCCGCGCGCTCGTCTGCGGGCTCCCCGCGGGCTCCTTCACGGGCACCGACCCGACCCGCTACGCTCGCCGCGGCCACATCCCGGGCAGCGTCAACGTCTCCAGCCGCGACTTGTTCACCTCCGACGGTCACGTCAAGAGCCGCGTCGAACTGATCCTCGCCTACGACAATGCGGGGGTGGATGTCGCAGCCACCGCCACCCCAGAAGTGCTCCTCTACTGCGGGGGCGGCATCTCTGCCGCAGCCAACGCGCTCACCCTCGCGGCGATCGGTACAACGGCGGTGCGCATCTATGACGGCTCCCTCGAGGAGTGGAGCGCGGACCCGACGCTCCCGTTGGAGGTCGGGGAGCGGCACTAGCCGAGCTACGAACGCGTCCAGGTCTGGGTGAGGTCCGAGCCCCGCGGATGGATCGTGAGCGTCTGCGCCTCGCAGGTGATCTCGAGGCCCACGGAGTCATCGATACTCGTGTTCGGGATCGCGAATGGGACGTCCTCAAGAATGGTGCCGTTGTTGTCGGCTACGGTGTCGACGTTGACGCCCGTGCCGTCCCACTTGCGTGGGATCGCGACCTCGCCATTGATGTAGGCAGCCCCGGTGGCTGTGCCCGAGTGCGTCTCTACGACGGTCACGACCTGATCGGCGGCTGGCGCCGTCGTGATCGTGACGGCGTAGTCCGGCGTGAGTACGACGCGACCCTCGATGCTCCACTCAAGCGTCTGAGTCCCGGTGGCGATGACGTCGGTCACGGGAACTTGCTCGGCGATGAGCGCGGCCTTGACCTGCGCCGCGGCATCCTCAAGATCGGTCGTCCAGGTGTGCCCAAGAGCGCACATCGCGATGCCGGTGAGCGGCGCTTGGCCTTCCGACGTGGTGAGCAATGAGCAGGCGGAGAGACTCGGCAGGACCGCTACAGCCAGCAGCAGAGTCGACGCCCGGCGCACACCCCTCGGTCGCGTGCCCCATATCGCAGTCATGAGCAAATCATACGTTCTTCTGGCCGGGCAGTTAAGCCGGTTGACATTGCCATCTAGCCTTCAGCAATCCAGTGCTGGGTGAAGGGGCTCGGCGCCACGCGTGTGCTGAGAGTGTTGCCCTCGCAGACAATTTCCATGTCACTACTGCCGAGGGTGTCTTCGGGGATCGAGATCGGAAAGTCTCCGGCGGTTCCGTTGACCAGCACGGTGTTCTGCACGGAGTAGCCCGCGTTGTCCCAGTTGCTGAACGTCAGGGTGCCGGCGTCGCCCGCACGAGTCCATTCGCCGTGAGGGGTGCCCGAGTGCGTCTGCACGACGGTAATGACGATGCCGTCACCGCTGTCGATCGCGATGGTGTAGGTGACGTCGACCGTGGAGGACGCAGTGCCGTCCGAGCCGAATTCGATGGTCTGGGTTCCGTCGGCGGTTGACTGGGTCACGACCAATCCATTCGACGTAAAGTTGGCGGCCAACTGCGCCGCGAGATCGCTGGTGTTCAGGTCCCAGACGCGATCCACCAGACAGGAGTCGGCGGCAGAGCCCGAACCCGCGGCGCCAGAATCCGCGCCCGAACCCGTCTCTGTCGTGGAACCATCACCGCCGCCAGCGCTGCACGCTGACAGTGTGAGTAGCACAATTGTTGCGGCTGCGATCGAACTGGTGCGGTGATCGGACATCATGTGCCTCACTTCGTTTACTGACCGAATTCTACGGTTCGCCGTCACGACGTGCCCGGAACGTTATCGGGTTGACATCACGCCCATCCCAGCTCGTGCAGCTGGTCGTCGTCGAGCCCATAGAAGTGCGCGATTTCGTGCACGAGCGTGACATGGACCTGGTCCTTAAGCTCGTTCAGGTCGGCGCTGATCGCGAGGAGCGGTTCGCGGTAGAGGATGATGCGATCCGGCAGTTCACCGAAGCCGTACGCACCGCGCTCGGTGAGCGCGACCCCGTCGTAGAGGCCGAGTAGGTCGAGGCTGCCGTCCTCCGGGCGGTCCTCGGTGACGAACACGACATTTTCGAGATCGTCGACCATGTCGTCGGGCAACAGGTCCAGCTCGTCGATGACAAGCCGCTCAAACTCGTCAGCGCCGATCAGGTCGACGTTCACTGGCCGCTCAATCGATCACGTCCACGAGACTGCCCTGCAGGTAGCCGAGCCAGTCGTAGACGGTGAGCATGTCATCATCGCCGAGCCCGGTGTCGCCGTCCTCCTCGATCTGCAATCGCGCCGCAAGGGCGAGTCTCAGGTCGGTCAGCGTGCGAAGCCACGACTGAATGCCCGGCTCATCCAGCACGATCGTCGGCGTATCGAGATCCAAGAGAACCCGGCGCGCGTTCGCGAGCTTGCGCTCGACCAGAGACCGCTCGGTGAGTCGCCGATGATCGGATGCCGCATCCTGATCGTCGTGGTACGCGTCGGGCAGCAGGCGAGCCAACGCGGGGTCGAGCGGAGGTGTGGGAGAGCCTCCGATGCCCAGCTGCGCGTAGAGCACGTCGCCCGCGGCATCCAGACCCCGCTCCGCCAGCAGGTCGATGAGTTCCCCCGCGAGGTCGGCAAGCACGAGCGCCTCGTTTCGGGTGAAGGAGGCCGTGACGACGCCGTCGTGGGCGCTGAACGGCATCACGCATCCTCCCGCGTCAGGGTGGCCCAGAGCCCGAAGTCGTGCATGGCCTCGACGTGCCGCTCCATCTCCTCGCGCCCACCGGATGCCACGACCGCACGCCCCTCGGTGTGCACGAGCAGCATCAGCCGCTCCGCCTCTTCGCGGGGGTGGCCGAAGTAGCTGCGGAACACCCACGAAACGTAGCTCATGAGGTTGACCGGGTCGTTCCACACGATCGTCACCCACGGGGTGTCGGGGGCGGATGCCGCGTCGAGATCCACACGCGGCGACTCGAGCGTCTGCGACACGCGAACCTCCTGCCGAACAGTAAAAACTGCCTGACCTTCGGTCAGACCGATTCACTTGGGGTGAACGACGGGGCGCGAACCCGCGACATCCGGCTCCACAAGCCAGCGCTCTGCCAACTGAGCTACGCCCACCAAGAACTCCGCCGATTAAGCGCAGCCTGAACAGTGTATTACACCGCGGGCAGCCAGTCTGCTAGCGGCCTCAGGCCGGATGGGCGAAGGCCTCGACCACGCGGGCGGCAATGGTCTGCACCTGCTCGGTGGAGGGGCCGGGCTCGGCGACAAAGACCGCCTCGCGGTAGTAACGCAGTTCGCGGATTGATTCGAGGATGTCCGCGAGCGCGCGGTGGCCGCCGTCTTTCGTGGGTGCGTTGAAGTAGACGCGCGGGAACCAGCGTCGCGAAAGTTCCTTGATCGACGACACGTCGATCGAGCGGTAGTGCAGGTGACTGTCGACCCGGGGCATGTACTTCGCGAGGAAGGTGCGATCCGTGCCGATCGTGTTGCCGGCGAGGGGTGCGGTCTTCGGCGTCGGGACAAATTTCAGGATGTACTCGTTCACCGCGAATTCCGCGTCGGCGAGCGAGACGCCGTGGGGGATCTCCTCGAGCAGCCCGCTCTCGCGGTGCATGTTCAGTACGAACTCGGCCATGTTGTTCCACGCCGTCTGGTCGGGCTTTATCACGATCGTGAATCCCGGATCGACCGGCACGAGGTCGTAGTCGGTGATCACCACGGCGACCTCGACGAGCTCATCGATTGTCACGTCCAGCCCCGTCATTTCGCAGTCAATCCAGACGAGGAGGTCGCTCGATGAAGCCATACCCGAAGTCTACCCGCGGGGTGCGATAGGCCCCCTCGCGCGCGGGCGGCCCCCGAGTCTGATAGGACTGACTCATGACTGGAACTCCTGAACTCTCCCGCGGCGACGAGTACATCGTCTTCTACACCGGCGGCCCCTACGATGGCCAAACCGATCGCCGCATCAGCACCGACGGAACGTGGGAGTCGGAGATCACCGTGCTCGCCGCGGTCGATGGCAAGGAGACACAGTTGGTGTACGCCACCCCCGTCGCCCATCGGGTGGGCGATCAGGTCCAGGTGAACTATAGCTGGGATGATCCCGACAGCGAGCCGCTCGAAGCGCTCTACGAACGTGGCATGGACTAAGACCCTCGGGCGGGCTCTTAGAGGTCGAGATGAACCTGTTGTTCTTCTCATCCAGCTTTTGCGAGCCATGCGTGGCCACGCGAGCGGTGCTGCAGGAGGTCTCCGCTCTTGTGCCGAGCGCGCGGATGGCCGAGCTCGATGTCGCCCGCGACGCTGACGAGGCCGAGCGGGCGGGCATCCGGACCACCCCGACCGTGATCGTGGCGCGGGATGACGGCACCGAAGTGTTTCGCGCGGAGGGCGTCCCGACACTCAACCAGGTCCTCGCCGCGCTGGCTAAGGCCGTGTAGCAGGCCCTGCGGTATCGTGGACACGTTCCGCCCCCGTAGCTCAGCGGATAGAGCAGAGGCTTTCTAATCCTTTTGTCGTGGGTTCAATTCCCGCCGGGGGCACCACCGGCCGACATCCGCTCGAAGATGACCTCACGCAGACGTGCGATCCTCAAGTTGTCGTTCCTGCGCACGTTCGCGCGATGACGTGCTGAGTTATCGCGGTAGTGCTGCTTCTGGCACTCACGGCAGTAGGAGTGGAGCCGATCTTTGGTGCGGTTTGACTTGTTGAACTCCGCGTCATCCTTCGACTCTGAACAGCGGTAGCAGATCTTCATGACCCGGAGAGTAGGTTCCCCCACCGTCACTTGACCGCGGCGGCGTCCCCGGGGCAGGGTGGGCATGTGAAAACGCCGCTGGTTGTGATACCTCTCGCGCTGCTGCTCGCCGGATGCTCGGCGACGGGCCCCACGGTCGCGACCTTTCAGGTGGCGGGAGACCAGACCTACAAGATCGAACTCGCCACGCCCGAACTCATCGCCCACGTCAAGGAACTCATGGCGGGCTCGCAGGACGGCCGCATTCCGATAGGGAATATCGTGCGTGACAGCCCGAGCGTCAACGCGCCGTGGTCGTGGCACATCGACCCGGCAACGCTCGAGTTCGCGGATGTCACGACCGAAGTCTGCGACGGATTGCCCGAGTACGTCGAAGACGGCACGCTTACCTCGGACTATTACTGCCCGTGGAGCGCGGAGGTCATCGCACTGGAGGGCCCTGGCTCCTAGACGCCACGGCGGCTTTAGCGCTACGCGTCAGCCCGCGCGCCCGACATCGTGGGCTCGTGAGCGGCAGCCCATTCGCGCTGCTTGGCGGCAAGGTCATCCTCGGGGAAACTCGACTCGTACTTCCACGCCGTAAGGTCCTCGGCGAACAGCTTCTTCGCGCGAGCGGGCTTCGACTGCCACGCGATGAGGCCTTCCTGCAGGTCAGACAGGTCTTGTTCCGCTTGGTAGCTGTAGCTGGCAGAATTCCGCTTCATGTCGGCGAGGTGATGAGCAGCCCAGTCGGCCGCCAATGCCGCGCCCGAGACAGGGAGCAGTCGCACTCGCACCTCTGCTTCGCTCAACTGGTGCTCTACGTGCTCCTTCTCCTGCGCGGAGAGAGCATTCCAGACCGCGGCTCTGCGACCCGACGCGATGAGGGCAGCGACCGCAGAGGCCTTGGCTTGCCGGTCTTGGTGCGCGACGAAACGCTTCATGGAACTGCGCATGATGAGGCCGGCGGTGAGGCCGGCGGCAAGAATCGCGATGAACGGAAGGATGACTCCGCTGACCACACTCGAGCCTGCGTCGGAGTTGAACCAACGGACGATTGCATTCCACCACTCCAGTAACATGACTGCACTGTAACCCCACCAGTCACGGCAGTACGCGACGCACCCGGGCGTGTTGTCAGAAGCGGAAGCAGTCCATCGCGGCGTCCACGGTCCAGAACTCACCAACCGCGAGGAAGCGGCGCTGACGCGGCAGCATGCGCTTGGCGACGAACTTGGGCCCCGCGGGCGTCTCGACGCGGTGCACGTACCCGAGCACCTCACCCGTGGGGCGCGTCATCCGCCACAGATCATCGTTGAGCTGCACGGCGGCCGCGCCAGCCCGAATACCGGTCAGGGGTGTGGCGAAATCGAGTACGGTCATGAATCCTCCTAGCGGCGCGGATGTGGATGAATCGAACATACGTTCGACCACCG
>JBJXDR010000086.1:0-6679 GCA_046155245.1 Rhodoglobus sp. | reverse complement strand
CTCTGCGGGTACTTGTCGAGATCCTCGTTTGCCCCGAACTGCATCGGGTTCACGAAGATGGATGCCACGACCACATCCGCCACGCCCTCGTCGGCGAGTTGCACGGCGCGCGTGACCAGCGCAAGGTGACCGTCGTGGAGCGCCCCCATGGTCGGGATCAGCGCGACCCGGCGCCCACCGATCAGTTCGCGAAGCTCGACGACGGTTGTTGCAACGGTGACGGGCACCAGTCGATCGTACTGTCAGCCCGCCGCGTCGGGCAGCCCGAGTTCAGGGTCGACCGCGCTCTGCAGGGCCGTCTCGACAGACGACCGCACGAGCGGACCCAACACAGATCCCGGCGACTCCACGCCGATGCCGCCCAGCAGCCCGACGGCCTGACCCACGATCGCGCTAGAGAAACTCGTCGCCGTCGACACCGCCTCCGCCCACGCGGGCCGGTCTGCCTCGGCGATGAGGATCGGCTCGGCACCCATCTCCACGACGAGCGCCTGGCCTATCGGTTGCACCGGGGTGGGCGCAGTCACGGCGCAGAAACTCTCGCGCAGTCGCACGAGGTCGATGCTCGTTCCGGTGAACACCATGGCGGGGTGGATCGCGAGCGGAATCGCACCGGCCGCGAGCGCCGGTGCGAGCACCGAGGTGCCGATCCCCGGCGCGGTGTGCAGCACGAGCTGACCCGGTTGCCACGCCCCGGTAGCGGCCAGACCCGCGACGAGTGTGGCGAGCTGGGACTCGGGCACCGCGAGGATCACGAGCTCGCTGCGCTCGACGAGCTCGGGGATCTCCAGAATCGGCACCCCGGGCAGCATCGCCTCGGCCCGGTCGCGGCTCGCCGCCGAGACGGCCGTGATGCCCACGATCGCGTGGCCGGCGCCCGCGAGAGCGGCACCGAGCACGGGGCCCACGCGACCGGCACCCACGATCCCCACCCCGAGGCGGCCCGAGCGGGAGCTCACGGGGTGGCCGTGCCGGGGCGGGACTCGCGCCAGCGGTGACTCGTGTCGTTGCTCGCGCTGCGCACCGCGGCATCCGCGACCTCGCCGAACAGGCGAACGGCAGTCTCGGCATCGATCGCACCCAGCCGTGTCGACACCGGGCCGGCAACGGTCTGGATCGACAGGTTCGCGAGACGCAGGCGCCGCGCGAACGGACCTTGGTGCAGGGTGATGCTCTGGGTACGGGCTTGGGGCACGATCACGAGCTCGCGCCAGATCGCTCCGCGGCGCAGCAGCACGGAACCCGGCGTCAGCGCGTACCCGTTGCGACGCCAAGAGAACCAGCGCACGACCACCGCACGGCGGGGCGAGTTCACGAAGCCGTCGTCAGCACCCTTCGAGACGAGACCGTTCTCCACAAGAGCGACGAGCGCGGGGTCGACCAGCACGAGCTCGAGCACGCGGCGCACATCCGTGAGATTGCCCACCGGCAGGATCGTCGTGTTGGCCTGTCCGGCAGCGCCGCGCGACGAGCTGCTGGCCGCGCGATTGATCTTGATCTCCCACCACCCGGTCGGGCGCCAGAGCAGCGGCTGGCTGACTGACACGGCGTGGATGCGCCCCGGCGGCAGCGTCTCGTTGCTGATCGACAACAGGCCGAAACCGACCCGCACACCATCGGGTGTGCCCGCGATGCTGTACCGGATCGAGCGCGTAAACCGGCTGATGTAAAAGCTCGCGACTCCGATGATGCCCGGCACAACAGCGAAGACCAGGAAATATCTCCCCGTGACGCTCGTAAGAGTCGCGATGGCGGCCGCTCCGACGAGGAGCCAGATCGTGGTTCCGCTGAGCAGCAACGAGCCGATGAGTCGGCCGAGGTGCATCTGCACGACGGATTCGGGCGCCGCGGCATCCGGATCGAGCTCAGGAGCGAGCAGTTCGCTCACGCGCTGCTCAACGAAGCCGCCGGCTGTAGCGGGCGAAAGACCCGCGGATGCCTCGGCGCGAGTCCCCGACGCGAGGGCAAGTATCTCCCGCCGAAGTTCATCCGCAGCCGCCGAGCCGAGATAGGCGAGTTGCACGTTGGCGTCCTGGCCGGCCACGTTGATCTCGAGCTTCGCGGCCCCCACCAACCGCGCGAGGAACGGCCGCACGATGTTGATGCCTTGGATGCGATCCAACCGCCCCCGACGGTTGGTGCGGAACAGAATGCCGCTGCGCACCTCCACGAGTTCATCGGTTATGCGGAAGGTATGCATGCGCCACGACACGTAAAACCCGAGGATGAACAGCACGAGGCCCAACGTGATCGCCCCGATGACCGGAAGGGCGTAGTCGTGCTCGAGTAGCCAGACGACCGGATCGGGCGGTCGATTCTGCGGGCCGCCAATGATCAACTCGATCCACACGTCCCGAAGATTCACGAGAATCACGCCGAGGATCGCGACGAGCGCAAAGCCTCCGCGAAGCAGTGGGGTCGCCGGGTGGAGGCGGTGCCACTGGCCGTCGGCGAGCCGCCCGGCCCCCAGCGTGGCGTCGGTCACAGCCCCGCCCGGCGGCTCTCCGCGCGCGCGACGAGCTCGTCGCGCAGTGACTCCGCTTCCACTTCGGGTAGCCCCGGGATCACCACCCCGGTTGCCGCGGCTGCGGTCACGAACTTGAGCTCGCTCAGGCCGAGGGCGCGGTCGAGTGGCCCGCGATTGATGTCGACGAGCTGCATGCGGCCATAGGGAACCGACACGAACCGCTGGAACATCAGCCCCTTACGGAACAGCAGGTCGTCGGCACGCAGCTGGTACCCGATCGCGCGAACCCGCCGCGGAGTCAGCGCGAGAGTGATGAGAAAGATGATCGCGAGCGAGGCGGGGATCGCAAACAGGTAGGTGTTCCGGGTTAGCAGCGCGGGCATGCTCGTCGCGCCGACCACGATAACCCCGAAGATCAGTACGCCCACGAGGTCGACCCACACGTACTTCGGCGACACCCGGTGCCACTCACCGACGTCGAGTTCGAGTCGGCTCACGAAATACCTCCAGCGTTCGGGCGGCCGTCGTTGCCCGCGTCATCCTCCGGCGGGATGGCGCACATGTACTCGGCCACGAGGCCCGCAACGAGCAGCAGAATGGCCCCTGCCGCGCAGGCGAAGGCCATCGTGATGGAGCCTACCCCGGGCAGCACCGACCGACCGAGGAGGTAGAAGGCCACCCCGAGTCCGGCTCCGGCGAGTAGTGCCCCACTCAGGCTGGACGCCTTGGCGAGCATGACCACCCGAGTGGCATAGAACGGGTCGACCTTCGCGCCCTGCACCCGGCGGGACACGCGCCGCACGGGCAGCGCCATGATCACGACGATCGCGCCGATCAATACCAGGGCGACGGCGAGCGTCACCGGGGGCAGCAGAACCGCCCGACCGGATGCCGCGAGTACAGTTTCGAGCAGCCACGCGGCCACCCCTCCGAACGCCGACAACAGCACCAGATGCAGGGGCTTCGTGCGGCTCACAGCAGCGGCTCCGCGGGATACACCGTGACCACGTCACCGGTCGCACCGAGCAGCTCGCCCAGTAGCTCGCCTACCGTGGCCCGCCCGGGCACAACGGCGGCGGGTTCGACCTCGAGCCAGGGTGCGAGCACGAACGCGCGCTCGAAGGCGCGAGGGTGCGGCAGGGTCAGGTCGGGTGTCTCGAGTTGCTGGCCGCCAAAGCTCACGATGTCGAGGTCGAGTGTGCGATCCCCCCACCGCTCCTGGCGGACGCGGCCGTGGGCGTTCTCGATTGCGTTGAGGGCGGCGAGCAGGTCATGCGGGTCGAGTGCCGATCTCACGGCGACTACCGCGTTGAGGTAGGCGGGCGCATCCGTATCGACGCCACCGGGTTTGACAGCGGGAGTCTCGTAGAGGTTCGACGCGCGCAGCAGCACGACACCCTCGATCGCCGCGATGTCGCGCACCGCGGCCCGCAGCGTTGCTTCACGATCCCCGAGATTGCTGCCGAGCGCGATGACCGCGGGAGTCTCGACGCGCAGGTGCAGCTGATCGATCACAGTGAGAATCCTGCCGGACTCATTCTCTCGGGGCGGCCGCGAGTGATCGTCACCGACACGTCTTCGAACGGCACGGTAATTGGCGCGTGCGGCTTGTGCACCGTGACGCGCGTGAACACCGCTCGCTCGTGGGCGAGCACGACTGTCGCGATGCGCTCCGCGACGGTCTCGATCAGGTCGACTGGGTTGCTCTCGATCGCGGCCACGACCTCCTCGGCAAGTTCGCCGTAGTGGATCGTGCGTGCGAGTTCGTCGGTGGTCGAAGCATCCGACAACGGCAGCATCACTGTCACGTCGATCACGAAAACCTGACCATCGCGGCGTTCCTCTTCCAGCACGCCGTGGTAGGCGGTCGCCTTGAGGCCGGTGAGGGTGATCTCGTCGAGGGGATTCATTGGGGGGTTTCTCCGGTCTTCCACATTTCGGCAATCTCGAGTGCCGCACGCGTTGCCGCGACGTCGTGCACCCGTACTCCCCACACGCCGGCGCGCGCGGCAAGGGCGCTCACGATCGCGGTGGCCTCGTCCCGCTGAGCTGGCTGAGCGCCCCAAGGCGCGAGAAACCTCTTGCGCGAGGCTCCAATGAGCACCGGATGCCCGAGACTCATCACCTCGTCGAGCCGAGCCAGGAGCTGCCAGTTGTGCTCGGGGCGCTTCGCGAAGCCGAGACCCGGATCGAGGATCACCCGTTCCGGCCGCACGCCCGCGGCGGTGAGTTCCGCCAGCCGAGACGTCAACTCGCCCCGCACGTCGGCGACGACATCGCCGTAGGTCGCGACCGCATCCATGTCGTGGGATAGGTCACGCCAGTGCATAGCGACGTACGTGAGACCGGTCTCCGCCACGGCGCGGTACATTCCGGGGTCGGCGAGGCCACCCGAGACGTCGTTGATGACGGATGCCCCGGCGCCCGCCGCGGCCCGTGCCGTTTCGGCGTTCATCGTGTCGACGCTCACGGGCACACCCTCGGCGACCAACTCACTGATGACCGGGAGCACCCGCCGCTGCTCCTCGGCGGGGTCGACGCGATGCGCGCCGGGACGGGTCGACTCACCCCCGACATCGACGAGAGTCGCGCCCTGATCGCGCATCTCGACGCCGTGGGCAACAGCAGCGGACCGCTCCTCGAACTGGCCGCCGTCGCTGAACGAGTCGGGCGTGACGTTGAGAATGCCCATCAGCTGCACGCTCACGTCGCTCCGCCGATCAGCGAGAGCACACTCGCCCTGGCGGCCGGTTCGGCCAGACTGCCCCGGGATGCCACGGTGACCGTCGAACTCGTGGCTTGCCTCGGTCCCCTTGCCGACACGCAGCCGTGCACGGCGTCGATCACCACGAGAACGCCCTCAGGCGCGAGAGCGGTGGCCAGGGCATCCGCGATCTCGTCGGTCAGGCGCTCCTGCAGCTGCGGGCGCGAGGCGAGCATGGTCACGAGTTCGGCGATGCGTCCGAGCCCCACGATGCGGGCGCCGGGGGCGTATGCGACGTGCGCCTGCCCGAGGAACGGCAGAAGGTGGTGCTCGCAGATCGAGCGGAATTGAATGTCGCGCACGAGCACGAACTCGCCCGACTCGCCCTCGAGCGCGTCATGGTCAGAAGACCCGCGGAGCACCGCGAGGGGGTCGGCTCCGACCCCGCAAAAGAAGTCGGCGTAGGCTTCCGCGACCCGGCGCGGGGTGTCGATCAGGCCGGGTCGAGCCGGGTCCTCACCGATCGCAGCGAGAATCTCGGCAACGGCCGCCTCGATGCGTCCGGAGTCGATGGACATCGGCACCTCAGGCGGTAGCGATGCCGGGAGTCTTGCGCGGACGGGTGGTGCGCTTCGTCTTCGGCGGAACATCCGACTCGATGCCTCCCTCGGAGAGGCCAGCGTCGATCGGCGCCTTGAGAGGCACCTTCACGGGTGGTCGATCCGACAGGGGTCGGGTGTCGCTTGACAGCCAGATCGGGCGCTCCGGCAACTTCTCGACGCCCTCGAAGATGGTCGCGAGCTGCACGTGGTCAAGAGTCTCTTTGGTGAGCAGCTCGGTGGCCAGCTTGTCGAGGATGTCGCGGTTGGTGTTGAGCACGGCCCACGCCTCATCGTGTGCTTGATCGATGAGCTTGCGCACCTCCTCGTCGATGGTCTCCGCCATCGTGTCCGAGAAGTCGCGGGCGTAGCCCATGTCTCGGCCGAGGAACGGCTCGCCGGCGGCTTGGCCGAGCTTGACCGAACCCACCTTCGTGCTCATGCCGTACTCGGTGACCATTCGGCGTGCGATCGCCGTGGCCTTTTCGATGTCATTGGATGCGCCGGTCGTGGGGTCGTGGAACACGATCTCCTCGGCGACCCGGCCGCCCATCGCGTAGGCCAACTGGTCGAGCAGCTCGTTGCGAGTCACCGAGTACTTGTCCTCCAAGGGGAGGACCATCGTGTACCCCAAAGCGCGACCGCGTGGCAGGATGGTGACCTTGGTGACCGGGTCGGTGTTGCGCATACTCGCCGCGGCGAGGGCGTGACCACCCTCGTGATACGCCGTGATGAGCTTCTCCTTGTCGTTCATCAGGCGCGTGCGACGCTGCGGACCGGCCATGACCCGGTCGATGGCCTCATCGAGAGCGCGGTTGTCAATGAGCTGCGCGTTGCTGCGCGCCGTGAGCAGCGCTGCCTCGTTGAGCACGTTGGCTAGGTCAGCGCCGGTGAATCCGGGCGTCTTGC
>JBJXDR010000085.1:0-5762 GCA_046155245.1 Rhodoglobus sp. | reverse complement strand
TGCTCGGCGTGCCGGATTCCGCCGCGCGAGGTCGATCGGGTGCGGTGCCTGTCGAGGGCTCCGCGGCGCGCGTCGCCAGGAGGTCGCGAATCTCGGCGAGCAGCTCGAGCTCGGTGGGCGGCGCGGGTTCGGCCGTGGCATCCGGTTCGGCGGCGCGACGGAAGGCCAGCCGCTTCACGTAGTTGATCGGAATAATGAGACCGAAGTAGACGACCACCGCCACGAGCAGGAACTGGATGACCGCGGCGATGACGGCACCGAAGTACATCGTGGCGGTGCCGCCGGAGACCGTCGGAATGCTCACCGGCAGAGCCTTGGCAAGATCCTCGGCATTGAACAGCGCACCGATCGCGGGGTTGAGCACGCTTCCCACTACCGCACTGACAATGCCCGTGAATGCCGCGCCGATGACGACCGCGACGGCGAGATCGATCACGTTGCCGCGCAGGATGAACTCCCGGAAGCCCTTCAGCATGGCTGATTCCTAACTGCTCGAGGCGCCGGTGGACGCGGCTGGCACCGTCGACTTCTTCTCAGGCTTCGCCGCGGGTGCGGGGGTAGCCGCGGAGTCCGACGACGACGACGACGACGGGCCCTCGCTCTTCGCGGCCGCCCGGGAGTCCGTGCGGTAGAAACCCGACCCAGAGAACGTCACGCCGACCGCCGAGAACACCTTGCGCAGAACGCCACCGCACGACGGGCACACGGTGAGCGAGTCATCCGTGAACGCCTGATGGATATCGAAGGCGCTGTCGCACTCGGTGCAGCGGTAAGAGTAGGTGGGCACGAGGTTCCTTGGGTGAAAAGCTAAGAGAGGGTTAGAAGGCGATGATGCCCGACGGGGTCACTACCCCGTCCACTCGCTGGTCGTGCCGTTCGCTCGGCACAGCGTCGACGAGCTCGTCGTCGAAGATCACAGCATAGACCGGCGGGCAGTTCTCCATACTTCCGAGCGTCTTGTCGAAGTAGCCGCGGCCCCAGCCCATACGCATGCCAGTCCGGTCGACGGATGCCGCGGGCACGACAATGAGGTCTACCGAGTTGATCGCGATCGGGCCCAACACCTCGCTCGTGGGACGAGGCATGCCGAAGTCGTCCACCGATTCGGCCTTGCCGTCGTACGGCGCCCAGTCGAGCAGCCCGTCGGCCCGGGAGATCGGCAGCAGCACCCTGATGTCCTTGTTGCAGGCCCAGGCGATGAAGTCGCGTGTGCCGGGTTCGTCCGGCAGGGAGAGATACGCGGCGAGGGAGGTGGAGCGCAGGTCCCTAGCAAGCTGGATGAGGTGCTCGGTGAGCGCGGCATCCGCGGCCCGTCGTCGGTGCTCGGGCGTGATGCGGCGGCGTTCGCGCAACTCGGCCCGCAGGGCGCGCTTCTGGTTGCCCACCGCGTCAGACATGGCACCAGTCTTGCACGCCGCACGTTTGCCTCGCCGTAGCCGGGTAGCCTGTGCCTATGGCATTCCGCATCACCAAGGCTGTGATACCAGCGGCAGGACTCGGAACGCGCTTCCTACCCGCCACCAAGGCGATGCCGAAGGAGATGCTGCCGGTCGTCGACAAGCCCGCCATCCAGTACGTCGTGGAGGAGGCTGTAGCGGCCGGCCTCAACGACGTGCTCATGATCACGGGGCGCAACAAGAACGCTCTCGAGAACCATTTCGACCGCATGACTGAGCTCGAGGCCACGCTCGAGGAGAAGGGCGACGTCGACAAGCTCAAGAAGGTCGAGTACTCCAATCATCTCGCCGACATGCACTACGTGCGCCAGGGCGATCCTCGAGGCCTCGGCCACGCAATCCTGCGAGCACGGATGCACGTGGGCCGCGAGCCCTTTGCCGTACTACTCGGTGACGACCTCATCGACGCGCGTGATGTGCTGCTCTCACGGATGCTCGACGAGCACACATTGCGCAATGCCACGGTCATCGCCCTCATGGAGGTGGACCCGACATCGGCGTACCTGTACGGAATAGCAACGGTAGAGAAGACCGGAAATCCCGACGTAGTGCGCATCACGGGCCTGGTCGAGAAGCCGGTGACCGGCACGGAGCTCTCCAACTATGCGGTCATCGGGCGCTATGTGCTGCAGCCGGACGTGTTCGACGTGCTCGAGCACACCGACCCGGGCAAGGGCGGGGAAATCCAGCTCACCGACGCGCTTCAGGAGATGGCGACGCACAACATCGCCGGAGGTGTGTACGGCGTCGTCTTCCGCGGCCGCCGCTATGACACCGGCGATCGTCTCGACTACATCAAGTCGATCGTGCAGCTCGCGGTCGAGCGGGACGACCTCGGGCCGGAACTCCGCCCGTGGCTCAAGAAGTTCGCGGCCGATCTGGACTGAGTTGGCGTCCGCGATTCCGACCCTCACCGAGGGACCCACCACCATTCGGCCGATCCGCCTGCGCGACGCGCGCACGCTCGAGCGCGAGCTGGCCGAGAACCGCGGATGGCTGCGCAAGTGGGAGGCGACCAATCCGCACGGGCCGATGAGCTTCGACATGCGCGCGAGCATCCGCAGCCTGCAGCAGAACGCACGGGCCGGTCTCGGGCTGCCGTTCGTGATCGAGTACGACGGGCAGATCGCCGGGCAGCTCAACGTGTCGTCGATCGCCTACGGGTCGCTCTCGTCGGCGACCATCGGCTACTGGGTGTCGGAGCGCTTCGCCGGCCGGGGAGCGACGCCGACGGCGGTCGCGCTGGCGACCGACCACTGCTTCTTCGGTATCGGGCTGCACCGCATGGAGATCTGCATCCGGCCCGAGAACGAGCCATCGTTGCGGGTCGTCGAGAAACTCGGCTTCCGCTACGAAGGGCTGAGGCGGCGGTACATCCACATCAACGGCGACTGGCGGGATCACTTCTGCTTCGCGCTTACGCTCGACGAACTGCCGACCGGTGTGCTGCGCCGCTGGCTCGATGGCAAGGCTCCCGCGAAGGATGCCGCGATCCCCGCAGCCGACCGCGCGAAGGCCGAGCGCCCGCTCCTCGGCTGAAGCCGCGCGACTCTCGGGCCCGTCGGTCGCAGCGCGCCTTAGCGGCATCCGGCACAACGGCTCGTATCGTACGAGCATGGAACTGACGGGACTGGGCGGCGGTGTCATGCTCGCCATCGCCGCGGTGCTGTGGCTCGTGTACCTCCTACCCACGTGGCTTCGCCGCCGCGAGTACCTCGCGACCGAGCGCAATGCCGTGCGGCTTCAGCAGACGATCCGCGTGCTCGCCGAAACGGCTGAGGTTCCCGCGCCGGTGCGCGCAGAGATGCGAGCGCGTCGCGCGCCGCAGGGTCCGGTCGCGGTGGGTCGGCCCGTGACGGCTCCGACCGTGCGTCCGGATGCCCGGGCGATAGCCGCACGTCGGCTGCGCCGCACTCGTGCCGTGGCCGGAGTGGTGCTGGTGGCATCGTTTGCTGTGACCGTGGCACAAGTGATCGGGGTACTGCTCGGATCGCAGTCCTGGCTGCTGCTCGCCGCAGCCGCGCTCTCGACGCTGTGCGCGCTCGCGTTGCTGAGCCGTCTCGCCGAGGTGGCGCGCGCTCGGCGTACGCCGGTCGCTCGACCAGCGCGCCGAGCGATGCCGCTCGTGGATCATGCGGTTGTCGACGAGGCTACCGCCCCGTGGACGCCGGTCGCCGTACCCAAGCCGCTGTACCTCTCGCGACCGCTGGCCGAGCGTGTCGACGTTGCCGACCCCACCGAGGCACTGGCTGCTGCCGCCGCCCAGGCGGAGGAGGCCCTGCGCTCGGCGCCGCAGCCACCCGCTGTGCCGAGCCGGTTCGCTGCGATGGGCCGAGTGGATGCCGCGAGCACCCCGCTGCCCGACCTCGACGCCGCACTAGCCCGCCGCCGCGCCGCCAGGGCTGGTTGAGTAGCGGCGAAGCCGCGTATCGAAACCGACTCCTCTGCAAGTGATAACCTGACTAACGCACTGCGCCGCCATTGACGGTTCAGGGGCCCTTGGCGCAGTTGGTAGCGCGCCTCGTTCGCATCGAGGAGGTCAGGAGTTCAAATCTCCTAGGGTCCACCATAGAAGCCTTACTGCAATTGACGTCCTCGTCGATGCCAGTGAGTAGGCCTTCTACCGTAACCGCACTTGAGCCACCCTTCGGGGTGGCTCTTGTCGTTGGTGCGGAGTGATGCTCTAGTTCGGCAAGTGCCTGTTCGAGGGCTTCATCTTTGTTGAGACCTGCTGCTCGGGCGCGGAAGCCGTGTTGGGCAGCGAGGAGTTCTGCGAGCGGGCTGTTGATCTCATCCCCGACGACTTCTTCATTGGCGACGAAGATGTGCTTGAAGATGGCCTGGTTGAGCTTGCGCCGGATCTCGTCACTCGCCCCCATGTAGAGAGCATGTGGGTCTTCGAGCAGTCTCAGGTTGGCTTGAAGGAACTCTGCTCCGTCGCTGAGGTCATCGACCACGGTGGCGAGATCTGAGCGCAGCTTCTCTCGTTGCCTTCCGATATCCAGCAGTCTTGCTCGTATCTTCCCCTGTGGCAGGGTCGCCTCAGCAGCAAGGTCGAGCAGGTTCTCCTCCTTGGTTTCGAGGGTGACCAGTTGGTCTTCGAGTTGCTTGCGAAGAAGTCTCTGGGCTGCTTCGGTGTCCGCGAGTGCGGACTCCATTCCGGCGCGCATGGCAGCGACGAACGCGGGAGTGAACCGGATGGTCTTGTAGTGCTCCTCGACTGCCTCTTCGACCCGGTCGACGTTCGAGTAAGGGGCGTCGCAGATGTGGTCTTGGACGCCGCGGCAGAAGAAGTAGAAGTACGCGTTCCCCTGCTGGCCCACTGCCCGCATGAGGATCATCCGTTTGATCACTTGGTCCTCAAGTCGGCATCGTCCGCAGTACAGAGTGCCTTTGAGGTAGTGCGGATGCACCCGACGGCGTTCGCCCGAGATCGCCCGCGTTTCGAGCAGCGACTGGACCCGATCGAAAAGTTCCTGGTCGATGAGGGCTGGGTGGCGTCCGTCGTATTCCTCGCCCTTGAACGCGACCTTCCCGAGGTAGTAGCGGTCGCGAAGCATCTGCGCGACCTTGTTGATCGACACCGGGCCGGGTGCTCGGCGCACGTTGCCTCGGGTGATCAAGCCGCGGTCGGTCAGTTCGGACGCGATGTCGTCAAGGGTGTGGTCGCCCGACGCGTAGAGCTCGAAGGCCAACTTGACGAAGGGTGCGCGTTCTTCGTCGATGCTGACGGATCTCACCTCGCGGCCTTCGAAGCGTTCGATGGTGTTGAGATAGCCAATAGGTGCTCGCCCGAGGGTGCCGCCGTTCTTGGCCTTCTGCCCCATCTTGTAGGCAATGTCGGCTCCGTCCTCCCGGGAGCGGTACTCGTTGAAGGCAGCGAGGATGCCGTGCATAAGCTGACCCACCGGAGTCTCATCAATCGACTCGGTGGCGCTGATCAGTCCGACGCCGCGCTTGGTGAGGTCGGCCATGACGATGGCGTCGTCGTTACGGTTGCGGGCGAAACGAGACAGCTTGTAGACGATGATGTAGTCGATGTCCTTCTCGCGCCGCACCCGCGCCAACATCTCTTGGAAGGCGATGCGCTTGGTCATCTCGGTCGCGGATCGGCCCGGCTCGATGTACTCGTGGATGATTGTGAGGCCAAGTTGGTCGGCCTTCTTCTCACACGAGACGCGCTGAGCCGGTATAGAGATTCCTTCGGGGTCGTAGTCGGTGTTCACCTGCCCTTTGGATGAGACGCGTAGGTAGATGACGGCCCGGGTGCCCGGTACTGCATCGGCTGCCCTCACCCCGCCGCTG
>JBJXDR010000084.1:0-15846 GCA_046155245.1 Rhodoglobus sp. | reverse complement strand
GCGGCTGTGTAAGGCCGCGGAGTCCCGTGCGCCGGGCACCGAGATCTACTACGAGTACTCGCCCGAGAGCTACACGGGCACCGAGCTTGAGTTCGCGGTTGATGTCTGCAACCAGGTGCTCGAGGTGTTCCAGCCGAGTCCGGAGCGCAAGGTGATCATCAACCTGCCTGCGACAGTCGAGATGGCCACGCCCAACGTCTACGCCGATTCGATCGAGTGGATGTCGCGGCACATCAACCACCGCGAGAACGTCCTCATCTCGCTCCACCCGCACAACGACCGGGGCACAGCGGTGGCCGCGGCGGAGCTCGGGTACATGGCGGGTGCCGACCGTATCGAGGGGTGCCTATTCGGCAACGGGGAGCGCACGGGCAATGTCGATCTCGTGGCTCTCGGTATCAACCTCTTCACTCAGGGCATCGATCCGCAGATCGATTTCAGCAATCTGGACGAGGTCAAGCGCACCGCGGAGTATGTAAACCAGCTCAAGGTGCACGAACGGAGCCCCTGGGCCGGCGATCTCGTGTACACGGCTTTCAGCGGATCCCACCAAGATGCGATCAAGAAGGGATTCGAGGCCATGGAGGCCGACGCGAAGGCCAAGGGCGTGTCGGTCGACGAGCTGCTGTGGGCCGTTCCCTACCTTCCGGTCGACCCGAAGGATCTCGGCCGCGGGTATGAGGCAGTCGTGCGGGTGAACTCGCAGTCGGGCAAGGGCGGCGTCGCCTACCTGCTCAAGGCCGACCACGCACTCGACCTGCCGCGTCGCCTCCAGATCGAGTTCAGCGCGGTAGTTCAGGCGAAGACCGACGCCGAGGGCGGCGAGGTGACGAGCGACGAGATCTGGGAGATCTTCCAGGACGAGTACCTCCCGGCGCCGGCGAATCGGCCCGAGGACAAGTGGGGCCGATTCGAGTTGCTATCCACCCGCACCGCGAGCGACATGACCGGGGAGACCGCTCTCGATGTCACGCTGAGAGTAGGAGACCAGGTACGGGGGGCGAGCGGAACCGGCAACGGTCCCATCGCCGCGTTCCTCGGCATCATGGCCGTGGAGGGCATCGATGTGAAGCTGTTCGACTACGTCGAGCACGCGCTCAGTGCGGGCGGCGACGCACACGCGGCCGCCTATGTCGAGCTCAACGTCAATGGCAAGAGGTTGTGGGGAGTGGGCATCGATGCTGACATCTCCACCGCATCCCTCAAGGCCGTGGTCTCGGCGGTGAATCGGGCGGTGCGCTCCGAAGCCGGTGATCGCGAACTCGTCGGCGTCTGATCAGATCGCACGGTGTCAGTCGCCGGATGCATCGCCTCGCGGGCTACGTCGGATTCGCGGAACCTTCGTGAGGGCGCGCTGTTCGGGCAGGGACCAGTTGAACAGCACGGCAAGCACGCGCACTCCGAAGGTCAGCATCACGCACACGCTGGCCGCCACAAACACGGGCACCTCGAGGGCAAGAAGCGCGGCGAGAGACGTGGTGCCGATCGCTGCAGCGATCGCATAGAGGGACCCCACGTGCATGAGGGCGATCGGACGGTTCAGCAGCAGGTCCCGCAGAATCGACCCGCCCACCGCGGAGAGCACGCCCACGAAGATCGCGGGCACCACCGGGAGGCCGATCGCGAGTGCCTTGGTCGTCCCGATCGCGCCGAACAGGCCGATGGTCAGCGCGTCAAGGGCGTTGACCAGCGGACCCATTCGGGAGATCAGCCGCTCGAGCAGCATCCCGAGCAAAGCCGCGGCTGTCGCGACGATCAAATACCAGTTAGAACTGAGTGCGGCGGGCACCTCGGAGAGCAGCACATCGCGCAGGATGCCGCCGCCGAATCCGGTCGCAATGCCGATGATCGCAACGCCGAGCAGGTCCAGCCGTCGATCGCGGAACTGAGCGGCGAACAGGGCGCCCTGCGCTGCTCCGATGCCAACAGCAAGCAGGTCGGCCCAGAGTGGAATCACGAAGAGTGGCGTCACGTGTCATTCGTATCACGGCGACCGGCCGACCACGGATGCACCGCGATCAGCCAATACAGTACCGCGAGCGCTGCGTACGAGCCGAAGCCGACGGCCCAGGCCCGCACGGGCACGCCGACTTGCTAGCCCGGGTGGGGCGGCCGAAGGTGCCGGTGCCGCCGGTGACGAGGATGGTCATGTCGGCGCCACGTCACCATTCTGCCCGCCGCGGACGGTGGCGCGGGGGATACTGGAACGGTGCCGACCTACCGTGACGAAGCCGTTGTGCTGCGCACCCACAAGCTGGGTGAGGCAGACCGAATCGTCACGATGCTGAGTCGTCAGCACGGCAAGATCCGGGCTGTGGCCAAGGGCGTTCGGCGCACGGCCTCCAAGTTCGGGGCGCGGCTCGAGCCCATGATGGTCGCCGATATCCAGTGCTACATCGGTCGCAGCCTCGACATCGTGCAGCAGGCTGAGTCGTTGGGCTCCTATGGCGCGGACATCAGCGACGACTACGCGAGCTACACCGCGGGCACCGTCATGGTCGAGACCGCGGACAAGGTGACGGATGACGACGGCAGCCTGCAGCAGTACCTTTTGCTGGTCGGCGCCCTGCGTTCGCTCTCGCGGCGGGAACACCACCCGAGTCTCACCCTGGACTCCTACTTACTCCGTGCCCTCTCGATTGCAGGGTGGGCGCCGAGTTTCGTCGACTGCGCCGTCACCGGCGCCCCTGGACCCCACACCGTCTTCGTCGCTCAGCTCGGTGGGGTGGTCGCCGACGAGGTCGCACCTCCAGGGTCCCCGCGGCTCGACTTGGACACGCTCGCGCTGCTCGGCGCCCTGCTCGAGGGTCGGTGGGAGATCGCCGAGGCCGCCGAGGAGCGCTCGCGGACCCAGGCCAGCGGCATCGTCGCCGCGTACACGCAATTCCACCTCGAGCGAAGCCTGCGCTCGCTCCAGCACGTGGACCGTACGGCATGACCGTACCCAAGACCCACCGCGATGCTGTCGACTTTAGGCCCATCGACTGGACCGGGCTGTACCCTCCCAGCCTGCCTAGGGGCGCCGTGCCCGACCACGTGGCGATCGTCATGGATGGCAACGGTCGCTGGGCGAACGGCAAGGGGCTGACCCGCGTCGAGGGCCACAAGGCGGGGGAGGCGGCACTGCTCGACGTGGTCGCTGGGGCGATCCAGATCGGCGTGAAGCACGTGAGCGTCTATGCCTTCTCCACCGAGAACTGGAGTCGATCGCCCGACGAAGTGCGGTTTCTCATGGGGTTCAACCGTGACGTGCTCCATCGCCGACGTGACCAGCTCAACGAGTGGGGAGTGCGGGTTCGCTGGGCTGGGCGCAGGCCGCGGCTGTGGGCATCCGTCATCAAGGAACTTCAGTTCGCGGAGGCTCTCACCGCGCGCAACTCGGTGCTCACTCTCACGATGTGCGTCAACTACGGGGGCCGAAACGAGCTGACGGATGCCGTGCGCCAGATCGCCGCGGACGTCGCCTCGGGTCGCCTCTCGCCCACGGGCATCAGCGAGAAGACCATCCAGAAACACCTGTACCAGCCCGACCTCCCCGACGTTGACCTCTTCGTGCGGAGCTCGGGCGAGCAGCGCACGAGCAACTTCATGCTCTGGCAGAGCGCGTACGCCGAGATGGTGTTTCTCGACACCCTCTGGCCGGACTTCACCCGGGAGGATCTCTGGCGAGCGATCGAGCTGTACGCGGGCAGGAACCGGCGCTTCGGTGCCGCGGTGGACACACCGACCGCCTAGGTCACTAGGCTGAGCGGATGCCCACCACCACGTCAGCCGCCCCGATCCGCACCGGCATCATCGGGTTCGGCCTCGCGGGGCGCGTGTTCCATGCCCCCTTCATCGCCACGAACCCGGCGTTCCGCCTCGACGTGATCTCCACCTCGAGTGCGGACCGCGCCGCCGAAGCGGCGGCACAGCATCCCGGAGCCGAGATCCTCGGGACCCCGGCCGACGTACTCGCGCGCGCAGCGGATTTGGATCTGGTCATCCTTGCGTCGCCGGCGCACACGCATCTCGAGCAGGGGCTGGCAGCGTTGGAAGCTGGCGCGCACATCGTGATCGATAAGCCGTTCGTGCCGACAGTCAGAGACGCGAAGGAACTCATGTCCGCGGCCGAGGTTGCGGGCCGAATGCTTGCCGTGTTCCAGAACCGTCGATGGGACGGTGACTTTCTGACCGTGAAGAAGCTGATCGCCGAGGGCCAACTCGGAACAGTGCACCGTTTCGAGTCGACTTTCGAGCGCTGGGCGGGCGCACCCCAGGACCGTTGGCAGGACACGACCACTGTTGATCAGGGCGCGGGGATCACCTACGACCTCGGCAGCCACCTCGTCGATCAGGCTCTCCAGCTGTTCGGCCCGGCGGTTGTCGAGCAGGCCGAGCTTCAGGTGGTGAGAGCGGGTTCGGTGAGCGACGATGACGCCTTCATCTCCCTCCTGCACGCCAGCGGGGTGCGATCGCACCTCACCATGAGTCGGGCTGCGGGTCAGAGCGGCCCCCGGTTCCGTGTTCTCGGCTCCGAATCGGCCTACACGGTGTTCGGGCTCGACGGCCAAGAGCCCGCACTCAAGCTGCAGCACTGGCCCGGTTCCGAGGGCTACGGCCTGACCCCCGAGTCCGAGTGGGGGCTGATCGGCATCGACGGGTCGGAAGCCGGCCTCACACCCGTGCCGACCGAACCGGGCAACTACCCGGCCTTCTACGCCGGTGTTGCTGCCGCGATTCTCGATGGGGCGCCTGCGCCGGTCGATCCGCGCGACGCTCTTGAGGTCGTGCGCATTCTTGAGCGGGCACACACACTTTCGGCTGCGGGCAACTAGAGCACCTTCGACAGGCCCCAGTCTGCGCCGTCGATACGGGTGAGGGCGTCGATCGCCGCCGCAATGCTCGGCACCCGACGCGAGCCATTCTGCACCACGAGTTGGATGCTCCGATCGCTCGAGGGCGCCGTCAATCGCACCGCAGCGCCCGGCGGCACCGGGGCCGTCGCGAGAGCCAGCTGGGGCAGCAGCGCGACACCCAGGCCTGCGGCAACCAGAGTGAGCACCGCGATCGCGTTGTCCGTCTCCAGGTCGATCTGTGGGGTCACCCCCACCGCGTCGCACGCGGCGAGCAGGTGGCCGCGACACAGTGGGCATCCGGCGATCCAGCGCTCGTGCGCAAGTTCGGCCAGAGCGACCCGCGAGCCCGCCGCCAAGGGGTGGCGGTCGGGCAGGGCGAGCACGACCGGCTCGGTGAACAGCGCGATCGAGTCGAGCGAGGCGTCCGTGGACCTGTGCGGGTCGGCCCGGTCGCCCGGGTAGGCGAACGTAATCGCGAGGTCGACAGCGCCCTCGCGGAGCATGGCAAGTGCCTCGGGAGGTTCGGCCTCGATATAGCCGACAGCGATGCCGGGGTGCTGGTCGCGCATGCCGGCCAGCAACCGTGGAATCAGAGTGGATGACGCGGTCGGAAATGCTGCAACCCGCACCGTTCCCGACGCGAGCCCGACCAGTTCGGCCAGATCCCCGCTCGCCGCGTCGAGGGCGGAGGTGATGGCGATCGCGTGCCGCGCAACGATCTGACCGGCTTCGGTGAGCCGCACCCCGCGCCCGGACCGGATGACCAGAGGGGCACCCAAGCGAGCCTCAGACCGTCGGAGGTGCTGACTGATGGCGGGCTGGCTGTAGCCGAGCGCACGTGCTGCCGCACTGATGGTGCCGTGTTCAGCTATGGCGCGGACGATTCTGATCGAGTGCAGGTCAAGGTCGGCATCCACGGGGCAATCATAAGGCAAAGTTATGAAAAGCATGACAAGCATGCCCTTGTTGCATGATTAGGAGGCTACAAGGCTGGGGCCCATGACATCGTCGGCGCTGAAAGACGCGATTGACCAGTTCGGTAGTCCCCGCGGGTACCTCGCGGTGGCGTCCATCGGCATCCCGCCTCGTGCCGCGGTCGAGGCACTCTCGGCCGACTTGGCGGCGTGGGCCGCAGCCGATCGGGACCCGCAGGGCTACGACGTAACGATCGAGCGGGCCCGCGCCTTGTACGCGAGCCTCGTCGGGGTACCGGTCTCGCGAGTCGCCCAAGGCTCCCAGACCTCGGTCCTCACCTCGCTCATCGCGGCGGCGGTTCCGGATGGCGCGGAGGTGCTCATCCCCGACGGCGACTTCTCCTCGATCGAATTTCCGTTCCTCTCACGACCAGAGATCCGAGTACGCAGTGTGCCGCTGGCAGCCCTCGCCGACTCGATCACGGACGAGACCTGGCTCATTGTCTTCTCCCGGGTGCAGTCCGCGAATGGCATCGTGGCCGACGTCGATGCGATTCTCGAGTCCGCGCGACTGCACAACGCCTTCACGTTCTGTGACGTGACCCAGGCCGCCGGCGTGCTGCCGGTGGATGCCTCGGCCTTCGACGTGACCGTCTGCCACACCTACAAGTGGCTCTGCTGCCCGCGCGGAGTCGCCTTCCTCACGCTCAGCGAACGCTTCGACCCACTCGTGCGGCCGCTTCAGGCCGGGTGGTACGCGGGAGAGGACGTCTGGCGCAGCACCTACGGGCCCGAGATGCACCTCGCCCACGACGTGCGCCGGTTCGACGTATCGCCGGCCTGGCAGGCGTGGGTCGGCGCCGAGCAGTCGCTCGCACTGTTCGCCGGTCTCGACATCGGCGAGGTGTGGCAGCTGACCGCCGGGCTCGGGGATTCGCTGTGCGACGAGCTGGGCATCCCACAGCAGCACCAGGCAATCGTGACGTGGCCCGACGAATCGGGCAGAGACCTGAGCAAGCTCGTGGCCTCGGGGGTCCGGGCATCCGGACGGGCTGGCCGCCTGCGCGCGTCGTTCCATCTGTGGAACACGAGCGCCGACGTTGACGCGGTCGTCAGGGCGCTTCGCGACTAGTCGCTAAAGTTACTGGGTGGTCACCAGCAATCTCGACGCCGTCATCAACCTCGCTAAGCGCCGGGGATTCGTCTTCCAGTCCGGGGAGATCTACGGCGGTTCCCGCTCGGCATGGGACTACGGGCCGCTCGGCACCGCGCTCAAGGAGAACATCAAGAAGCAGTGGTGGCAGACGGTGGTTCAGGGCCGCGACGATGTCGTCGGTATCGACTCCGCGGTGATCCTTCCCCGGCGCGTGTGGGAGGCGTCGGGCCACGTCGAGGTGTTCTCCGACCCGCTCGTGGAGTCGTTGCACACCCACAAGCGCTACCGCGCTGATCACCTGCTCGAGGCCTACGAGGAGAAGCACGGGCATCCGCCAGTTAACGGTCTGGCCGACATCAAGGATCCCGACACCGGTCAGGCGGGGTCATGGACCGAGCCGCAAAACTTCTCAGGGCTTCTGAAGACCTACCTTGGGCCTGTCGACAACGAGGAGGGGCTGCACTACCTGCGGCCCGAGACCGCGCAGGGCATCTTCGTCAACTTTGCGAATGTCCTCGGTGCGAGCCGCATGAAGCCGCCCTTCGGTATCGGACAAGTCGGCAAGAGCTTCCGCAACGAGATCACCCCCGGCAACTTCATCTTCCGCACCCGCGAGTTCGAGCAGATGGAGATGGAGTTCTTCGTCGAGCCGGGTACCGACGAAGAGTGGCACCAGTACTGGATTGACGAGTCGCTGCGCTGGTACACGGATCTCGGGATCAACCCCGAGAACCTCCGCCTGTATGAGCACCCGCAGGAGAAGCTCAGCCACTACTCCAAGCGCACGGTCGACATCGAGTACCGATTCCGTTTCCATGGCAGCGAGTGGGGCGAGCTGATGGGCGTGGCCAACCGCACCGACTTCGACCTGAAGACGCACGGCGAGGCATCCGGAACCGATCTGTCGTACTTCGACCAGACGAAGGACGAGCGCTGGATTCCCTACGTGATCGAGCCCGCATTCGGACTCACTCGCGCGCTCATGGCCTTCCTCATCGACGCCTACGCGGAGGACGAGGCTCCGAATGCCAAGGGCGGCGTCGACAAGCGGACGGTTCTGCGCCTTGACCGTCGCCTCGCGCCCGTGAAGGTCGCCGTGCTGCCGCTGTCGCGCAACGAACAGTTGTCGCCGCTCGCGAAGGAGCTCGCCGCAGACCTGCGCAAGCTCTGGAATGTCGACTTCGACGATGCTGGTGCCATCGGCCGCCGCTATCGCCGCCAGGACGAGATCGGCACGCCCTTCTGCGTGACGATCGACTTCGAATCGCTCGAGGACAACGCCGTGACCGTGCGCGAACGCGACAGCATGGAGCAGGAGCGCATTCCGCTCGAGCGACTGCGTGCCTACCTCGCCGAGCAGTTGATCGGCGCGTAGCCGCGCTGCGATAGCAAGTTCTCCACAGGGATGCCGCCGCGCGAGTATTCCACAGGCTGAGCCGCCCCGGCTCTCGCCGCGGGGCGGATGTCACACCCTTCTGGCATGACACCCCGAACCCGCATCTCTGGTCTACTCGCGTGCCTTACATCAGGGGCGCTGATCATCGGCGCCGTGGTCTTGGCGCAGCCCGCCACCGCGGCCGTGACCGGCGCGGGGATCTCGAACATCACCCCCTATGGCGGCTATCTCGGCAACTACATCGCGCCCGACGGTAGCCGGGTGTATTGCATCGACCCCGTGCTGGACTGGCCCAGCGGCATGACCGGCAGCGGCACCGTGACGACCACTCTGACGACAAGCTGGGGGCAGCAACTCGATGTTGACGTTCTGCGCAAGTTCGATGCCATCCTGAGCCGATACGGCCAGACTGACGACCCCGTCCTCGCGGCCGCGGTCAGTGCCTACCTCTACGGCTACACGAGTGGGTACGCGCGCACCTACGGCCCGGGCTTTGACGCCGCCATGCACTTCATCAATGGCGAACCCGCCGTTGCGGCTGCCTTCTCCAGCATCTGGGCGGAGGCGGAGAACACGGCTCCGCCGGTCGTTCCCGCGGCGGAGCTGAGTATCGAGATGAGCAATCCCGACTCAGGGGTTGTGACCATCGCGGTGACTCCCGCCGAGGCGACCGGCATCCTGATGCTCGAGGGTGCCGTGGTCGCTGAGTCTGGGGAGGCGAGTGTTGCGGTGAGCGGCATCGACTCGGTCGCGATCACGGCCGTGCCGCTGGGCGCCACCCAGTACACGATCGCTGCCACAGCCACCTTCGAGGCCGCGGCCGGTCCCCAGCCCCGCGTTACGCTCTATGAGACCGGGTCCCAGCAGCGGACCATCCGTGATTCTGGGCCCACGAAGCTTCAGTTCGAGTCCTCCGCGCGGGTCGAGGTGAGTCGACCCGAGGTCACGCAGCCAGCGGTGCTCGCCGAAACGGGGGTGGATGCCTCCGGTGCGTTCGGAGCGGCCATCACGCTTCTCGCCGCGGGCATCCTGCTTCCCCTGACCCGACGGGTTCGGGAATACCGACCTCGTCGTCGCGTTGTCTCTTCACGTGACTGAACCCATCAAGGTAGACATCTGGTCTGACGTGCAGTGCCCGTGGTGCTACATCGGCAAGCGAAAGTTCGAGGCCGGAGCGGCCCAGTTCGGCGGGGACGTCGAGGTGGAGTACCACTCGTTCGAACTCGCGCCCGACACCCCGGTCGACTTCGACGGCACGCCCGTGGAGTACTTGGCTCAGCGCAAGGGACTCGGCACCGCCCAGGTGGAGCAGATGATCGCGCGAGTCGTGGGAATCGCCGAGACAGTGGGGCTCGACTACGACTACGACCACATCCACCAGACGAACACAGTGATTTCGCACGAGCTCCTTCACTTCGCCAAGAGCAAGGGGCGACAACTGGAGATGAAGGAGCGCCTTCTGAAGGCATATTTCGTCAACGGCGAGCACGTCGGTCGCATCCCGGACCTGGTTGATATCGCGGCCGAACTCGGGTTCGACCGGGCCGAAGTCACCGAGGCACTCGAGTCTCACCGCTTCCTCGCCGGGGTGAAGGCCGATGTGGCACTGGCTCGCGAGTACGGCATCAATGGAGTGCCGTTCTTCGTGATCGACGGCAAGTACGGGGTGTCCGGCGCGCAGGACGCGACAACGTTCGCTAACGTGCTTTCACAGGTTCAAGCCGAAAGAGAAGCCACCCCATGACGGATGCCCTTACCGCCCCGCTTCCCGTCATCGCGCCGCCGCGCCTGCTTCTCACCCCACTGGGCGATCCGTCCGCAGCCGCGTGTGACGGCGACTTCTGCGCGATCCCGGATCACCACACCCAGGCGGTCGTGAACCGCAAGCTCGACGAGGACGCCGTCTAACTGGTGAGTTCGGGTGCGGTTCGCCCTACAGTATGGCTTCCGCGAGACTGGACAACCGCTCGGTCGCAATCGGCGCCACGGAGATGTAGGCCATACCAATGGCCGCGGTCAGTGCCAGCACGAAGACATTGCTCGGGGCGTTCGATATGACGCCCTGACGCTTGAGCGTGACGCGGCGCACGATCAGGTACACCACCGGATTGGGCAGCAGGAACCACCACGCGGATGATGGGCAGAGACCCATCGCGCGAAGGGCGAGACGGTCCCAGACCGCGAGTCCCACGAAGATGATCAGAAGCGTGATGTTGAGGCCGCCTGCCAGCGGAACGAGAAGTTCTAACGGGGTCAGGTACGGGAAGATCTGAGCGAGACCCCACAGCAGCGGCGAGGCTGCCATCAGCCAGATCGGGAGGGTGTTTGCTGAGCGCGGCACCGGTCGTCGTGTCGACTCGGCGGCGGACTGCGCGAAGGGCACGTAAGTGGAGTTCGCTGGCAGATATGAGTGGGGCGTCACCGGGGCTGGAATCGGCTTCACGTGCTCCGTCCACGCCAACCCTCCCCACCAGCGCAACTGGCGCTCGCCGGTCGGGTCCGGATACCAGTCGGCAGGCGGCAGCGCCGCCCGCACTTCAGCCACCGCGGTCGCCACGTTCGTCATCTGCAACCTCCCCCGACCGCAATCTAAGCAGCACGCCGAGAAACGCTCGATCCCCCGTTCGGGCGGTGCCTAGCTACGAGATGTGCCTAACTACGGGCGGTGCCTAGTTGCGCGCCGTGCACAGGTCGATCAGCTCCTGCGCGGAGGACTCGGCATCGGCTCGGGCGGCGACGCGCCGAGGAATCCGCGTCATTGCCGCGACCGCGGGGCGCTCACCGAGTGCGGCGTCGGCCGTCCGCGTCGGGCGCAGCCGCTCCGCCACCATGCCCCCGAGCACAGCGCCCACGGCAAATCCGACGGGGAGGAGGAACAGGTTCACCACGGGCGGTGCACCGAGCAGCGTCGTGACGACCAAGAGGACGCCGGTGCCAATCGCGGCGCCGACGGCGATCGCCCACGGCCAGCGGTTGACGCGGGAGTTGGCGTCATCCCACGCCCGCTGCGCAGTGATCTGCGCGGCGAGTTGGTCGGCGGGCAGAGTGCTGACCCAGAGTTTGCGGTCGAACCGCACGACATTCGGGTGACTCTCATCGATCGGCATGGTCTTTGGCGTCCTTATCTCAGAGGTCCTAGTCGCTGATGTCGGCTATGGTCGCGTCGAATCCGCGCACGAGGTCGTCGGCGAGTACCCAGGCGCTGTAGCCGTGCTCACCCGCCCCCATGGCGATGCGACGGCCGAGCATCCGTTCGTCGGCAAAGACGGGCCACGCAGTGGTACTGCCGAAGGGTGTGATCGTGCCGCGCTCGTAGCCGGTGGCCTGGAGCGCGAGATCGGCGTCGGGCAACTGGAGCTTGTTGACCCCGACGACCGCCCGCAGCTTGGCCCACGAGATCTGCCGGTCGCCGGGAATCAGCGCGAAGAGAAATGTGCCATCGTGGCGTTTCACGACGAGCGACTTCACGATGACGCTGGCGTCGACCCCGAGTATTGCGGCGGCTTCTTCGAGCGAGTTGGCCTGCGGTCGCTCGATTACCTCGATCGGGATGCCGCGGCTCGCGGCGTCCGCGGCCACGCGTTCCCGGCCCGAGGGCGCCGGGCCGCCATGCCCGGCGGGAATATCTGGGAGAATTGACACGTGACCATTCTCGCGGCTCCTGCGCCAACGCTGAACATCGGGCCCATCGTCCTCGATGTTCCCGTGGTTCTGGCACCGATGGCGGGCATCACGAACACCGCGTTTCGTCGCCTGTGTCGGGAGTACGGGGCGGGGCTCTATGTCTCCGAGATGATCACGAGCCGTGCCCTCGTGGAGCGCACGCCGGAGAGCATGCGACTGATCCGCCACCACGAGTCGGAGACTCCGCGCAGCATCCAGCTCTACGGTGTCGACCCGAAGACTGTGGCCGAAGCCGTCACAATGCTCGTCGCCGAGGATCGCGCCGATCACATCGACCTGAACTTCGGATGCCCCGTGCCCAAGGTCACCCGCAAGGGCGGGGGCGCAGCCCTCCCGTGGAAGCGGGACCTGTTCCGCGACATCGTCGAACGCGCCGTAAATGCCGCGGGCGACGTGCCCCTCACGGTGAAGATGCGCAAGGGCATCGACAGCGACCACCTGACCTACCTCGAGGCCGGTCGTGCTGCCGCCGGTGCCGGGGTCGCAAGCATCGCGCTGCATGCGCGCACGGCGGCCGAGTTCTACTCGGGCACCGCCGACTGGTCGGCCATCGAGAAGCTCAAGAGCACGATCAGCGATACCCCGATCCTCGGAAACGGCGACATCTGGAGCGCCGATGACGCCCTGCGCATGGTCGACGAGACCGGCTGCGATGGCGTGGTCGTGGGCCGTGGGTGTCTGGGTCGCCCGTGGTTGTTCGGAGATCTTTCCGCCGCCTTCACGGGGGAGACCCGCAAGGCGGAGCCCAGCCTCGGAGAGGTTGCGGCGGCGTTCAAGCGGCACGCCGAGCTGCTCGTCGAGTTCTTCGAGGAGGAGGACAGGGCGTGCCGCGACATCCGTAAGCACGTGGCCTGGTACTTCAAGGGCTACGCCGTGGGCGGCGAACTGCGCGCTCAGCTCGCGACAGTGAAGGACCTCGCGCAACTCGACGAACTTCTCGCCCAACTCGATCACTCGCAGCCCTACCCGGGAGCGGACGCTGAGGGCCAACGCGGCCGCGCGGGAACGCCGAAGAACCCCAGCCTGCCGCAGGGGTGGCTCGACAGTCGCGAGCTGCAGGAAACCCATCGTGCCGAACTGACCGAGGCCGAGCTGAGCACCAGTGGCGGATAGTCCGGGCTACTCGGCAGCCGACCGTGAGCGGTGGCTGCCCGAGGAGCACTCGAGTCGCCGCAGCGACTTTGCACGCGATCGCGGGCGGGTGCTGCACTCGAGCGCCCTTCGGCGACTTGCCGCGAAGACGCAGGTGTTGAGCCCGACCGCGGGTCTCGACTTCGCGCGCAACCGGCTCACTCACTCACTTGAGGTAGCGCAGGTGGGTCGCGAGCTCGCGGACAGCCTCGACCTCGACCCCGACATCGTCGATACGGCCTGCTTGGCTCACGACCTCGGGCACCCGCCGTTCGGTCACAACGGTGAGCGGGCGCTCAACGACTGGTCCGCCGACATCGGCGGCTTCGAGGGCAACGCGCAGACCCTCCGCGTGCTCACCCGCATCGAGCCGAAGGTGTTCGGCGAGGATGGCCGAAGCTACGGCCTGAACCTCACCCGCGCGAGTCTGGACGCGAGTTGCAAGTACCCGTGGCCAGCATCGCAGGGCGTTGCCGATCCCAGCGGTCGCAGCAAGTATGGCTTCTACGACGACGACACTGCGGTGTTCGAGTGGCTTCGTGCCGGGGCATCCGATCGCCGTCGCTGCATCGAGGCTCAGGTGATGGACCTGTCCGACGACATCGGTTACTCGGTGCACGATTTTGAGGATGCGATAGTCAACGGGTACGTGGATGTCACGGCTCTCGGCGCGCGGGTCGACCACGACGACCTCGTGAACGCGATGTTCGAGTGGATCGGGGGAGAGATCACCCACGACGAGCTGATTGCCGCGTTCGACCGGCTCGACAACCTCGAAGTCTGGATCGACCGGTGGGACGGGTCCCGTCAGGCTCACGGCCGACTCAAGAACCTCACGAGCCAACTCATCGGGCGTTTCGCGGGGGCCGCGACTCATGCCACGCGCGAGGCGCACTCGGGCAGCCTCGCACGCTTCGGCGCCGACGTGGTTGTTCCGCGCGGCATTCAAGCCGAGATCGCCGTGCTCAAGGGCATCGTCGCGGCGTTCGTGATGTCGACCAACGCGCGCCGACCGATTTATGCACAACAACGAGACATGCTCGCCGAACTGGCTGACGTGCTGCTGTGGACCGGCCCGGCGAACCTCGACACGGGCTTTCGCGCTGACTGGGATGCCGCGGCGGGCGACGATCAGCGCAAGCGCGCGGTCGTCGATCAGATCGCCTCGCTCACCGACCAGTCGGCTGTGGATTGGCACAAGCGGCTAGTGGGGTGATTCCCACACCTACAATCAAACGGTGGCTGGCCTCATCAAACGAAGCGATATCGACGAGGTGCGCTCGCGCACCAACATCGCCGACATCGTGGGGGACTACGTCACGCTCAAGAGCGCGGGTGTCGGTTCGATGAAGGGACTGTGCCCCTTCCACGAGGAGCGCAGCCCCAGCTTTCACGTACGACCGCAGGTCGGCTTCTACCACTGCTTCGGATGCGGCGAGGGCGGCGACGTCTTCACGTTCCTCCAGAAGATGGACCACGTATCCTTCTCCGAGGCCGTCGAGCGCATGGCTGCGCGCATCGGGTTTGAGCTGCACTACGAGGATGGCGGTGCGGCCACCGACCACGGCGTGCGGGCACGCATCCTCGCGGCCAATCAGGCGGCCGCCGATTTCTACAGCACCCAACTCAAGTCTGGCGAGGCGGAGCCGGCGCGCGCGTTCCTCGGTCAACGTGGTTTTGACCTCGGAGCGGCCGAACGCTTCGGCCTCGGTTTCGCGCCGCGCGGTGGCGCGCTCGGCAAGATGCTCGCATCCCTCGGCTACACCGACGAGGAGTCGATCGCCGCTGGGCTGCTGGGCCGCGGCGATCGGGGCGATGTGTACGACCGGTTCCGCGGGCGTTTGATCTGGCCGATCCGGGATGCCACGGGCGCAACCCTCGGCTTCGGCGCACGGAAGCTACTCGACGACGACCAGGGCCCGAAGTACCTCAACACCCCGGAGACCGCGGTCTACCACAAGAGTCAGGTGCTCTATGGGCTCGACCTCGCGAAGCGTGACATTGCGCGGTCCCGGCAGGTCGTCGTTGTGGAAGGCTACACGGATGTGATGGCCTGCCACCTCGCGGGCGTAACGACCGCGGTCGCGACGTGCGGCACCGCCTTCGGGGTCGACCACATCAAGCTCGTCCGCCGCATGATCGGCGATGTCGACAACTCCGACACGACCGGTACCGGAGAGGTGATCTTCACCTTCGACCCCGATGAGGCAGGACAGAAAGCGGCGAGCCGCGCCTTCGCGGAGGAGCACCGATTCGCGGCTCAGACCTTCGTTGCCGTCGCGCCAGACGGCCTCGACCCTTGCGACCTGAGACTCAACCGCGGCGACGACGCTGTGCGCCGGTTGGTCACAACTCGCAGACCGTTGTTCGAGTTCAAGATTCGGCGCGAGCTGGCCGCCCATGACCTCGAGACCGTCGAAGGTCGGGTGGCCGCCCTGCGCGCCGCTGCGCCGGTCGTCGCGGGCATCCGGGACCAGGCACTGGGCGTGGGGTACGTGCGCAACCTTGCGGGATGGCTCGGCATGGAGCCGGCCGAGGTGGGGCGTGCCGTGGCATCCGCGCGCGGGACCTCGCAGCGCACCAGCTCGCCCGCCGAGCCGTCGCGCGCGAGCGAGTCTCCGGCTCCCGACGCACCCGACCTCATGAAGCTGCCCACCGACCCGGCGACGCGCCTCGAGCGTGACGCGCTCATGGCGATGCTTCAGTACCCGGACGAGGTCGGCGCCG
>JBJXDR010000083.1:0-15795 GCA_046155245.1 Rhodoglobus sp. | reverse complement strand
CAAGGACATTCTCGGTGGCGAGCCCAAGCTCATCGCGATCCTTGAAGAGGTACGCGACCCCGGTAACGCGGGCACGATCAGCCGTACTGCGGATGCCGCGGGGGCAGACGCCGTGATCTTCACCGGTCGAAGCGTGGACCTGTACAACCCCAAGGTTGTTCGCGCGACGACGGGATCGCTGTTCCACCTGCCGGTCGCTGTCGACAACGAGTTGGAGAGCGTCATCGAGCGCACCAAGGCGGTCGGCCTTCAGGTGATCGCAGCCGACATCAAGGGCGCCGACCTCCTCGCCGCGCGCAAGGCTGGTGCGTTGTCCGCTCCGACCGCCTGGCTGTTCGGCAACGAGGCCCGCGGTCTCAGCGACGAGCACTACGCGCTGGCCGACTGGGTGATCACGGTGCCGATCTACGGCCACGCCGAGTCGATGAACCTTGCCACGGCGGCATCCGTGTGCCTGTACGAGAGTGCGTTCGCGCAGCGCAGCTGAGCGAACCATGGGTACAGCCGCGCAGCGCAGCTGTCGGTAAACTCGGTGCTTGTGCCAGACACCACGCCCAGCGCCGACAGTGCAACACCCACCGCTGCGATTACCGAGAGCACGGTAGCCGCCGCGACGGATGCCGCGCTCGCCGCGATCGGCGCCGCGTCGACCATGACCGACCTCCGCGCCGCCCGCACGGCTCACGCCGGTGAAGCCTCGCCCCTCGCGCTGCTCCATGCGAGCCTCAAGTCCGTGCCGCAGGACCAGCGGGCCGCGGCGGGAAAATTGGTGGGTCAGGCACGAGCCCGAGTTACCGAGACCCTCGCCGACCGCGAGGCGGAGCTCGCCATGCTCGAGGAGAACGAGCGGCTTGCGAACGAAGCGGTGGATGTCACGGCGGTGCCCATCCGCTGGCGCGCCGGAGCGCGGCATCCGCTGAGCCTGCTCATGGAGCAGATGGCCGACATCTTCGTGGGCATGGGCTGGGAGGTGGCCGAAGGCCCCGAGCTCGAGAACGAGTGGTTCAACTTCGACGCTCTCAACATGGACGAGGATCACCCCGCGCGAGGCACTCAGGACACCTTCTTCATCGAGCCGACGAGCAGTCACCTCCTGCTGCGCACCCAGACTTCTCCGGTGCAGATCCGTTCTTTGCTCGATCGGCCGCTGCCCGTATATGTGGTCTCGCCCGGCAAGGTGTTCCGCAAGGACGAGCTCGACGCGACGCACACCCCGGTATTCCACCAGCTGGAGGGCATCGCCATCGACAAGGGTCTGACAATGGCGCACCTGCGCGGAACCCTCGAGCACCTCGCCCGGGCGATGTTCGGTGAGGGCGCCGAGATCCGCCTGCGCCCCAACTACTTTCCGTTCACCGAGCCGAGCGCCGAGATGGATGTCTGGCAGCCGAACGCCAAGGGCGGTGCCCGCTGGGTCGAGTGGGGCGGCTGCGGAATGGTCAACCCCAATGTGCTGCGCGCGGCGGGAATCGACCCCGAGGTCTACCAGGGTTTCGCCTTCGGCATGGGGATCGAGCGAACGCTCCAGTTTCGCAACGAGATGAACGATATGCGCGACATGGTCGAGGGCGACATCCGCTTCTCCCAGCAGTTCGGGATGGTGGTCTGAGATGCGCGTGCCCATTTCGTGGCTCGGCGAGTTTGTCGACCTGCCCGACTCAGTCACTCCCGAGCAAGTTCATGCGGCTCTGGTCAGGGTCGGCCTCGAAGAGGAGGACGTGCACGGGTTCGAGCTGACGGGCCCCGTCGTCGTCGGCCAGGTGCTCGAGTTCACGTCGGAGCCGCAGGCCAATGGCAAGACCATCAACTGGTGCCAGGTGGATGTCGGCGAGGCTGAACCCCGAGGCATCGTCTGCGGTGCTCACAACTTCGTGGTCGGTGACAAGGTCGTCGTGTCGCTGCCCGGCGCCGTGCTGCCCGGGCCGTTCCCGATCGCCGCCCGCAAGACTTATGGTCACGTCTCCGACGGGATGATCGCGTCGGCCCGCGAACTCGGCCTAGGGGATGAGCACGACGGCATCCTCAGGCTCGCGAGCCTCCGCCTCGACCCGGAGGTCGGCGCGGATGCGATCGCCATCCTCGGTCTGGACGACTTCGCCGTCGAGGTGAATGTCACGCCCGACCGGGGATACGCCTTCTCGATCCGCGGCATCGCACGCGAGTACGCGAACTCGACCGGCGCGCTCTTCCGAGACCCGACCGCGGCGCCTTCGCTCGCCGGGCTTCTCGAGACTTCGCCAACCGGCTTCCCGGTGCATATCTCCGACGACAGCCCCATCCGCGGGCGGGTCGGCGCGAGCGTGTTCATGTCCCGGGTGGTACGTGGGGTGGACGCGACCCGACCCACGCCGGCCTGGATGGTCGCGCGGCTGGCCCTCGCGGGCATCCGCTCGATCTCGCTGATCGTCGACATCACCAACTACGTCATGCTCGAGACCGGCCAACCCATCCACGCCTACGACCTCGATCGGCTCACCGGCGGTATCACCGTGCGTCGCGCCACAGCGGGGGAGACCCTCACGACGCTCGACGACCGCGTTCGCACCCTCGACCCGGAGGACCTGCTCATCACCGACGAGTCGGGGCCGATCGGTCTCGCGGGAGTCATGGGCGGGGCGTCCACCGAGATCGATGCCATGAGCTCCACCAACGTCCTGGTCGAGGCGGCCAACTTCGACCCCGTGACCATCGCGCGCAGCGCCCGGCGCCACAAGCTGCCGAGCGAGGCATCCCGTCGCTTCGAGCGGGGAGTCGACCCGAAGGCCGCAGCGCCCGCCCTGGCGCGCGTCGTTCAACTGCTGGTCGAACTCGCGGGCGGCGCCGCCGACGCGCTGGGCTCGAGCATCGATGAGTCTGTGGCCCCCGCCGCGATCGAGTTGCCCGAGGGCTATGTGACGGGTCTCATCGGCGTCGACTTCTCCGCCGACGAGATCACGACCTCACTCACGGCCATCGGCGCGACGGTCGAAGCGACCGACACCGGCTGGCGCGTCACGCCACCCACGTGGCGCCCCGACCTGGCCTTCCCGGCGACACTCGCCGAGGAGGTCGCCCGCATCGTGGGGTACGACCGAATCCCCTCAGAACTTCCCGTGGCCCCACCAGGACGGGGCTTGAGTCGCGAGCAGCGCCTGCGCCGCAGCGTCGCAAGTTCGCTGGCCGCGGCGGGCCTCACCGAGGTGCTCGCCTACCCGTTCCTCGCAAGCGACGCGAACGACCTGTTCGGCTCGGCGACCGCGGGGACCGTTGCCGCCGTGAAGATCGCCAATCCGCTCGATCCGGATGCCGCGTTCCTTCGTACCTCGCTGATCCCGGGCCTCGCCGCGGTCGCGCACCGCAACCTCTCCCGTGGACTCACCGACCTTGCGCTGTTCGAGGTGGGGACAGTGTTCCTTCCACGTGCGGGCGTCAGCTACGGCAGTGGTCCGCTGCCTGCCGGTGACACGCGCCCCTCCGACGAGGTTCTCGGGGCGCTGCGCGCGAGCATCCCGCCCCAGCCCTGGCATCTCGGCGCGCTGTTCCTCGGCGATGCGGTCGCCAAGCAGCCAGGGCAGGGCGCCGTCGCGACAGGCTTAGCCGATGCCTTGGCAGCGGCACATCACATCGCCGACGTACTCGCGGCCCCGCTCACCGTGGTGACCGGTTCGCATCAGGCACTCCACCCCGGCCGCACAGCGGAGCTTCGAATCGGCGACCTGCTCGTGGGATTCGCGGGCGAGTTGCTGCCCTCGCTTGCCGCAGAGCTCGACCTGCCCCGGGTGGTCGCGGTGCTCGAACTCGACCTAGACGTGCTCATCGAGTTGGGGGCGGCTCAGATCGCGGCCGTACCGATCTCGTCGTTCCCCGCGGCGACTCAGGATGTCTCCCTGGTCGTTTCCGCAGACGTTCCGGCCGGCGCTCTGCTCGCGACCCTTCGCGAGGGAGCTGGCGAACTACTCGAACACGTCGCGCTCACCGACGACTACCGCGGCACCGGAGTCACGCCCGGCACGAAGTCGCTCACCTACGCGCTCCGGTTCCGCGCCCCCGATCGCACCCTCACTCAGGCCGAGGCCACCGAGGCAAAAACGGCCGCCGTAGCCCTGGCCGCCACCCGCCACGGGGCAACCCTCCGCGACTGACCCACCGCACCTTCCCGTGCCGAGGGGGGTGGAGGAGGGTTGCTGCGGTCGAGGAGGCTTTTCTACTGAAGCGAGCGCAAGGGGTGTTGCGTTTCTCGCGAGTTATGAGAATGTCCCGGCGGCCACAGGCCGTCGGGACATTCTCATTGTCTGAGCTGAAACGCAGCACCGCTTGCGCGCGGCGCCCCGAGCTACTTGGTGCCGCCCCCCAGCAACCCGCCGAGCGCCCCGCCGATGATGTCTTGGCCCTGCTTCGACGACAGCAGCCCACCGAGGATGCTGCCGATGTCGGTGCCGTTCGATGCCGGGGCGGCCGGCTCCTCGGCCTTGGGGGCCGCCGCGGTGCTGCCACCCTTGCTCATCTGCTGTGCAAGGAACGCGAGCACGATGGGCGCGATGATCGGCAGGATCTGCGCGACAATGGCCCCGATGTCGGGCCCGCCCGCCTTGGCTCCGGCAGCCGCGGCGACGTCGTCGGCCTTGGCACCGAAGACGTGCTTGACGATCTTCTTGCCGTCGGCGACGTCGACGTCGTCGAGGCTGGTGACTTTCTTGTCGTGGCGCTCAACGGCAGCCTGGAGTTTCTTGGCGCCGGTGTCAGTCTGGGCGTTGGCCGCAAGGCCCCCTACGATTGCCGGCACGGCGACAGCGACGGCCGCCTTGGCCGCGTTCTCGTCGATTCCCAGCTGCTTCGCGATGTCGCCGATGGGGATGAGGTTGATGAGGCCGTCGAGGTCGGACATGGGTTCTCCTGTGTTCGGGGTGAGGCTCCTAGTGAGCATCCGGTATCAGAGTAGCGATTCGCGCGGTCTGCGGGATGGCGATACGCTCGCTGAGCCGCCGCCGCGACATCCCCTAGTCACTCCCTCGTAAGGTAGAGCCATGTCCCTGTCGGTTGCCGTCGCTGGTGCGAGCGGCTACGCCGGAGGTGAGGTCCTGAGGCTTCTCTCCGCCCACCCCGACTTCACGGTTGCGACCGTGACCGCCTTTCAGAACGCTGGCCAGCCGTTGGGCGCCGTGCAGCCGCACCTGCGGTCGCTTGCACACCTTGAACTCCAGCCGACGGATGCCGCGACCCTCGCAGGACATGACGTCGTGTTTCTCGCCCTCCCGCATGGCAAGTCGGGTGAGCTGACGAGCACCTTCTCACCCGACACGCTCGTGGTGGACTGCGGCGCCGACCACCGGCTCACGGATCCCGCTGCCTGGGAGACGTTCTACGGCGGCGAGTTCTACGGCGCCTGGGACTACGGCCTGCCCGAGCTGGTGCTCGGTTCCGGCGCGACGCAGCGCGAACAACTCGTGGGCAGTAGGCGCATCGCAGTTCCCGGATGCAACGTCACGGCCATCACCCTCGCTCTCGCGCCCGGCATCCGAGCCGGGGTCATCGAGCCGAGCGACATCGTCGCGGTGCTCGCCGTCGGACCGTCGGGCGCGGGCAGGACGCTGCGCACCGACCTTCTCGCGAGCGAACTGCTGGGTTCGGCTCACGCCTACCAGGTGGGCGGCGTCCACCGGCACATGCCCGAGATCATTCAGAACCTGACCGCGGCCGGAGGGGTCGGCGTGAGCGTCTCGTTCACGCCCGTGCTGGTGCCGATGAGCCGGGGCATCCTCGCCACATCGACGGCGCGTCTGGTGCCGGGCACGACCGCGACCCAGGTGCGGGATGCCTGGGCGCAGGCGTATGCCGACGAGCCCTTCGTGCACGTGCTGCCCGAGGGCCAGTTCCCCCGAACCGCTGACACGCTGGGCGCAAACACGGCTCTTATCGGACTCGCCGTCGACGAGGCCGCCGGGCGGGTTGTGGTGGTGAGCGCGCTCGACAACCTCGTGAAGGGTACGGCTGGTGCGGCGATCCAGTCGGCGAACATCGCTCTGGGCTTCCCGGAGACGACCGGCCTGAGTGTGGACGGGGTCGCGCCATGAGCGTGACGGCCGCGAAGGGGTTCGAGGCGGCCGGCGTGACAGCGGGCCTCAAGGCGAGCGGTGGCCTCGACTTTGCTCTGGTGGTCAACCGCGGCCCGCTGAGTAACGCGGCCGCGGTCTTCACCAGCAACAGATCGAAGGCCAATCCGATCATCTGGTCGCAGCAGGTCATCGCCGACGGCACCGCGAGCGCGATCGCGCTCAACGCTGGCGGCGCGAACTGTTTCACCGGTCCTCAGGGCTTCCAGGTGGCCCACTCGACTGCGGAGGCCGTCGCCTTTGCGCTGAGCATCAGCTCCGGGGATGTGCTCGTCTGTTCCACGGGACTCATCGGCGAGCAGCTTCCCCTCGACAAGATCCTCGCGGGTGTCGAGCTCGCGGCGGCCGGCCTCGGCGACCACGGTGACGACGCGAGCCGGGCCATCATGACCACGGACTCGAAGCCGAAGCGTTCGATCAGCCATGGCACCGGTTACGTGGTCGGCGGCATGGCCAAGGGGGCCGGCATGCTCGCCCCCGGCCTCGCAACGATGCTCGTTGTCATCACGACCGATGCGCAGCTCTCCAGCGCCGAGCTTGACACGGCCCTGCGCCGAGCCACGCGGGTCAGCTTCGACCGCCTCGACTCCGACGGATGCATGTCGACCAACGACCAGGTGACGCTGCTCGCGAGCGGGGCATCCGGAGTCGAACCCGACCTCGGCGCCTTCACCGAGGTGCTCACGGCCGTGTGCGCCGACCTCGCCGAGCAGCTGCAGGCCGATGCCGAGGGGGCGAGCCACGACATCCGCATCGAGGTCGTGGGTGCCGCATCCGAGGACGACGCTGTAGCCGTGGGTCGATCGGTTGCCCGCAACAACCTGTTCAAGGCGGCCGTGTTCGGCAACGACCCCAACTGGGGCCGGGTGCTTGCCGCAATCGGCACGACGGATGCCGCCTTCGACCCGTACGACGTCGACGTGAGCATGAACGGGGTGCGGGTGTGTCACGCCGGGGCACCGGACCGCCCGCGCACCGACGTCGACCTGACACCGCGCCGCGTGGACCTGACCATCGACCTCAGGTCGGGCCAGCACACCGCGACAATCCTCACGAACGACCTCACGCACGAGTACGTGCACGAGAACTCGGCCTACTCAAGCTGATGGTCAGCCAGGACCAGGCCGCCGCGAAGGCCGCCGTTCTCATCGAGTCTCTGCCGTGGCTCAAGCGGTTTCACGACGAGATCATCGTCGTGAAGTTCGGCGGTAACGCGATGATCGATGACGACCTCAAGCGCGCCTTCGCCGAAGACATGGCGTACCTGCGTTTGGCCGGGGTCAAGCCCGTGGTCGTGCACGGCGGCGGACCGCAGATCACCGCGGAGTTGACGCGCCGCGGCATCCCGAGCGAGTTCCGGGGCGGGTACCGGGTGACGACCGAGGAGTCGATGCCCGTGATTCGTCAGGTGCTTGCCGAGCAGGTCGGCGGAGAGCTCGTCGCGCTCATCAACGAACACGCGATCCCCGGCAGCGGTCGCCTTGCCGAGGGCATCTCGGGCGACGAGTACGGGTTGTTCACCGGCGAGCCGCGTGCGGCCGTCGTCGAGGGCGAGCTCGTGGACCTCGGGCTCGTGGGTGACGTGACCTCCGTCGATGCCGGGGCGGTCCTGCTTGAGGTTGCGGCGGGTCGCATCCCCGTCATCTCGACGGTCGCAAACGGGCCGGATGGCCTGCTCAACGTCAACGCCGACTCGGCCGCGGCATCCCTCGCGGTCGCACTGGGGGCGGCGAAACTCGTGATTCTCACCGACGTTGCGGGCCTGTACAGCGACTGGCCCAACCGCGACTCGCTCGTGTCGGTCATCACGACGGCCGAGCTCGAAGCGCTGCTGCCGACCCTGGAGTCAGGCATGATCCCGAAGATGACGGCCTGCCTCGAGGCGGTCCAAAGCGGCGTCGCGAAGGCCGCAATCATCGACGGGCGAGAGCCGCACTCGATCCTCCTCGAGGTCTTCACGCAACAGGGAATCGGCACGGAGGTGGTGCTCCCGTGACACAGTCGACAGGCACAGCGCAGCCCTGGCAAGACGAGTACTCGACCCACATCATGAAGTCTGCGGCTCTGCCGTCGCGTGAACTGGTGCGCGGTGAGGGCTGCTACGTCTGGGATGACACGGGCGCGAAGTACCTCGACTTTCTCGCCGGCATCGCGGTCAACGCTTTGGGGCACGCCCACCCCGTGCTCGTGGAGGCGGTCAGCCGGCAGATCGCGACGGTCGCGCACGTCTCCAACTACTTCGCCAACCCGCCGCAGCTGGAGCTGGCCGCGCGCCTCACCCGCCTGACGGGCGGCGACCGCGTCTACTTCTGCAACTCCGGCGCCGAGGCGATCGAAGCGGCCATCAAGCTCGCCCGCCGCACCGGGCGGCCGCGCATCATCGCGCTCAACAACTCATTCCACGGACGCACGATGGGCTCGCTCTCGCTCACCGGAAAGCCGACCCTGCGCGAGCCGTTCGAACCCCTCGTGCCCAACGTCGAGCACATCGACTCGACGATCGAGGCACTCGAACGCGCAATCGGGCCGGATGTCGCGGCCGTCGTCATCGAGCCGATCAAGGGCGAGGCCGGGGTCATCGACCTCCCCGAGGGCTATCTCGCGGCAGCCCGGGACATCACGCGCCAACAGGGCGCGCTGCTCATCCTCGACGAGATCCAGACGGGCGCAGGTCGCACGGGAACGTGGTGGGCGTTCCAGCAGCACGGGATCGTGCCCGACGCGATCGCTGTGGCCAAAGGCATCGGCGGGGGAGTGCCGATCGGGGCGCTCGTGACCTTCGGCGCGGCATCCGACCTGTTCACGGCCGGTCAGCATGGCAGCACGTTCGGGGGCAATCCTCTCGCGACCGCGGCGGCCAATGCCGTGCTCGGCGAGATCGAGCGGGCGGGCCTCGTCGCCAACGCCGCCGCCCGCGGCGATCAGGTGCGCGCAGCCATCGCGGGGCTACCGCTCGTGGCGGAGGTGCGCGGGCGAGGTTTGCTGATCGGAGTCGGGCTCAGCGCCGACGTCGCCCCGGCCGTGGTCACACAGGCGCTCGAGCTGGGGCTCATCATCAACGCGCCCAACGATTCGAGCATCCGCTTGGCGCCACCGCTGATCATCGGGGACGTCGAGATCACCGAGTTCGTCGAGAAGTTCACGGCAGCACTCACCTATGTCAGCGACCTAAGCGAGGCCACAGTATGACCCGCCATTTTCTGCGCGATGACGACCTGACCCAGGCCGAGCAGACCGCGATTCTCGATCTGGCCGAGGAGATCAAGGCCGACCGCTGGGGCCGCAAGCCGCTCGAAGGCCCGCAAACCGTCGCGGTGATCTTCGACAAGTCGTCGACGCGCACCCGCGTCTCATTCGCGGTGGGCATCGCAGACCTCGGAGGAGTGCCGTTGATCATCTCGACGGCGAACAGCCAACTGGGCGGCAAGGAGACGGCGTCGGACACGGCCCGAGTGCTGGAACGTCAGGTCGCGGCGATCGTCTGGCGCACCTACGCCCAGTCGGGACTCGTCGAGATGGCCGCGGACACTACGGTGCCGGTGATCAATGCGTTGAGTGACGAGTTTCACCCCTGCCAACTTCTCGCCGACCTGCTCACGATAAGGGAACACAAGGGAACGCTCGCGGGACTCACCCTTGCGTTCCTCGGAGACGGCGCAGACAACATGGTGCACTCGTACCTGCTCGCGGGCGCGACCGCGGGCATGCACGTGCGGGTCGCCTGCCCGGCCGGCTATATGCCCGACGAGAGAATCGTGTCGGATGCCGACGCCATAGCGGTGCAGACCGGCGGCTCGGTCACGATCTACACCGACCCTCTCGAGGCCGTCGCCGGGGTGGACATCGTCGTGACCGACACGTGGGTGTCGATGGGCAAGGAGGGGGAGAAGGCCGCGCGCGTGGCATCCCTCTCGCCCTACAAGGTCGACGCCGACATGATGGCGCTGGCTAAGCCCGACGCGATCTTCCTGCACTGCCTGCCGGCCGACCGAGGTTACGAGGTCACCGGTGAGGTGATCGACGGTTCGCAGAGTGTGATCTGGGATGAGGCGGAGAACCGCCTGCACGCCCAGAAGGCGTTGCTGGTCTGGCTGCTCGAGCAGTAGGCCCGCACCCCCATCCCTAGACTGAACCCAACCCAAAGGAGAACCACCCAGTGGCCGAGGCGAAGACCGGTGATGGTGCCCTCTGGGGTGCCCGGTTCTCGTCCGGGCCCTCTCCGGAACTCGCCCGCCTGAGCCGCTCGACCCACTTCGATTGGCAGCTCGCGCCCTACGATATCGCCGGCTCGCACGCCCACGCGAAGGCCCTCGCGGCCGCGGGTTACCTGAGCGCCGACGAGGAGACCGGGATGCACGCTGGCCTCGATGAGCTGCAGCGCCGCGTCGAGTCGGGTGAGCTTGTCGCGACCGAGGCGGATGAGGACGTGCACGGCGCCCTCGAATCGGCGCTCATCGACATCGTGGGCTCGGAGCTCGGCGGTCGCCTGCGAGCCGGCCGAAGCCGAAACGACCAGATCGCGACGCTCATTCGGATGTACCTGCTTGACCACGCGGCGGTGATCGGCGACCTCGTGGTCGATCTCATCGATGCCATCAACGCCCAGGCCGAGAAGGCGGGCAGCGCGATCCTTCCCGGGCGCACCCACCTGCAGCACGCTCAACCCGTGCTCCTCGCCCACCACCTGCTCGCGCACGCGTGGCCGTTGGTGCGTGACCTTGAGCGGCTGCGGGATTGGCGCGGGCGGGCATCCACGTCGCCCTACGGCGCAGGAGCGCTCGCGGGCAGCAGCCTCGGTCTCGACCCCGCCCGCATCGCGCACGAATTGGGCCTTCAGCGCCCCAGCGAGAACTCGATCGACGCAACCGCGAGCCGGGATGTCGTCGCCGAGTTCGCATGGATCTGCGCCCAGGTGGGCATCGACCTTTCGCGCTTCGCGGAGGAGTTGATCATCTGGAACACCCGGGAGTTCGGCTTCGTGACCCTCGATGACGCGTACTCGACCGGCTCGTCGATCATGCCGCAGAAGAAGAATCCCGACATCGCCGAGCTCGCTCGGGGCAAGTCGGGGCGGCTGATCGGCAATCTCACCGGACTCCTGGCGACCCTCAAGGGCCTTCCGCTCGCGTACAACCGCGACCTTCAGGAAGACAAGGAGCCGGTCTTCGACTCGGTTGAGACGCTCGAGGTGCTGCTGCCCGCGTTCACGGGCATGGTCACGACGATGACGTTCGACACCGCTCGAATGGCCGAGCTTGCGCCTCAGGGCTTCTCTCTCGCCACGGATGTCGCGGACTGGCTCGTGCGCCAGCGGGTACCGTTCCGCGAGGCTCACGAGATCTCGGGCGCCCTCGTGCGGTTCTGCGAGGCGAACGGTCTGCAACTGGACGAGCCCACCGACGAGCAGTATTCCGCGATCTCACCTCACCTCACCGCTTCCCTTCGCGACGTGCTCACGATCGAGGGCTCGGTCGCCAGTCGCACGGGTGCCGGTGGTACCGCCCCAGAGCGAGTTGACGATCAGCGCCTCGAACTCACGGCGCGAGTGCGCGCCCTCACCGCAAGGAGCACGGCATGACACTTCAGAACGATCAGGATCCCGGATGGTGGCGCCGCGGCATGACGACTCGCGCCATCACGATCGTGGTGGTGGTCTCCGTCGCGGTCCTGGTGACCGCGTTCGTGATCATGGCGATCAACGGGATTCCGCTGTTCTAGCCGCGCTCCTCTCCAGACCCGCCGTCGAGGTCGCGCCTCTGCTGCTCGGCGGGCTGCTGACCGTCGACGGCGTGACCCTGCGCCTCACCGAGGTCGAGGCATATCAGGGTGAGAGCGACCCGGCCTCGCACGCGTTCCGTGGGCCGACGCCGCGCACTGCGGTGATGTTCGGTCCGCCCGGCCGGCTCTACACTTACCTCACCTACGGCATGCACGTGTGCGCGAACATCGTCTGTGCTCCCGAGGGCGAGGCATCCGCGGTTCTGTTGCGGGCAGGCGAGATCGTCGACGGTATCGAGCTGGCCCGGATGCGCCGCGCGACGAGCCGCTCGAACGCCGACCTCGCTCGGGGCCCGGCTCGTCTCACGGTGGCGCTCGGAATCACCCTCACCGACGGCGGAAGCGCGATTGGCACCCCAGCCGAAGACAGGCGCCTCCAACTCACGCTGCCTGCGACCCGAGCCGAATTCCTGCAGGGCCCCCGTACCGGAGTCTCGGGGGTGGGTGGCGGCTCCGAGTTCCCGTGGCGCTTCTGGCTCCCCGGCGACGCGACCGTATCGCCCTACAAGAGGCACCCGAAGGCGACGGGCGGAGAGCCCGCCTAGAGCGCGAGGAGCGCCGCGGCCACGCAGGCCCCGGCCCAGATCAGACTGGTCAGCGTGCCGATGATGAAGCGCTCACGCGCCTCGCTCCCATCCAGTTCGGAGAAGCGCCCGAGTCCCTTGATGGCCACGATGATCGCGACGGCGGCGGCCTGCCCGGCGGCGACTGAGCCCAGCAGGGCGATCCGCTCGAGGTACCCGATGGTCGCGCCACCGCGCAGGATCTCCCGTCGCTGGGTGAGTCCGCCGTCGCTGGAGACCACGATTCCGCCGTGTTCGCCGAGGATGACGCTTCCCTGCGCAAATCGCAGCACCAGGCCTACGACGGGGCTGCCGCCAACCACGCCCACCGCGGCGAACACCACCGCAATGCTCACTCTGGCCCACTGCGGCCCTGCGGGCGCGAGTGCCGCAGCAATCGGCGCGACGATCGCGAGCAGCACGATAACGGCCGAGGGGATCACGAACCAGTGCCTTCGCTGATCGGTCGCAACAATCGCGAACGCGAGGGCCAGCACGGCTGCGATTGCGGTGAGCACGGTGATCATGGCTCTCCATTGTGCGCTTCGGCACCGTCAACCCGCCAGAGCACCTCGGCGAGGGCGGGCAGGGCGGCGAGTTCCTGTCGGATGCCCGCCGCGCGCGCCCGCTGGCTCGCAGCTTGCGGACTGATCCCGAGAATTGCCGCCGCGTCCGCTTGGGTGCGACCGCCCGCGACCAGGTCGAACAGTTCCCAGCCCTCGGCGGTACGCCGCGAGCGCACGAGCAGCAGGAGGTCGAGCAGCGCCTCGGCATGGGCTGCCTCGCCCTCGGTCTCACTCTCCAGCGCGAACTTCAACGCAGACCTCTTGGCGCGATCGACGGCGGCGCGCGCGGCCACGAACCCAGGGCCGGCCGCCTCGCGAGTGTTGGCTGGCAGGGGAGTGCGCACCCGGCCGATGCCGCATCCGACGCTCCACTGGCCCGAGCGCGTGAGGTCGCCGATGATCGCGATCGCAGTGCTCGACAGCGAGACCAGCGCCTGAATCTCGTCACCGGCGTTCCGGTCAACAGGAAGAGTGAGTTCGCCTGCAAAGCTCTCGTTGAGCAGGGCGATCGTCGGCGCGGCGATATCGTCGAGGTGTCGACTGTCGACTTGGTCGGCGGTGATGATGAACATGTTCCTCAAGCTTTCAGACTTGATTACGGTTATATCAAGCTTACAACCTAGATCAGCAGCGTATCAAGTCCCTAGGCTTAAGAGAGCCCCCAACGGGAGCGCGACGAACCTCCGCTACGGTTGTTGACGTGCCAGCCACGCAGACCCCACAGCAGAATGATCCCTCCTTCCCCGATATCTGGGAGGAGTTGACGTGGCGCGGGCTCGTGCACGTCTCCACCAACGCTGACGAGCTTCGCGAGGTGCTTGCGGGGGAGCCGATCACCTACTACTGCGGCTTTGATCCCACCGCGCCGAGTCTTCACCTCGGCAACCTCGTGCAGTTGTTGCTCATGCGCCGGCTGCAGTTGGCAGGACACCAGCCCCTCGGCCTCGTTGGCGGATCAACCGGACTCATCGGCGATCCGCGACCCACCGCTGAGCGCACCCTCAACGATGCGGCCGTCGTTGCGGAGTGGGTCGAATACCTCAAGTTCCAGGTCTCGAAGTTCCTGAGCTTCGAAGGGAAGAACGCGGCGCGGCTCGTCAACAACCTCGACTGGACGGCGCCGCTCTCGGCCATCGACTTCCTGCGCGATATCGGCAAGCACTTCCGCGTCGGCACGATGCTCAAGAAGGATGCGGTCAGCGCGCGCCTCAACTCCGATGCCGGCATCAGCTACACCGAGTTCAGCTACCAGATCCTCCAGGGCATGGACTTCCTCGAGCTGTACCGCACCTACGGCTGCGTGCTGCAGACCGGGGGCAGCGATCAGTGGGGCAACCTCGTAAGCGGGGTCGACCTCATCCACAAGGCCGAGGGCGCGAGCGTGCACGCGATTGGCACGCCTCTCATCACCAACTCGGATGGCACCAAGTTCGGAAAGAGCGAGGGCAACGCCGTCTGGCTCGACCCCGCGATGACGAGCCCGTACGCCTTCTACCAGTTCTGGCTCAACACCGACGACGACGACGTGATCGAGCGCCTCAAGATCTTCACGTTCCTGAGCCGGGAAGAGATCGAACGGCTCGAGGCAGCGGTCGCGGCCGAACCCTTCAAACGCGAGGCGCAGCGGATGCTCGCCTGGGAGGCCACGGCGCTCGTGCACGGCATCAGCGCCACCGAGGGTGCGATCGCCGCTGCCGCAGCTCTGTTCGGTCAGGGCGAGCTGTCCGAGCTGGATGACGCGACCCTCGAGCAAGCCCTTCGCGAGCTGCCCAACACCACCGCGCCACCGGCCACAACCATCGCGCAGCTCCTCGTCGACACGGGACTCTCCCCAAGCCTCGCGGCAGCGCGTCGGTCGATCGGGGAGGGCGGGGTGTACGTGAACAACGTGCGGGTCGACGACGAGTCATCCGAGCTCGGCGCATCGCTGCTGCCGGGTCGAATGGCCGTGTTGCGCCGCGGCAAAAAGACCTTGGCCGGCGTCTTCGCGGAGTAGCTTCGAGTGGCGACACGCCCGGGATGCGCCGTAATTTGCAGGGCGCGTAACCGCCGCGTAATGTAATCCCTTGTCACCCCAAAGGTGCGGGAAAGCCCGGTGCGGATCAAACCCACAGCTTCCCGGCCTCAAGAGGGACCAAATCCAGCCAGAGAATTCGTTCGTTCCCTGCCCCTATAAGGCAGTAGCGAGCAGCGAATACTGGTGGTAGGTTAGAGCAGTTGCCCTGAAACGAAGCCGCAAGGTGGAAGTCAGGAGCGCCCGATCCTTGAGAACTCAACAGCGTGCACAATGTCAAATGCCAAAAACCCGTGCCTACTTCGGTAGGCCGGATTCCTTTGGAAAAAGATATAAACAAAGCAAGTCAGTATTGATTTGTTCTGTCAGTTTCAAACTTGTCATTGTTCGTCCTCCCATTCCGGAGGCAACGATGGCGCATAAACATTTATGGAGAGTTTGATCCTGGCTCAGGATGAACGCTGGCGGCGTGCTTAACACATGCAAGTCGAACGATGAAAGCGGGAGCTTGCTCCTGCTGGATTAGTGGCGAACGGGTGAGTAACACGTGAGTAACCTGCCCTTGACTCTGGGATAAGCGTTGGAAACGACGTCTAATACCGGATACGACCCTCGGAGGCATCTCCTGGGGGTGGAAAGAATTTCGGTCAAGGATGGACTCGCGGCCTATCAGCTAGTTGGTGAGGTAATGGCTCACCAAGGCGACGACGGGTAGCCGGCCTGAGAGGGTGACCGGCCACACTGGGACTGAGACACGGCCCAGACTCCTACGGGAGGCAGCAGTG
>JBJXDR010000082.1:0-3773 GCA_046155245.1 Rhodoglobus sp. | reverse complement strand
GAACGGGCAGCGGTCCCGCGGCGGCAGCGACCGCATCCTCATCGACTAAGGGATCGAGCACGATCGGCTCGACGCCCGCTGCGCGCAACGTGGCCAGTCGCGCGGGCGAGGTCGACGCGAGGTAGAGGCGCACTGCCGGCGAGGTACGCACTGGCGGCTCCTAGGCTGGGGGGATGGGTGACTGGCTGGGCACAACGATCGAACTCGACGTTACCAACATCGCACACGGGGGCGTGTCGGTTGCCCGGTTCGACGGTCGGGTCGTGTTTGTCGCCGACGCGATCCCGGGTGAGCGAGTGCTCGCGCGGGTCTCCAGCGACTCGAAGAAGAGCTTCTGGCGTGCCGAAACGGTCGAGGTGCTCGAGCCGAGCCCGCATCGTCGTGACCACGTGTGGGATGCCGCGGCTCTCGATCGCGATCCCGCTGATCGTGCCGGCGGTGCCGAGTTCGGCCACATCGAACTCGGCCACCAACGCGAACTCAAGCGCCAGGTCGTCACCGACTCGCTACAACGCATGGCCCGCATCGACCGCGATGTGACCGTCGAGCCCGTGGCCGGCGACGACCAGCGTGGTGGTACCGGATGGCGCACCAGAGTGCGCCTGCACGTCGACGACCAAGGGCAGCCCGGTCCGTACGCCGCACGGTCACACCGGGTCATCCCCGTGACGAGCCTGCCCCTCGCGACCGACGAACTCGCGGCAGCAGCGCCGCTCGCCGAGCGATTTCCCGGGTTCGACAGCGTGGACGTGCTCAGCCCCTCGACGGGCGGCGCGCGCCTGATCGTGGGCGCCCAGAAGCCGAGCGTCATCACCGAGCGAGTGGGCGACCGCGAATTCCGCCTAGCCGACAGCGGATTCTGGCAGGTGCACCGCGGGGCAGCGGTTGTGCTCACGGAGGCAGTCCAGCGCGCGATTCGACCGGAGCTCTTCGACCCGCAGGCGGCCAACCTCGATCTCTATGGCGGGGTCGGACTTCTTGCCGCGGCGGTGGCCGACCGCTTCGGGCCGACGACGCGGATCACGACGGTTGAGAGTGACGCGACCGCCACGGACTTCGCCGCGAGCAATCTTGCGGAATGGCTCGGCGCGCGAGCCGAGACGGGCCGGGTCGAACGATGGATGGCCGCGCTCGCGGCATCCGCCGGTTCGTCGGAGCGTCAGCGCCTGGCGAGGGCGACCGTCGTACTAGACCCGCCGCGCGCCGGTGCCGGCCGCGAGGTCGTCGAGGTGCTTGCGGGTCTGACGCCCGCGCAGGTCGTCTACGTGGCGTGCGATCCGGTCGCATTCGCCCGGGATGCGGCCCTGTTGGCCGACCTCGGGTACCCGCTCGTCGAGTTGCGCGCGTTCGACCTGTTTCCCCACACTCACCACGTCGAGGCTGTCGGAACCTTCGTTCGAGCCTGAACGGACGGAATGTTGCCCCCGCGTTGCGCGGCAACCGACAGTACGATTGGGTACACCCGGCAGAATGGATGTTCATGGCCCAGGCATCGACGACGGAAGTCGGTAGCGACCTCGCCGCACCTCAGGTGCGAGTTGCGGTTGTCGACGATCACGAATCGGTGCGCCTCGGTCTGAAGGCCGCCTTCCTCGCCGACGGCTATGACTTCGTGCTTGCCGCCGCGACCGTGTCCGAACTCGTCGCGGGACTCGAGGGCCGTGAGGTCGATGTCGTCGTGCTCGACCTCTCGCTCGGCGATGGATCGACCGTGACAGACAACGTAAAACGGGTACAGGCGACTGGGGCCGCCGTGCTTGTGCACAGCATCGCAGACCGTGTCGCCTACGTGCGGGAGGCTCTCGCGGCGGGGGCGGCGGGCGTCATCCCCAAGTCGTCGGCGACCAAGACGGTGCTTGCCGCGGCGGCGACAGTTGCCCGCGGCGAAGTGCTCAATAACCTCGAGTGGGCGACGGCGATCGACGCAGACCGCGACTTCTCGAAGGCCCAGCTCGGTCGTCGCGAGCGCGAGATTCTGCACCTCTATGCCTCGGGGCTTCCCCTCAAGCTCGCCGCCCAGCAACTGGGTATCGGTTACTCCACCGCCCGGGAGTACCTTGATCGGATCCGCGTCAAGTACGTGGAGGTCGGTCGCCCAGCGCCCACCAAGGTCGACCTGCTGCGGCGCGCCGTCGAGGACGGCATTCTGCCCGGGATGGATCCGGACGGCGGAGATGCCCGCTAGCGAGGCCACGGTCGCCCCTCCGCCGCAGACCAAGCAGCCGCGCAACCCGATCAGCCGCAAGCAGGTCGAGAACGTTTTTGCTCGGTCGGTGGCCGTGTTCGGCATCGTGTTCGGGGCGCAGACGATTCCCTGGTTGCTCGGTCAGCTTGATGAGGCCTACCCGCTCTGGCTGTGGATCGTGGCGCCGTCGCTGTTCGGGATGCTCGTGGTCGTGCTGATCACGTCCTTTGCGAAGGTCTGGGTCAAGCCCGCCCAAGGACTGTTCGCGATCTTCTACCTGGGCGCGCTCATCAGTTGGCCCTTCGCGATCCTTCCGGGGGTCGAGGTGTTCTCAGGCATCCACTGGCTCAACTACCTCATCACGGTGGCCACAGCGATGGCCGCGATCGCCTTCCGGCCGCTCTTGGCCACTCTTTACCTGTTCGTCTGCCCGCTCATCTATGTTGTCGTGCGAGTCACGCCGCTGGGCGGAGAGGCGCCACCCTTGCTCGCCGTCCTCGAAGGCATGTATGCCGTCATCCTCGGCGGCGCGATCCTGATCATTCTCACCATGCTTCGTCAGGCGGCGAGCGCCGTCGATGCGGCTCAGGCCACCGCCCTCGATCGATACAGCCACGCGGTTCGCCAGCACGCAACCGAGGTCGAGCGCGTGCAGGTGGACTCGATCGTGCACGATAGCGTGCTCACCACCCTGATTTCGGCCGCGCGGGCCTTCACCCCGCAGGCGCAACACTTAGCCGCGACCATGGCGACGAACACCATTGGGTTTTTGCGGGATGCCGCGGCCGCGAGCCCCGACGACGAGTCGATGGTGCGGCTCACCGCGCTCGTCGAGCGGATCACCGAGACCGTTGACGAGTACTCGGGATCCTTCGAATTGCGCGCTCGTGGTGTCGGCACGCGGTCGATCCCGGTGCAAGCGGCAGATGCCCTGTACGCGGCGGCCGCTCAGGCGATGGTCAACAGTTCCCGGCATGCGGGCGCAGCCGACATTACTCGGTGGGTCGCTGTTCACAGCGTCGCTCCGGGGGGCATCGAGATCGTTGTCGGCGACACCGGCACAGGCTTCCAACTCAAGGATGTTCCCCAGGAGCGCATCGGGGTGCGGGTCTCCATCATTGAGCGTCTCGGCAATGCCGGAGGCCGGGCCGTGATTCAGACGGCACCCGGAGCAGGGACCATCGTGACCCTGCGCTGGCCCAATCCGGCGGGAGCGTCGACGCCCGCCGGAGTCGAGTCTGGGATTGCCGAGGTGAGCAGATGAACATCGGGGTGCCGCGCTATCTCGTGGTCGGCCTCGCCGGCTTCTTCTCCGCCTATTTGTTGGTTCTTGCCCTGTACACGATTGACGTGCCCCGGCAGCCCGCGCCCATCTTCGTTGCCATGGGCCTGTTTGCGCTGGCAACGATCATTTCGCTCCTGCCCTACGGGCCCAAGCGCATGCCCATCTGGATGGCGGCCTTCAATTTCGCAATCGTGATCGCCATCACTCTGCTGGTCGCGAGCCAGCTCGACTTTCAACGTCCGGGCGGCACCGGCTATGCGAGCTGGTACGTCGCAGCAAGTGGCATCCTGCTCACGATCACGT
>JBJXDR010000081.1:0-25687 GCA_046155245.1 Rhodoglobus sp. | reverse complement strand
GCGCGACCTCGGTGCAGAGGAACGCCTTGCCCGCGTAGTACACCTTCGCGCTGCCGCCGACACGGGCGAACTCCCGGTCGAACGATTCGCGGATGCCGCGAGCGCGCCCCCGGGCGTCGGCCTCGTCAACCACGTACACGGGTGTGCCGAACTCGGCCACGAGCGCCGTGGCGGATACCCCCGCGATCTCGAGCTCGCCGCCCGCGGACCGCCGCGCATTCCGCGACCAAACGGCGGCAGGCAGCACGTTCGCGTCGGCGGGCTCAACGAGCCACGCGGGTGCGAGCGGGTTGGATGACACGGCGAACCTCACGGAATGGTCGTAGGTGAGGCGAGCGAACCCGGATTGGTCCCTGAAGCCGGTTAAATCCTAGCGGGAAGCGCATGCGTGGCCCGTGCGGGCGACTGCAGGTACGAGACGTGCCCCGAGAGGGCACAAATGGGGTCACCGGTGAGGACGGGTGCCCCATATCTGCCCACTCGCGCTCACGAGCAGGGCCGCACGCATTACTTCGCCTTGCAGATGCCCAGCTCGGACAGCCCCGCACCGGCGAGCGCCGTGCCGTCGCCGTTGATCGCGATCACGAGGTTTGAGCCGACGACGTCGACGTCGGTGATCGTGAGGGCCTTCGGCAGGCTGGATGCGACGCAGAAGTCCTGCGACTGAAGGAACTGGCCGGCGATCCCGGCGAACTCGGGACTCGCTCTCAGGTCGGCGACCGAGATGTCCTCGCCGGCCAGCGTGATCGTTTTGGGATCGAAGCTGATGCCACCGTCGACCGCCGAGGGGACGAGATCTACCGAAACCGGGATCACGAACAACCCAAGCACGGTGAACTCGGTCGCCGCACTGATCACTCCGTCGCCGAGCTCGATCGTCTTCAGTTCGATGCCGCTCATGAAGCTCGCGAGCTTGCGCACGTTTGCTTCGGTGACCGTCGCGACGATGTCCAACTTGTCGACCGGCTCGGCGCCATCGAGGGGAACGCCGGCGGCGGAGATCACGGCCGAACCCGTGATGTCGCCAAAGGAGAGCTCGGCGACATCCACGGTCACCTCGTCGATCGAACCACGCAGGGCTTGGAGGATGACGGAGCCGCCACCCAGGTCGACGTCCACCTTCGTGGTCGGGTCGAGCTTCAGCACCTGGATGATCTGGTCGCGCACGTAGCCCTTCGCGTAGTCCTTCGCGTAGGCGTCGGCCGCGAAGAAGCCCACGACGAGCAGCACCACGAGCACTACCAGGGCGATCAGCCAGCCCATCCAGCGGCGGCGCGTGCGGGGCTGTGCGGGAGGGGTCGTGCCAGGTGCGGCGGGGAGTACTTCGGTGGAGGTCTCGACGGGCTCGACCACCGGTGGCACCACCGGTTCGAGTGGCTCGGCCATCGTTACATCCTCTCCGGAGCGCTGACGCCGAGTAGGCCCAGGCCGTTTCGCAGTACCTGGCCGACAGCATCGTTGAGCCACAGGCGGGTTCGGTGCACGTCGCCCACGGGTTCATCGCCGACCGGGGTCACCCGGCAGCTGTCGTACCACCGGTGATACGCGCCGGCGAGTTCCTCCGCGTAACGAGCGATGCGGTGCGGTTCGCGCAGCTCGGCCGCTTGGCGCAGTAGCCGCGGGTACTCGGCGAGGATTCCGAGAAGGATGCTTTCGGTCTCGTGCTCGAGCAGGCCCGCCTCGAATGCGCTGCGGTCCACCCCCGAGGCAGCGGCATTCCGCGCGACGCTCTGCGTGCGAGCGTGCGCGTACTGTACATAGAAGACGGGGTTGTCGTTGGTCCTGGTGCCCCAGAGGTCCAGGTCGATGTCGACCTGCGAGTCGATCGAGCTGCGCACGAGGGCGTAGCGCCCGGCGTCCACACCGACCGCCTCAACGAGGTCTTCGAGGGTGACGACCGTGCCCGCGCGCTTGGACATGCGCACCGGCTCGCCGTGGCGCACGAGGTTCACGAGCTGGCCGATCAGGATCTCGAGGTTGACGTACGGGATGTCGCCGAACGCCGCGGTCATCGCCATCAGGCGCTTCACGTAACCGTGGTGGTCAGCACCCAGCATGATCAGGTTTCGCTCGAAACCGCGCTCGCGCTTGTTGAGGTAGTACGCGAGGTCGCCCGACATGTAACCGAACTCGCCGTCGCTCTTGATGACGACCCGGTCTTTGTCGTCGCCGTAGTCGGTCGAACGGAACCACGTCGCGCCATCGGTCTCGTAGATCGCGCCGAGCTCGCGCAACCGGTCGATGGCGTGTGTGACCGCGCCCGATTCGTGCAGCTCGTTCTCGTGGAAGTAGACGTCGAACCTGACGCCGAACTCGTGCAGGGAGTGCTTGATATCGCCGAACATCAGCTCGACGCCGACCGCCCGGAACACCTCCTGCTGCTCGTCGCGCGGGATGTGGAACAGGTCGCCCGGGTAGAGCGTGAGCACGCGCGCGGCGATATCGGCGATGTAGTCGCCGCCGTAGCCGTCCTCCGGCGCGGGCTCACCGAGCCAGCTCGCGAGCAGGCTGCGGGCGAACCGGTCGATCTGCGCGCCGTGGTCATTGAAGTAGTACTCGCGGGTGACGATGCCGCCCTGCGCCTGGAAGATGCGCGCGAGGCTGTCGCCCACCGCTGCCCAGCGAACGCCACCGATGTGGATCGGCCCGGTCGGGTTCGCCGACACGAACTCGAGGTTGATGGTGACGCCGCGGTAGAGATCGCCGAGCCCGTAGGCGTCGGCCTGCTCGACGATGGTCTTCGCCAGGGCGCCGGCGGCGGCGGCATCCAGAGTGATGTTGATGAAGCCGGGGCCGGCCACGTCGACGGATGCCACGCCCGGCAGTTCCGCGGCCGCTGCTGCGATCTCGTCGCCAAGTTCCCGCGGGTTGGCGCCCAGTGCCTTAGCGAGCTTCATTGCGATGTTCGACGCCCAGTCGCCGTGGTCGCGATTGCGCGGGCGCTCCAGCGCGACATCGTCGATCGTGAGCGTCATCGTGCCGCCGCGCCGCTCGACAACACCGGTGACGACGGTGAGCAGGGCGGCGGAAAGATCGGCGGGATTCACGAGGCTCAAGCTTAGCCGCGGCATCCGGCGCACAATTCGGCGCCGAATTGCTCGACCCGGGCGAGGCAGCAGGTAACAACCCAGCCAGTGGGGTCACTATGGTTACATGCTTTCGCGCCGAGTGCTTCTCACCGCCCTGCCCGTGCTCGCACTTGCCCTGCTGTCGGGATGCAACCCGGTTGCTGAGCCGACTCCGACGCCGACGCGCTCGTCGACGTCCACCCCCACGCCTACGCCCACACCCACACCGACCACCACCGCGGAAGCGGGCGAGCCGATCACGATCGGGTGCGACGAGTTGGTGAACGCGCAGGTCATGTACGACTTCAATCCCAACTTCGCCCTGCAGAACGATTACACCCCCGCCGCCGGCAGCCTCGGTGCTCAAGCTGTCGCCGCTCAGGGCATCGCGTGCAGCTGGGTGAACCTGACGAGCGGCGAGACCATCGAGATCTCGGCCGCGCACCTGCCGACCGATCAGCTCGAGCAGCGCTCCAACGAGTTGGTCGCGACGAGCAACACGGTGCCGACGTACGACGTCGAGGGCTACTTCATCGTCGAGGGCGGCGTCGGAACGGCGCAGGCGTTCGATCCGCCGTACTGGGTGACCGCGACATCCGTCGCCTTTTTCGAGCCTGGGGATGCCGCTCCGCTCATGGCCGCGGCACTCGGGGCAGTGCGCTAACGAGCCGCTGGGCTCAGCGCGTCTCAGGTCCGGCGGCGTCAGCCGAGCTGGACGAGCTCGGTGCCGTCGTCGGTGGGCAGTTCGTCGACGATCGCCAGCACTTCCATGTCCGAGAGCCACAGGTCGGCCCAGTGGTTAGTGAGGAAGGCGGTGTCCGCAGCGTCACGGCCCGTTGAGATGCGCAGCATGCTCTGGCGGGGTGCGAGGCGCGTGGCATCCACCGCCCACCAAGTACCGTCGACCCAGGCCTCGGCGACAGCGTGAAAGTCCATGGGCGTAAGGCCCGGTGCGTAAACGGCGACCATGCGGGCGGGTACGTCGAGCGCGCGGAGCAGGGCGATGACCAGGTGAGCGTAGTCGCGGCACACCCCGCGGCGGGCGAGCAAAGTTTGCTCCGCACCGTCGGTGGGAAGGCTCGAACCGGGTACGTAACGCAGGCGTTCCCACACCCAGATCGTGACCGCGGAGAGTAGGTCGTGTCCACTGAGCCCGGCGAACTCACTGCGGGCGGTGGGGGTGAGGGAGTCGGACTCGCAGTAGCGACTGGGCCGCAGATAGGTGATGACATCGAGATCGTTCGACACGATCGGGTTCGCGCGGCCGACCACCTCGGCCGAGTACTCGACGGTCATGCGACCCGCTTCGCTCACGAGCTGGTGCAGCCGCGTGCCGTGGTCACCCACGAACTCGGCGGCTGCGATCGTCGTACCCTCGAGCCCGAACGTGAGGCTCTCACTGGCGAAGTAGGCATCCCGTGCCGCCGCGATACTGAACACCATGTTGGTTCGACCGGCGATGTCGAGCTCAAGGCGGGTGGTGACGGTACGGAGCATCCCCCGATCCTGTCACGCCACGCGAGGGCGCACACCGCTGGTATCCTAAGAGGCGCACTCCTGGCCCCCATAGCTCAGGGGATAGAGCACTGCCCTCCGGAGGCAGGGGCGGCAGTTCGAATCTGCCTGGGGGCACTTCTCGAAATAGCTGGTTGGCAGGTTGGGAAGCTGGCTCCGCCGGGCAGGGGCGGTAGGACAGGGCAAAACGGCCCAAAACCCCTCGTTTGGCCCCTCGCGAGGGGTGAGGACCCAAACGCGTACCCTCGTCAACCGTTCGTTTGGGTGGTCGCGCCCCATGACCACCCAAACGACCACCCAAACGACCACCTCGCGACATATGGCCTCTGGCTCGCGCCTCGCCTGTGTGTCATAATTGTTCTTGATCAGGAGGTGATATGACATGCAGGAATTGATGACCAAAGATGCCGCGCTCGCGCTCGGAATCTCGCAACGTCAGGTCACCGAACTGCTACGGGCGGGCAAGCTCGACGGCGAGCAATTGCAAGACGGGACGTGGCTGGTCTCCCGCCGCGCTCTCGGCGAGCGACGGGCCATCCACACCGGATCCGGGCGCGCATGGTCGGCATCGTCATCCTGGGCCTTGCTCGGCGAGCTTTCGGGTCGCGCGACTGAGGGCCTGTCACAGAGCACTCAGGCGCGGATCAGACGCCGAATCCGCGACAGCTCGGTCGACGAGATCGCGAGCAAAGTCGCAACCCGCACTCGAGTCCACCGCTACTCGGCGGACTCGCTGACAAGGACAGCCGCCGACCTCACACTTACCGGCGCGAGTGCGGCTGACCTCGTCGACCGGACACTCACACCCGAAACCCGAAGGGTCGAGGGATATGTGCGTGCGGGAGATCTTGACGACTTCGTTCGCCGGCACCTTCTCACCCTCGACGCCGAGGGCGACGTCACGATCTACGAAGCTCCCGAGTCCGAGGTACTCGGTAGACATGCGTCGAACGCAACTATCGCCGCCGACCTCGCTCGCAGCGTGAGCACGCGAGAACGATCGGCGGGGTTGGTCGCACTCGAGGACATGAGGCAGGCATGGCTGGCCAAACACACGCGATAGACATCGGCGACGACGATCTGCTCCCGCCGTGGACGACCGTCTTCGAAGTCGCCCGAGCGATCGACGTCTCGGACTGGGTTCTGGTCGGCGGACTCATGGTTCAGCTCCACGCTCGCCGAGCATCCATCCCACCCCCGCGAGCAACGAAGGACGTCGACCTGATTGCAGACGTGCAGACCAATCGGTCCAGCTTCGGCTCGATCGGATCTGCACTCACCTCGATCGGTTTCGCAGTGACCCTACCGGATGCTCGCACCGAGCCGATTTACCGATTCACTCGCGGCGAAGAGCAAGTCGACGTAATGGTCGCGGACCACCTGCCGTCGGGCATGAAGCCTCTGCTACGGGCGCGGCCCGCATTCGCCGTGGACGGTGGGGCCCAAGCCCTCAACCGTCGCGACACCTTCGTCGTCAACTCGACGAGCGGAACGATCACGATCGATGCTCCCGACGTGCTCGGCGCACTCATCGGGAAGGGCGCCGCCTTCATGGTCGATCAGCGCGACCAGGGGCGGCACGTAGAAGACGCGGGTGTGCTCCTCGCGAGTATCGAGTCAGTTGGTGATCTTGATCTCACGCTCAACGCGAGCGATCGACGACGCCTCCGTGCGATCACTGAGCCTCTCGCGGAGGATCTCCACCCAGCGTGGTTGGTGCTCGATAGCACCCTGCAAAGGCGAGCCCGACGAAGCCTTGCGCTACTAACGTCGGCAGGGCGTCTGTAGGCCCGTGAAGCAATCTTGCATAGCCTTCCTGCATGGCCCTTGCACTCGACGCGATCTTTATCAACGGAACTGTCGGCGCGGGTAAGACCACTGTCGCACACGCAATTGGTTCCATGGAGTCAGGACCCCACGCGGTTATCGACCTTGACGCCATTCGCACTTTCGGGCCTTCGTCTGACGAGGATCCTTTCAACCACGAATTGGAACTCGCCAATCTCAAGAGCCTTTCGGATAACTACCGTAAAGCTGGCGCCACGAGATTCGTCCTCGCTGGTGTGATCGAAGATGCCACGAATATTCCACGCTACGTCTCGGCGCTCGGCTCTCGTGGGCTGTTCCTTTGTCGCCTCACCGCGAGCGAAGACGCTCTAAGCGGCCGACTCGCGGAGCGTCATCAAGCGGAGCCGGACGAACTCGCGTGGCACCTCGCGCGCGCGCGCCAACTCACTCGCATCTTGGATGAGCAGGCGCTCGACGACATTGTGATCGACTCATCTGAACGGTCTCCCACCGACCTCGCGGCTCAAATCCGAAGCGCGGCCGGGTGGACGTGAACGATGCCAAGGCGCAGCCGCGGCAGTCCGTGGCAACAGAAATACGCGGAACTTCGAGGACAAGCCACCCCTGCCGCGCCTAGCCGATCGCCCTCCGGAGGTAGGGGCGGCAGTTCGAATCTGCCTGGGGGCACCGAATGCCGCGAGGGGCGCCCCATTGCTCCTGCGGACTGTGCGCAAGCGCAATAGGACGCCCCTCACGGGCCGCGCCGACTACGACGAGGACTTGCTCCCGAAGCGCTCACGCAGGAACGGGATGATCAGGATGACGCCCATGACGATCGCCGCGATTCCGCCGAGCTGGCGCAGTACCGAGAGGTCGAGCAGGCCGAACCCGCGAATGGACGCATAGGCGGCCAGCAGGATGAGTACGATCGCGAGGGTGCGGGCCTGCCCGCTGGTCACACCCGACCAGAGGTAGATCGCCAGCACGAGGGAGATCGAGCCCACGAAGACGCCGTCGGCGATAGCCGGGGTCGTGGCGCCGAACACCAGGAAGAGTCCGACGATGATCGCGGCAATGGAGACGACGAGCTTGACGACGGCTCCGGTGGAGTTCTTGCTCTCCGCCATGATCAGGCCTTCGCCTTCTTGACCGCGCGACCGACCGCGAAGAGCAGCACGAAGTCGAGGATCGCCACGATGATCAGCACGATACCGAAGAAGATTGCGTAGGCGGTGGTCGCGGCGGGGGCGAACAGCACGACGACCACGCCAGCCAGAGCGATGAGCATACCGATGAGGATCGACACACCGTCACCGTGACCGCGAGCGGTCTCGACCAGCGTGGCGATGCCCTCGAAGATCCACGAGATGCCGACAAGCAGCACGATGAACACCGCAGTCTCGAACGGGTTCTTGATGACGATCACACCCGCGGCGAGAATGAGCGCACCGATGATGAAGTTGGCGGCCTTGCCGCCGCCGTTGAGGTCCTTGTCGACGAAGCCCTGGACGACACGTACGACGCCGAGGATCACGAAGTAGATGCCGAGCAGGATCGCGAGGATGCTCACGGTGGCCTGCGGCCAGACCAGCACGAGGATGCCGATGATGAGCGCTGCCGCGGCGCGAATCGCCCAGACGGTGCGCGACTGACGGAACAGTCCGGCGAGCTGATTCTCGGTGGTAGTTGACATAGGTGGGGTGACTCTCCTGATCGATTCGCCGACCTCGTTGCCGGACGTCACGCACAGGCTACAACCGTGAACACCTCTCGGCACAGCACCGCCCCGCTGCTACTGTGACGCCATGGTGGCCAGCTCAGAACGGTCCATTCCGCGCATCGTGATTGCGCCCGACTCGTTCAAGGGGTCGCTCAGCGCGGCCGACGTCGCCGAGGCCATCGCCGAGGGTTGGCGCTCCCAGCGCCCGGGCGACAACCTGACGCTTCTGCCCCAGGCGGATGGCGGCGAAGGAACCCTCGCCGCTATCGAGGCGTCAGTACCGGGTGCGATCAGGCGCAGTGCGGGCGCAGTGACCGGCCCCGACGGCCGTGCGACCCCGGGTGAATGGCTCGAGCTGCCCGACGGCACAGCGGTCGTCGAAGTCGCCGGGGCCACTGGCCTGCCGCTCATGGCGGTTCGGGATGCCCCGGCCGCGTCGACGCGCGGCACCGGCGAGGTCATCCGTCTGGCCCTTCAGGCCGGTGCACACTCACTCGTGCTCGCGCTGGGTGGTTCCGCTACGACCGACGGAGGTTCTGGCGCGCTGTCCGCGCTGGGGTTGGGACTCACCGATGACCGCGGTCGCTCGCTCGCCGAGGGCGGCGCAGGCCTCGCAGCGCTGGCCCGGGTCGACCGAGACCTTCTCATGCCAGCGCCGGCCGGCGGCGTGACCCTGCTCACCGACGTGACCAATCCCCTGCTCGGTCCCACCGGCGCCGCGCACGTCTTCGGCCCGCAGAAGGGCGCGAGCCCCGACCAGTGCACCGAGCTCGACGCCGCGCTGGCGCGGTGGGCGCAGCTGCTGGGCGGTGACCCCAACGCGGCGGGTGCGGGAGCCGCAGGCGGGACGGCCTACGGGTTCGCCGCGGTGTGGGGTGCGCGAATTGTGCCCGGTGCGCCGCGGATCGCCGAGCTCACCGGGTTGACGGCGGTGGCGGCATCCGCTGATCTGGTGATCACTGGCGAGGGTCGGTTCGACGAGCAGTCGCTCGGCGGCAAGGTCGTGGGCCACGCGATCGGCCTTGGCCCCACCGTCGCGATCATCGCGGGGTCGCTCGCTGCCGCCGCGCCGGGGTGGTCGGTCTCACTCACCGACCTCGCTGGAAGCCCCGAGCAGGCCATGGCCGACCCTCGGCGCTGGCTCCATGAAGCAGGCACCGTGGCAGCCCGCGAGTTCAGTCGTTCGTGACGGAGTGCGCCTCGAGAAACTCGTAGAGCTCGCGATCGTCGACCCCGGGGAAGGTTCCCGACGGCAACGGCGACAGGATGTGCGCGTGCAGACGCGCACTCGACCAGGCCTTGCCCGACCTGCGCTCCGTGAGGGTGCCGTCGGGCGTGCGGCAGCATGACTCGTCGGGGCAGGTCGACGAGGTGCGGTTGGTCGTCTCGCGACCGCGGAACCACTTCGAGTGCGAGAACGGAACGCCGATCGTGATCGAAAACTCCTCGGCCGAGGTCGTACCCGTCTGGGTCGAGTCGAAGAAGGTGCCCTCCGGGGTGTCGGTGTACTGGTAGAACTCCGTCGTGCGGTTGGTGCGGGCGAACGCCGTGCGCGCGCTCCACTTGCGGCAGACGATCTGACCCTCGGTCGAGCCGGTCACATCCACGGGCAGGCGCAGGCCGTCGTTCTCGTAGGCCTTGTACACGGCTCCATCGTCACCGACCCGCAGGAAGTGCACCTCGAGGTCGAGGTGCGCGGTCGCGAGGTTGGTGAAGCGCAAGGCGGCGGCCTCGTGGGTCACGCCGAAAGCATCCCTGAAGTCCTCGACGGCGATGTTGCGGTCGGCCTTGGCCGAAGCGAGAAACTCGACGGACTGTCGCCGCGGCATGAGCACGGCCGCCGCGAAGTAGTTGATCTCAAGGCGCTGCTGCAGGAAGTCCGCGTAGGTGGCCGGCGTCTCGTGGCCGAGCACCCGGTGGGCCATGGCCTGGAGGGCCATGCCGCGGAGGCCGTGACCGCCCGGAATAGAGGCCGGCGGCAGGTAAATACGGCCGTTGGCCAGGTCGGTGACAGAGCGGGCGGAATGGGGCAGGTCGTTGACGTGCACAAGTTCGAACCCGAGCCGCTCGGCCATCATGCTCACCGAACGGTGAGTGAGGGCTCCCGTTGTGTGGCTCACGTCGGCGAGCAGCTTCTCGGCAATGTCGTCGATCTCCGGCAGGTAGTTGTCGACGGTGCGCATCTGGTGACGCAGGTCGGTGTTGGCCCGGCGGGCCTCCTCCGGCGTCGCGATGGCTTCGCGCGCGCGCCGGGCCAGTTCCCGGTGCAGCCCGACGAGCGCCTCGAGAGTTTCGTCGCTCGTGCCCTTGGAGGGACGAATGGCCGGCAGTCCCAGGGATGCGTAGATGCTTGAGCGCTGTGCCCGGTCGAGATCGATCTCGAGGGCGGCGCGCTTGCTGGGCGGCGCGTCATCCAACAGATCAGCAACTTGGATGCCCGTGGCAGCCGCAATCCCACCGAGCAGGCTCAGCCGTGGCTCCCGCCGGCCGTTCTCCATGAGGGACAGCTGGCTGCCGGCGATGCCGACCCGGTCGCCGAGCTGGTCGAGGGTCATCCCGGCGGCGGTGCGGAAGTGGCGTATGCGCTGCCCGAGTGTCACAAGATCATTCACAGCATCACCATACCGAAAGATCAGACGTTCTTTCGCCATGTTTTGTGGAGCGAGCGCGCGATTGGTCTCCCATAGTGGAAGAACACACCGTTCTTGAGTCGGAAGGATTGCCCATGAGCATCGCGGAGATCACACGAACTCACTCCCCAGTGCCGAACGGGGCGCCCAAGTCGGTCGTGGCCTGGGTCGATGACATCGCCGCGCTCACCCTGCCCGACGACGTCGTGTGGTGCGATGGGTCCCGATCGGAGTGGGACGCGCTCGCTCGCGAGATGGTGGAGGCTGGCACACTCATCCGCCTGAACGCCGAGCACCGTCCCTACAGCTTCCTAGCCCGCAGCGACCCGAGCGACGTCGCCCGTGTCGAGGATCGCACCTTCATCTGCTCGATCGACCCCGCGGATGCTGGGCCCACCAACAACTGGGCCGACCCGGCCGAGATGCGCGCGACCCTCACCCCGATGTTCGCAGGCAGCATGGTGGGCCGCACGATGTACGTCGTGCCGTTCTCCATGGGGCCCATCGGGTCACCACTCGCGAAGCTCGGAGTGCAGGTGACCGATTCCCCCTACGTGGTCGCAAGCATGGGCATCATGACTCGCATGGGCACCGAGGCGCTCGCCCAGATCACCCCGGACACCGAGTGGGTGCGGGCCGTGCACAGCGTCGGTGCGCCGCTCGCCTTCGGCCAGCCTGATGTGCCGTGGCCGTGCAACGAGACGAAGTACATCACCCACTTTCCCGAGACCCGCGAGATCTGGTCGTTCGGCTCCGCTTACGGCGGCAATGCCCTGCTCGCCAAGAAAGCCTTCGCTCTGCGCATTGCCTCGGTGATCGCCCGCGACGAGGGCTGGCTCGCAGAGCACATGCTCATCATCAAGGTGACGAATCCGCGCGGGCGCGTGTTCCACGTCGCCGCCGCATTCCCAAGCGCCTGCGGCAAGACGAACCTCGCGATGCTCAAGCCCACAATCCCTGGCTGGAAGGTCGAGACGATCGGCGACGACATCGCGTGGCTGGGTCGTGGCGAGGACGGCCGCCTGCGGGCGATCAACCCCGAGGCCGGCTTCTTCGGTGTCGCTCCCGGCACCGGCTACGCGACCAACGCCACCGCGATGGACACCATCTGGGGCAACACGATCTTCACGAACGTCGCCCTCCGCGAAGACGGCGATGTCTGGTGGGAGGGCATGAGCGACACGGCTCCGGCCCAGCTCACCGACTGGGAGGGCAACGCCTGGACACCGGCATCCGGTCGGCCTGCAGCTCACCCCAACTCACGCTTCACTGTGGCTGCACGCCAGTGCCCGAGCATCTCGGATGACTGGGAGGACCCACAGGGCGTCGTCATCGACGCGATAATCTTCGGCGGTCGCCGCGCGACCAACGTGCCGCTAGTGGTGGAGGCACGGGATTGGGAGCATGGCGTCTACCTGGGTGCCACGATCTCATCCGAGCGCACCGCGGCCGCCGAAGGCACTCTTGGCGAGTTACGCCGGGACCCGTTCGCCATGGCTCCCTTCTGCGGGTACAACATGGCCGATCACTGGTCGCACTGGCTGAAGGTCGGCGCCGAGCTGCGCAAGACCGGAACCGTGCCGCGCATCTTCCAGGTGAACTGGTTCCGCAAGGGCGCCGACGGCCACTTCCTCTGGCCCGGTTTCGGTGAGAACTCGCGCGTCATCGAGTGGATTCTTGAGCGCGTGGATGGCCAACTGCCCGCCGAGGACAGCCCGATCGGCCTTCTGCCTACCAAGGACGCTCTTAACGTCGATGGCCTGGACATCTCCGACAGCGACCTCGCCGAGTTGTTCGCGATCGACCGGGAGACCTGGTTGGCAGAGGCCGACGCTACGGCCGAGTTCTTCGACACGTTCGATGGTCGCGTGCCCGCCGCGGTCACCAAGCAGCTCGAGGTGCTTCGGCAGAAACTCGCGTGACCCAACGTTTCCTCGCCGACACGCGTCTTAGTGGGTGTGACCTCCACTACTTTTGACACGAGCTTGGCGCAGCGCGCGCCGGGGCCGGGTACCGCGAGGAGGCCGCGCGTGGCGAGCACAACCGGCGCACCCGAGCGATGGGAAGACGTCGTCGCCCGGCTCGTGGCCGAGCGAGGTGACGCGCTCACCCGCTACGCCTACCTGATCTCGGGCAGTCGGGACGACGCATCCGACCTCGTGCAGGACGCCCTGGTGAAGACCTTCGGCAGGTTGCGCAACGGATTCTCCATCTCGAGCGCCGAGGCCTACGTGCGCCGGGCCATCCTGAACACCTATCTCGACTCGGGGCGACGCACGAGCCGTTGGCGCCGGATCGCCCACCTGAACGCTGCACCCGAACTCGATGAGCCCCGGGATGCCGAGACTGAGTCGCGCCTCGACGTGAATCGGGAGTTGATGAAGCTCACCCCGCGGGAGCGCGCCTGCGTCGTGCTTCGGTACTACGAGGATCTCAAGGTGGACGACATCGCGGAGTGGCTCGGCATCAGCCCTGGTGCCGTCAAGCGATACCTCAGCGATGCGCTGCGCCAACTCGCCGTCACCCTCACCGACGACGGAAAGGGGACCAGTCGTGCCCAGTGAGTCAGAACTGCGCGAGCTGCTCGCGTCGGCCCCGGCAGACCATGACCTCGATGCCCGGCGCATCATCGCCCGCAGCCGACGGCGCCGCCTGCCCCGCCAGCTCGGCGCTGGGGCGGTCAGCGTGCTCGCCGTCGCGGGGATCGGCGTGCTCGTCGTGCAAACCCTGCCGACGCAGCCGCCGGCGGCGGTCTCGATGCTCGACCAATCGACTGAGGGTGGGGCGGCGGAGAGCGGCGCGGGCACCACCGCAGAGTCGCCGATCAAGCGCGCTCCCGCCGACCGCCTCAACCTGTGCGAGGGCCCTCTCGCCGAGGTCGCGCCCAGCGCTCTAGGGCTTCAACTGGATGTCGCCTTCCCCCCCACCGCGTCGGTCGGCACCGATACCGTGGTGGGCGCCGTTCGCCTCACGAACACGAGCGGCGCCACCATCACTGGCACGACGGGAGTTCGCCCGGCAATCACGCTGTCGCGCGCGGGTGTCGTGCTCTGGCACAGCAACGGCCCGGTCGAGGAATCGGCACGGGTGATTGTGCTCACCCCGGGCGAGTCGGTTGAGTTCGAGGCGTTCTTCGTGCCCGTGCAGTGCGCGGTCGAGGACGACCGCACTGAGCAGTTCCGCTCCGACCTGCCGGCTCTGCCGGCGGGCGACTACGAACTGTCGGCCGCGATCGACTTCCTGCCCGACGCCGCGCTAGCGGATGGGTCCACAACGGGCCTCGACCTGGTGACCGGCCCCCGATCGACCGTCACTCTCGTGGGCTGAGTTTCCGAGGGCGCAGACCGCAGACGGACAAAACTGAAGGCCGCCCCACGCCATTGTGTGGGCGGCCCCCAGTTTCCTTTTGCCGACTCTAGCCCAATTCTGACCGCCGCCAATGCCCGTCACGACAGTCGCCCCGCGATCCCGGCCCACCAAGTTCACGAAGCGCTCGGTCCAGCAGTGGTGGCGGGCGTAGCCGCGGCGGTAGGTTCTAAACCAGCGAACGAAAAGGCTCTCCACACGAAAGGCACGCTGACATGGCTAAGCAATCGATCCTCGGGCGCATCTCACAGCTCCTTAAGGCCAACATCAACGCCCTCATCGATCAAGCGGAGGATCCGCAGCTGCTGCTTGACCAGCTCGTGCGCGACTACACCAACTCCATCGCCGAGGCGGAAAGCGCCGTCGCTCAGACCATCGGCAACCTCCGACTCATGGAGCAGGACCACGCAGAAGACGTGGACGCCGCCGCCGACTGGGGTCGCAAGGCCCTCGCGGCAAGCATGAAGGCAGACGAACTGCGCGCGGGCGGCAACGCAGGGGACGCAGACCGGTTCGACAACCTCGCGAAGATCGCGCTCGGCAGGCAGGTGTCCGCGGAAAACGAGGCGAAAGCCGTTGAGCCCACGATCGCCTCCCAGACCACCGTGGTCGACCAACTCAAGAATGGTCTCGACGGCATGCGTGCCAAGCTCAACGAGCTCACTGCCAAGCGTGACGAGCTAGTTGCGCGCGCCAAGTCGGCCGAGGCGCAGTCCCAGGTGATCGACGCAGTCAAGTCCATCGACCTGCTCGACCCGACCAGCGAGATCTCTCGGTTCGAGGACAAGATCCGGCGCGAAGAGGCGAAGGTGCTCGGTCAGCAGGAGATCGCGGCATCCACTCTCGATGCGCAGTTCGAGAGCCTTGACGACCTCGACGAGCAGGCCGAGGTGGATGCCCGCCTGGCAGCCCTCAAGGCTGGCGGAGCACCCAAGGCCGTCACTTCGTAACGGGAACAAACCGTGGCGTCACGTAGTTGACCGCTGCATGACAACATTAGGAATCATCGGCGCCGGCAATATCGGCAGCCAAGTGGCTCGCAAGGCGATCGAGAACGGCTACGACGTCGTGATCGCCAACTCCCGTGGCCCCGAAACCCTGAACGGTTTGGTAACCGAACTTGGGCCGCGCGCGCGTGCTTCGACGGTTGCGGATGCCGCGGCCAGCGGTGATGTCGTCGTGGTGACCGTGCCGCTGCGCGCCTACACGACCATTCCGGTCGAACCTCTCGCGGGCAAGATAGTGCTCGACACCAACAACTACTACCCGCAGCGGGACGGCAACATCGCGGCCCTCGACGACAAAGCAGACACCTCGAGTGGGCTGCTGCAGAAGCATCTGCCCACGAGTCGGGTGGTGAAGGCGTTCAACCACATCCGTTCCGCCGAGATCACCTCAGATGCGAAGGCGAAGGGCTCGGAGAACAGGCGGGCGCTGGCGCTTGCCGGCGACGATGCCGACGCGGTCGCGTTCGTCGAGAAGCTCTACGACGAGTTCGGATTCGATGGAGTTGTCGTGGGTGGCCTAGCGGACAGCTGGCGAGTCGAGACCAACCAGCCCGCCTACGCGGTGCGCCAGACCGCGGATGAACTGCGAGCGAATCTGGCTATCGCCACGCGCTAGGGTGTCCCCTATGGTCGCCCGCTTCGTCGTCGTTCCGCAGTGGCAGGGTTCCGGGTCATCCCGAGCGATGCGCCTCGTGGACGGCGCTGACGCAGTGCGCGGCGACCTGCCGAGCGCGACTACGCAATCTGTTCAGATACCCCTCGAAGCGGGCGACACAGAGGGCAGCGGCGTGCAGCGGATGAGTTCGGTCGCCCTGGTGCGCGATCGGATGCAGCAGCTCCTTGCGGGCATTGACGGCACAGTGGTGACGATCGGCGGCGACTGCGGTGTCGAGCTAGCCGCGATCGAGCGGGTCGCGGGCGACGACGTAGCTGTCATCTGGCTGGATGCTCACCCCGACCTGAATACTCCCGAATCAAGCCCCTCGGGCGCGTTCAACGGCATGGTGCTGAGAACCCTGCTTGGCGAGGGTCCGGCCCGACTGGTGCCCACCACTTCGCTCGACTCGAGTCGGGTGATCCTCGCCGGTGCGCGTGCGTTCGACCCGGGCGAGGACGAATACATCGGCGAGCACGGGGTGGTGACAATCGGGGCCGGTGAGGTGAGCGGTGAGACTCTGGTGGCCGCTGTTGTGGCGACGGGGGCGGCATCCGTCTATGTGCATATCGATCTGGACGTGCTCGACCCCGAAGACCTTCAGGGACTCGACAACCCCGAGCCGTTCGGCGTGCGGGCTGCCGACCTGATCGACGCCCTCAAGATGGTGCTGGCCCGGTTCCCGCTCGCAGGCGCCGGAATCACTGAGTTTGCGCCGGGGTCAGCACTGGATGCCGTGGAAGACCTCCCGACGATCCTGCGGCTCGTGGGCGCGCTGGCGGCAGCCGCGAGCTAACCGCGCGGCGCGTCAGCGACCAGAATGCCGACCTGAATGTCGATCGTGTAGTTCGAGCCGTCGACCTCCCCAGCCAAGGGCAGGCGTACGCACCGTAGTCTGGGATCATGACTGACGCTGACGTCGTGCCCCCCAGAGTCACCGTCGAACGGAACGGTTCGGTGCTCATGATCGGGTTCAACCGTCCCGAGAAACGCAACGCGGCGGACTTCGCCCTGCTGCAGCAACTCGCTCTCGCGTATGCCGAGCTGGAGAACGATCCCGACCTCCGCGTGGGCTTCGTCTTCGCGCACGGGGACCACTTCACCGCGGGGCTCGATCTCGCCGACGTGGCCGCGCGGATGGGGCCGAACGGGTTGGACATCGTGCCCGAGGGTGGCCTTCACCCTTGGCAGCTGGGCGGGGATCTGCTGAGCAAGCCCGTCGTCATGGCCGTGCAGGGCACCTGCCTCACGCTGGGGATCGAGCTCATGCTTGCGAGTGACATAGTTGTCGCCGCCGAGTCGGCCACCTTCGCGCAGATCGAGGTGGGACGTGGCATCCTGCCGTTCGGGGGCGCCACGATTCGTTTTCCGCGGGCAGTCGGCTGGGGCAACGCGATGCGGTGGATCCTTACCGGCGACAGGTTCGACGCACAGGAGGCCCATCGCATCGGCCTCGTGCAGGAGGTCGTACCGCACGGCGAACAGTATGCCCGGGGTCTCGAACTCGCGCACCGGGTCGCTGCCCAGGCGCCACTCGCGGTGCAGGCGGCGCTCATGAACGCAAAGATCGCAGTGCGTGACGGGGATGCCGCGGCCGAGGCCACACTCCAGCCCGCCCTCGCGCTCCTTTCGGCGACTGAAGATGCCCGGATCGGCATGGAGGCCTTCGCGAGCCGCCAGCCCGCGACGTTTGTGGGGCGCTGACATGGCCGCCAAACCGAGCACCTACGACGTCGTCATCATCGGTGGCGGAGCCGTCGCCGAGAATGTCGCCGACCGGGCCGTTCAAGGTGGGTTGACCGCCCTACTCATCGAGAGTGAACTCGTGGGGGGCGAATGCTCGTATTGGGCGTGCATGCCATCGAAGGCACTCATTCGCAGCGGCATGGCGCTGCGTGCCGCGCAGAAGGTCGACGGCGCCAAACAGGCGGTCACGGGCGGTCTCGACGTCGCTGCCGTCTTCGCCCGGCGCACGGTTTTCACTCACGACTGGGATGACGCGAGCCAGGTCTCCTGGCTGGAAGGCGCCGGCATTTCCCTGCTCCGTGGCCATGCGCGGCTCACGGGCGAGAAGCGGGTGGCTGTCACCGCCGCCGACGGATCGGTCACCGACGTGGTTGCGACCCACGCTGTCGTGATCAGCACGGGGTCCGACCCGCTGCTTCCGGACATCCCGGGGCTGATTGACGCCAACCCGTGGACGCCCCGCGATGCAACCAGCACTCCGTCCGCGCCAGCGAGCCTCGCGATCATCGGAGGCGGGGTGGTTGCCGTCGAGATGGCGACCGCCTACGTGAGCTTCGGCACGGCCGTCACCATCTTCGCGCGGAGCGGTCTGCTGCAAGGGCAGGAGGACTTCGCCGGCGAGTTGGTGACCGAAGGTCTGACCGAGCTCGGAGTCGATATCCGGCGCGCCTCACCGACCCGGGTTGACCGCACGGATGCTGGCGTGACGGTGTACGTGGGCGACGACAGCGTGACGGCGACCGAGGTGCTCGTGGCCACTGGTCGCACCCCCCGCACGACCGACATCGGGCTCGAGACCATCGGGCTCACCCCGGGCGAATGGATCACGGTTGACGACACGCTTCGAGTCGTCGGCTACGACTGGCTCTACGCGACCGGCGACGTGAACCACCGGGCCCTTCTCACCCACCAGGGCAAATACCAGGCGCGGGCCGCAGGGGACGTGATCGCCGCCCGTGCGCTCGGTCGCGCAGTGGATGACGCACCGTGGGGCACGCACGTCGCGACGGCCGACCTCTCCGCCGTGCCGCATGTGACCTTCAGCGACCCGGAGGTCGCGTCAGTCGGAATCACCTCGCAGGCCGCGGGGGCGGCGGGTCGGAACATCCGGGTCGTGGACTACGAACTCGGCTGGACCGCGGGCGCGAGCCTTCAAGCGGACGACTACTCGGGTCGCGCCCGCATGGTCGTCGACGAGGATCGCGGAGTGATCATCGGCGCGACGTTCGTCGGTCAGGACGTGAGCGAACTCATCCATGCGGCGACAATCGCCGTGGTCGGCGAGGTGCCGCTGGCTCGCCTCTGGCACGCCGTACCGGCGTACCCGACGATGAATGAGATCTGGTTGCGCCTGTTGGAAAGCTACGGTCGGCCCTAGTCGCATGTCGCAACACCCACCCGCGTCTGACTCCAAACCGCGCGTCCGAATGGGCGTGGTTCCGCGGCTGCGCCGCGTGCGGTGGCTGCGATGGCTCATGCTGACCCCGGTCGTCGCTCGACCCGGCTACTGGTTCGCGACCGCCTGCGCGGTCGTATGGGGCGGGCTGCTGGGTCGGTTTCACGTCAGCCGACGGGGCGGACTGATCGTTGCCACGAACCTGCCGCGCTGGGCGTTCGGACGCGGTGGAACGACCATCGGCGCGGTCTACCTCACAAACACGAACGTCACCGATTCGATCCTCGAACACGAGGCCGTGCATCGCGCTCAGTGGAAGCGGTACGGCCTGGCGTTCATCCCGCTCTACGTCTCGGCCGGCCGAAATGCGCTGCACAACCGGTTCGAAATCGAAGCGGGTCTGAAGAAGGGCGGCTACGTGTGAACAGGGTCGCGGCGGGCTCGTGCCGCACCGCGGCCTATCTGCGGACGGGTTCGAGCGCACTCTGCAACACAACTATCTCGCGCCGTTCCTGCTCACCACCCTGCTGCTGCCTACGCTCACGCCCAGTGGCGCTCGGGTGATCGGCACGGCGAGCGTGGCCAACACCTTCTCGCCGCTGCGTCTCGACGACCTGCAGTGGCGGCGACGGCCCTACCTCAGTGGCTGGCAGGTGTATGGGGCAGCAAGCGGTCGATTCGCAATCAGCACCGAGCAGGGCGCAACTCCGCTCGTGCACCTGGCGATGGCTGACCCGGTGGGCGCGCCGAGCGGCACCTGCTTCGATGGGCTGAGCCCGAACGGCCGCGTGCATCGAACAGCTCGGGATGACACCACCGCCGCCGAACTCTGGGATCGCTCCGCGCAACTCGTCGCCCCGCAACCCGGTGTCGCGCGCTAGGGTGTGTCGCATGAGAAGCTCTCACACTCCACGCGCCTTCGCGATGGCGATTGGCGCGAGCCTTGCACTGGTCCTCGTCACGGGATGCACCCCGACCAGCGGGCCTGACGATGCCGGCGCCACGCGCTCCTCCCCACCGGCGGCCAGCGAGACCGCGACTCCAACCCCGGACGCCAGTGGCTCGGAGCCCACTGTGGCGCCGTTCGTGATCGACTGCACCTCGATCATCCCCGCATCCCGTCAGGACTGGCTCGCCACGAGCGGGTGGCCGCTCTTCGCACCAGCCGACTTCTTCGCCAAGGTGCGTTCCGAGGTGTCGTCGAGCCCGTACATCCTCATGCAGGACAACGGCGGTATCGTCTGCCCCTACGCCACGAGCAGTGAAGTCGTGGTCGCCTACGGCTACGCACCGCTGGCAGACTCCCAGGTAGCCGAGGCCGACTCGCTGATCATCGGGACGAACGATGGGTATGTCACTTCGTCGTACGCCGGCGGCACCCTCTACGACTCCGCGACCGAGGGCAACGCCTTCGAGTTCTTCCTCATCGTGCCGGGCGCGATCTTCGTGGCGACCACCACGGAAATCCTCGACGAGATGCTTGCAACAGTTCCTTAACCGGTCACCACATCGACGGATGCCGGTGCTGCCACCGGAATCGACGCTCGAGTTGTGCCCCCAGCGCCAGTAGCACGTGTTCCCCGCCGGGACGGCCCACCAACTGCACACCCACCGGCAGCCACTCGGGGGTCTGGGCGACGGGTAGCGTGATCGCGGGCAGTCCGCTGACGTTGACGAAGCTGGTCCAGGGCGTGAACCGCACCTGCTGGGCGAAGTTGCGCTCACCGTCCTCCGGGTCGAACCAGCCGATCTGCGGAGGGGTGTGCGCGAGCGCCGGGGTCAGAACGGCGTCGAACCCGGCGAACTGACGGATGACACTGCGCTCGAACCCCGCAAGATACTCCAGTGCCTCCGTGAGCCGTCGGGCGTCGAGCGCGCGTCCGCGCTCGACAAGCCACCGCGTGAGCGGCTCAAGCCGCGCGAGCTCCTGACCCTCCACCGGGATCGCCGAGGCCCCCACCTGCCACAGAGTGCGAAACGCATCGGGATAATCCGGCGACGGTGGCAGCACCACAGTCTCGATGCCGTGCCCGAGTGTGTCGAGCTCGGCCACCGCGAGGTCGAGGGCGGCGCGCGCCTCGGGTGACACGCTGATCTCGTGCGAGTCGTCCCACGGCGATGAGGTCATCACCCCGAGCTGGTAGCGACCCTCACCCCGGATCGCGGCGTTGAGGTAGGCGCCACCGTCCCAGGTCGGCGGTTGGGTCGCCCACTCGGAGTCGCCAATGAGGGCGTCGAGCAGAAGTGCGGCATCGGAGACCGTGCGGGCGATCGGCCCGTAGGTCACCAGACCGCCGAGGGTCGTGAAGCCCGAGCCGGAGGGCACCCGGCCGCGCGACGGCTTGAGACCCACGAGTCCGGTGGCCGCCGCGGGGATGCGGATCGAGCCGCCCCCGTCGGAGCCAGGAGCAAGCGGGAGCAGCCCGGCTGACACGGCGGCGGCGGCTCCTCCGCTGCTGCCGCCGACGCCGAGCTCGGGGTTCCAGGGGTTGCGCGTCGCGCCCAGCAGCGCGGACTCGGTGTAGGCGGGCATCCCGAACTCTGGCGTGGCGGTCTTGCCGAGGCTGACCGCGCCGGCGGCGTCGAGGGTCTCCACGATCTCGTCGGAGGCATCTGGCACCAAGTCGTGGAAGTGGCGCGAGCCGAACGTCGTCCGCACGCCGGCGCGCGACCACAGGTCCTTGTCGGCCGAGGGCAGTCCCCAGAGCCCCGCGGCGCGCGGCACGAGCAACCCGAGCGCGGAAGCACGGGCGCGCGCGTCATCCGCTGTCACGGTGGCGAACGCACCGATTCCGGGGTCGAGGCGGGCGATGCGCTCGAGATAGTGCTCGACAAGTTCGAGCGGCGTGACCTCTCCCCGGCGCAGCCAATCGAGTTGCTCGAAGGCGGTGAGGTGGTGCAGCTCGAACATTGTTCGAGCCTAGAGCTTGACAAGATGAGTCTGGCCTGATTGGTTAGTTACCTGACCAACTAACCAACGCACCGAGAGGAGGTCGATGGACGAGTCACGGCCGATCTTCCTGCAGGTAGCAGAGCAGATCGAGAACGACATCATCGGTGGCGTGCTCGCCGAGGAGGCCCAGGCACCCTCGATCAACGAGTTTGCGGCCTTCCATCGCATCAATCCGGCCACCGCCCTCAAGGGCGTGACCTTGCTGGTCGAGGCGGGGGTGCTCTACAAGAAGCGCGGCATCGGAATGTTCGTCGCCGAGGGGGCCCGGCTGCGCATCCTCGACCAGCGACGCTCAGCTTTCCAGGCCGAGTTCGTCGGTCCACTCATGATCGAGGCGGCCAAGCTCGGCATCACCTCGGCGCAAGTGATCAGCATGATCCAGAAGGAGAAGTAGATGACCGCAGTGATCGAGGTCGACGGCCTCACCAGGAGATACGGCAGCCTCGCGGCGGTGGATGATGCCACCTTCACCCTGGAGGCGAACACCATCCACGGCCTGCTCGGCCGCAACGGCGCCGGCAAGACCACGCTCATGCAGCTGCTCACCGGACAGGAGTTCGCGAGTTCCGGAACCATCCGCGTGTTCGGTCAGTCCCCGGTGGAGAACGCCAGCGTGCTTCAGCACGTCTCCTTCATCAAGGAGAGCCAGCGGTATCCGGAAGACTTCCGACCCAAGCACGTGCTGCGCAGCGCCCCCTGGTTCTTCGAGAACTGGGACGCCGACTTCGCCGACCGGCTCGTCGACGAGTTCCGACTCCCCATCAACACGCGCATCAAGAAGCTCTCCCGCGGTCAGCTCTCGGCCATCGGCGTGATCGTGGGGCTCGCGTCTCGAGCACCGCTGACCTTCTTCGACGAGCCCTACCTGGGGCTGGATGCGGTGGCCAGGCAGACCTTCTACGATCGGCTCCTCGAGGACTACGCCGAGCACCCCCGCACGGTCGTGCTCTCAACCCACCTGATCGACGAGGTCGCGAACCTGCTTGAGCACGTATTAGTGATCGAACAGGGGCGCATCATCATCGACGAAGATGCCGACAGCCTGCGCGGCTCAGCAACCACGGTCGTCGGCACCCGTGCCGCGGTTGACGCGTTCGTGGCCGGTCGCGAGATCCTGCACCGCGACGGCCTCGGCGGGTTGGCGACGGTCACCGTGGCCGGCCTCGACGAGAGGGAGCGGGCCGAGGCATCCGCCGCGGGGCTCGAGCTGGGCGCCGTCTCACTGCAGCAACTCATCATCCGACTGACCAACGTCTCCGACCCTGAGAGCACCGAGAAGGAATTCGAGCACAGCTAATGACCACCATCACACTGCCCTCGCCCCGTCCGATAACGTCGCGCCTTCGGAGCGTGATGAAACTGCACATCGCCAACCCTTGGACGACGATCACTCTGCCGTGGATCATCCTCGGCACGATCTTCGCCGCCAACCTGGCGATCTGGGCCCTCATCTTTATGAACACACCAGAGTCGGCGCACGCCGATATCGCCAGAGGACTGCAGTGGAGCGGCGCCTCGCTCTACATCTTCGTGTACATGATGGTGGTGGCCATTCAGGCCGTCAACGTCACCTTCCCGTTCGCCCTCGGCTACGGCGTAACCCGGCGGGACTTCTTTCTGGGCACAGCAGTGCAGTTTGTCACTCTGGCGACGATGTACGCGGCCGGCCTGACCATCCTCGCGACCATAGAGAAAGCAACCAATGGATGGGGGTTGGGCGGCAAGATGTTCACCGCCGCGTACTTCGGCTCGGACCTCCCGTGGTACCTGCAGTTCTTCGTCTTCTTTGTGCTTTTGCTCTTCTTCTTCTTCGTGGGCGCAGTGCTGGGCGCCGTCTACGTGCGATGGAAGGCCACCGGCGTCACCTTCTTCTTGGTCGCTCTCGGTGCTCTGGTGATCGTGGCGCTGTACCTGCTCACTCTCACCGAGAGCTGGCATGCGGTAGGTGAGTTCTTTGCCGCGGCGGGCTTCGTCGGCACCTATGCCTGGAGTCTGGTGATCACAGCGATCTCCGCTGTGGCGGGCTACCTCATACTTCGTCGGGCAACCCCGCGCGCGTGACCGAGGTCGGCGGCGCCTAGCCGAGCTCCTGGAAGGCCGTGATCTGCAGCCCGCCGGGGGCTTCCAGACGGGAGTTCAGTGAGTTCCACGGAGTGAGCGTGGGTGGGGCGACCACTGTGGCCCCGGCGGCTTCGAGGGCGGCCGTTGTCGCCGTGGCATCCGCGACTTCGAAGGCCACCCTGATGCTGAGCCCGTAGGGCCGGGCGGCCGGATGCCCGACCTCGACGTCATCGATGAGCCGCACCTGCGCGGGGTTCGACAACTCGAGCGTCGCGGCGGGTACCGAGAGAATCACGACGCGCGCGTCGCCCTCCTGGTAGGCCTCACGTTCGGGAAGGCCCAGGGCGTCGCGGTAGAACGCGAGCGCAGCGTCGAAGTCCTCGGTCTCAACGACGAGGCGAAGTTGGGTCGGTGGTGTAGTCACGTCACGAGCCTAGGCCGGAGACGCATGGCACATTTCTGGTACATTTGTACCAAAAAAGGAGTTGCACGATGGGTTATGTATTCCTCGCACTTGCCATTGTCGGCGAAGTCATCGCCACGACCTTCCTCAAGTTCACGTCAGGCGAGAAGGCCTTCTGGTGGGCCTACGCGATCGTGGCGGTCGGCTACGTCTTCGCTTTTGGGATGCTCTCGCTCACCCTCGGCCGAGGCGTGCCGCTCGGCACGGCGTACGCGATCTGGGCGGGCGTCGGCGTGGTGCTCGTGGCGATCATCAGCTGGCTCGCGTTCGGTGAGACGCTCACCTGGCAGCAGGTGCTCGGAATTGTTCTTGTCACCGGAGGTGTCGTGCTGCTCGAGGCGGGCGGAAAGCACGCCGCGTGAGCCTCACGCCGAAGGGCGAGGCGCGTCGTGCGGCGCTCCTCGATGCGGTGCTGCGAGTGCTCGAACGCGACGGGCCCGGCGCAGTCACGCATCGCTCGGTGGCACGGGAGGCGGGCGTGCCGCTGGCCGCCGCAACCTACTACTTCGCTGATCTAGATGATCTCTACGTGAGCGCCCTGCGACGCGCAACCGAAGAGGAGACCGCTCTGCTCGCCGGTGTCGACGCGAGCGACCTACGGGCTGTTGCTCGCCTCATCCACCGGTGGGCGACCGAGGATCGTGGCGCGGCTCTTGCTCAGTACGAATTGATGTTTCTCGCGATGCGACGCACTGCACTTCGCGAAGAGGCGCACGCCTGGTACGCAGCGCTAGAGCGGGCGATCGACCCCGAGGGGCGTCATCCGGCTCAGACCAAGGTTCGCGCGCTCGCAATCGACGGCCTGCTCCTGAAGATCCTCTGGCTGGGCGAGCCCCACGGAGTCGACAACATCGAAAGCGCTCTCGCCGAGATCGTCGCGATTACTTCAGCGACCTCTGCATGAGCACCGTGCCGAGCCACCGGTCGAACTTGAAGCCGACCTTGCCCATGTGGCCGATCTGACTGAAGCCGAAGTTCTCGTGCATCGCGATGGATGCCTCGGCCCCCTTGTCGGCGATCACCGCGATGATCTCCTTGAGGCCCGCGGCCCGCGACTTCTCGATCAGCTCGGCGAGCAGCGCTTTTCCGAGTCCCTTGCCGGTAGATGCTGGACCCAGATAGATCGAGTTCTCGACCGTGTACCGGTACGCGGCCTTCTCCTTCCACGGGTACACATAGGCATACCCGAGAATCTGGCCGGCCGGATTCTCGGCGACGAGGAACGGCATCTTCTTGGCCTGCACTTTCGTGAACTTGCGCTTGAGTTCCGCCAGGGTCATGGGCTTCTCGTCGAAGGTCACCGTCGAATTGAGTACGTA
>JBJXDR010000080.1:0-47001 GCA_046155245.1 Rhodoglobus sp. | reverse complement strand
TGCCCGCCTACCGCCGACAGGGGATCGGGTCGGCACTGATCCGTGGCCTCGAAGACTTCGCACGCCTCGACCAGAGACCCAAGACCGTGGTGTACCACGGGGCCGTGGACCTGCCGGGCGACAAGCTCGTCCCCCCGACGGGCTCGGGTTCCGTGCCAGCGGATGACACGGCCGTACGGTTCCTGCTGAAGCACGGGTATCGGCTCGAGCAAGTCGAGCGCATGAGTCGCCTCCCCTTGCCTGTGCCCGACCTCAAGTCGCTCCTGGCGGCGGCGATTGCTGAAACAGGACCCGACTATCGGCTCCGGTTCTGGATCGGCCCGACCCCCGAGCAGTGGCGCGCCGACGTTGCCGTTCTGGGCAACCGAATGTCAACCGATGCTCCCAGTGCCGGGCTCGAGGAGCCCGAGGAGACGTGGACGGTTGAGCGGGTCATCGCTGCCGACGAGCGGGACAAGGCCAGCCCCCGCACGAGGTTCGTCGCCGCCGCCGAGCACGTGCCGACAGGGCGACTCGCGGGGTTCACCATACTGTCGGTACCGCGGCAGCGGGAACGCTCCGTCGCACAGTACGCGACGCTCGTGTTGCGCGAGCACCGGGGCCACCGCCTCGGGATGCTGCTGAAGGTCGCGAACCTTGAGCAGCTCGAGCGGGTGGCCCCGGGGCATCCGTCGGTCACAACTTTCAACGCCGAGGAGAACCGGCACATGCTCAGCGTCAACGAGGCGCTGGGGTTCGTGCCCATTGCCTCGGAGGGCGCCTGGCGCAAAGACCTTTAGCTGGTCTTTACTCCGCCACACACTCCTGCCAGAAGTCGCTCGCGCGAATCTTCTCGACGGTCTGCTGTGCTTCAGGTCCGTAGACACCCGCGAGCGCGTCATCCGCAATCTGCCGTGCCAGTTCGCGCCGGTCGCCGGGGGCGGCGTTGCGCAGGTCGAGCAGGTCATGCTTGAGCTCGATGGGCATGGTCTCGAGGGCGAGCAGACGGCGACCCTTGATCGTTTCGGCCTTGGCCTGCACCTCGGGTCCGTAGCCGCCATCGAGCGCCTTCTGGCGGATCTCGATCGCGGCGTCTCGACGGGCACTCGGCTCGAGCTCGCGCAACTGCTTGAGGTCGGCCTGCAGCTCGTCGGGCAGTTGACGCCACACGGCCACTACTCGCTGGCCGAAGTTGCATTCGCCGGATGCCGCGGGCGGCGCATCGGATGCGGGCACGGGCGCCGCGATCGCGGTCGTGGGTACAGCGACGAGGGCGGCGGCGAGGATCGCCGTCGTGGCCCAGGTACGAATCTTCATGAGAGAACTCCTTGCTCGTAGTCGCCGGAGATGGCGACGTGCCGACTCTTCCGAATCGGCGTACGGGGCGTGTCAGCCGAATGTTCGGGGAATGTAAGGGGCTTCGACTTGCCGCTGCTCGACCGGCACCATGCACTTGAATGGAGCCATGACAGATGGGCGCGGCCTCGTGGTGATCGTGGAGGACGAGCCGGCCATCGCCGACATCGAGCGCCTGTATCTCGGCCAGGCCGGTTTCGGCGTGCACGTCGAACGTGACGGTGTCGCCGGCCTTGCGGCGATCCGTCGGCTGAGGCCGGTCGCGGTCGTGCTCGACGTCGGCCTACCGAGAATGGACGGCATCGAGCTGTGCCGTGCGCTGCGCGCCGAGGACGATTGGACGCCCCTGATCTTCGTGACCGCCCGCGACGATGAGGTCGACCGCGTGCTGGGTCTCGAACTCGGCGGCGACGACTACCTGACCAAACCCTTCTCGCCGCGCGAACTCGTCGCGCGCCTGCGCGGGCTGCTGCGGCGGCAGGAAGGCCCCGGCGCACCAACGCCGATCACGGTCGGCGCCGTGACGCTCGACGCCGCTCGCCGCCGCGTGAGCGTCGCAAACCCCGAGGTGTCGCTCACGACCACGGAGTTCGAGCTGCTCGCCAAACTGATGTCCGCGCCCGGACAGGTGTTCTCGCGGGAGCAGCTGCTCTCGAGCGTCTGGGGTCAGGTCGACTACGGCGCCGGTCGCACGGTCGACGTGCACGTCGCCCAGCTCCGCTCGAAGCTCGGCGCTCAGAGCCCCGTCCGCACGGTGCGCGGGGTCGGGTACTCGGCGTCGTGAGGTCCCTGCGCGCACGTGTGACCCTGGTGACGATCGCCGTCGCGGTCATCGCCGTCATCGTCACCGGCCTGATCTCGCTGCAGCTCGTGCGAGCATCCACGACTCAGGATGCGCGCGATCAGCTGGCCGCGCAGGCCGAGATTCTCGCGCGGATGCCCCGGCTCGCGACAGCCGCCGAACTCGCCGAGAAGGCGAGCCTCGCCCTCGGCGGCACTCAGGTCGCTCTCGTGCAGCCGGATGGCAGCGTTGAGGGCGACGCTGCCGAGTTCGTCGACAAGCTGATGCTCGCCCGCCTCGCTGACGGCGAGAACGTCTCTAGCGTGCGGCGCGGGGGCCCGGGGGCGGTCATGATCGAGGCGCGGCCGGTCGCGGACGGTGGTGCGGTCGTGCTTGCCCTCCCCCTGTCCAGTGTCGATCGCACAGTCGGGCAGGCGACAGCGCGCATCCTGATCGCCCTGGGCATCGGGCTGGCGGTCGCGATCATCGGCGGATCGCTGCTCGCGACGTGGTTGTCCCGGCCGCTCACGAACGCCGCCGCCGCCGCGCGACGTCTCGCGGCCGGCGAACGCGGGGTGCGGATGCCCGGCTCCCCCACCACGGAACTCGCCGCCGTCACCGACGCGCTCGGCGCCCTCGACACTGCACTGGCGACGTCGGAGTCCCGCCAGCGCGAGTTCCTGCTGTCGATCAGTCACGAATTGCGCACGCCGCTGACCGCGGTGCGAGGGTATGCCGAGGCGCTGGCCGACGGGCTCATCGCACCCGCCGACGTGCCTGGGGTAGGCGCGACCCTCGTGACTGAGACCGAGCGCCTCGATCAGTTCGTCGGCGACCTGCTCGAGCTCGCACGCCTCGAGGCTGACGACTTCAGCATCACCGTGTCGACGGTTGACCTGCCGGCGCTCCTCGGTGAAGTTGCTGCTGCCTGGGCGGGTCGGGCCGGGGTGCTGGGCGTGCGCGTGTCGACGGGTGACGCTGCGGGAGCGGTCGACACCGATCCCCGCCGCCTGCGACAGGTGATCGACGGACTCGTGGAGAACGCGTTGCGTGCGGGCGGGTCGGTTCAGTTGCGCAGTTCCGACGGCGTCGTCGAGGTACTCGACGACGGGCCGGGGCTCGAGGAGAGCGACTTGAGCACGGCGTTTCAGCGCGGGGCGCTTCGAGCTCGGTACCGCGACATCCGGCCGGTGGGTACCGGGCTGGGACTCTCGATCGCGGCCCGGCTCGTCGAGCGGCTGGGCGGAACGATCAGCGTCGCGAATCGGCCCGAAGGTGGGGCGGTGTTCCGGGTGGACCTCAGCGCAGGCGCTGGCAGTGCGGACAGAAGTGCGACCCGCGGTTCATGAACTGCTCCCGCACAATGAGCCGGCCGCAGCGCGGACACGCCCTACCCTGTTGTCCGTAGGCGCGCAGTGCGTGGGCGAAATAGCCTGACTGGCCGTTCACGTTGAGGTACTGGGCGTCGAAACTCGTGCCGCCCTCCTCAAGGGCTCGCCCGAGCACGAGTCGCACCTCGCCGAGCAGAGCCTTCGCCCGAGCGCGGCTCAGTGTGTGGGTGGGTTGTTCGTAGTGCACCCGCGCGCCCCAGAGCGACTCGTCCGCGTAGATGTTGCCGATGCCGGAGACCAGCGTCTGGTCGAGCAGCGCGCGCTTGATGGTCGTCTTCTTCGCCGCGAGCCTGCGCAGAAACAGCCGTTCATCGAAACGATCGTCGAGCGGGTCGCGAGCGATGTGCGCGACCTGGCTCGGCACGAGTTGGTCCGGATAATCCCGCGTCGGCACCATGGCGTCGATCGACATCGATCCGAAAATGCGCTGGTCGACGAAGTTCAGCCGGTGCCCAGTATCCAGGTCGAGGCGGATGCGCGTTAGCGCATCATCCGTCGACTGGGCGCGAAGGAGTACCTGACCGCTCATTCCGAGGTGGATGACGAGCGCCTCGGTGCCCTCCTCGAACGGGATCCACAAGAACTTGCCGCGACGTTGCGGCACGAGCATCCGTCGCCCGGTGAGTCGGTCGATGAAGTCTTCGCTCGGCCCGTTGTGTCGACGCAGTGACCGTTCGTCATAGATAGTCACGGATGCCACGCCCGCGCCGGTCACGGCAGGCTCAAGCCCGGCGCGCACCACCTCGACCTCGGGTAACTCCGGCACCGGGGACTACTCGGCCGAGAGCAGCGTCCACGCGTCGAGCGCGGCGGCCATCTCGGCCTGCTTCTTGCTCGAGCCGACGCCGCTGGCGATGACTTTGCCGCCCAGCAGAACGCCCGCGTGGAACCGCTTGGAGTGGTCTGGCCCGCTGTCCGATAACTCGTAGGTGGGCATCCCGCGACCGAGCCGGGTGGAGAGCTCCTGAAGGCTTGTCTTGGGGTCCATGGCGGCCCCGAACCGGTCGGGGTTCTTGAGCAAGGGGCGGATTAGCCGCAGCACGAGAGCGGTGGCCTCGTCGCCCCCGCGGTCCAGATAGGCCGCGCCAATAATGGCTTCGAGGGTGTCCGCGAGGATCGACGACTTGTCGCGGCCGCCGGTCTGCTCCTCGCCACGGCCCAGCTTGACGTGGGCCCCGAGCCCGATGGCGCGCGCGACCTCCGCGAGCGCGACACTCGACACGAGGCTCGCGCGGCGCTTCGCCAGCTCGCCTTCGTCGAGCCCGGGGTTCTCGGTGTACAGCATGACCGTGACGGCCTGCCCGAGAATCGAGTCGCCAAGAAATTCGAGGCGCTCGTTGTGCGCAAGACCACCATTCTCGTACGCGAACGAGCGGTGGGTTAGCGCGAGCTGAAGCAATTTGGGCGCGATGGAAACCCCGAGCACTGTGGTGAGCTCGGTGGCATCATCCGGCACGACTGCGTCGCCCGTAGGGCGCGCCTTCAACTCAGGCGTCGGCTACCTTGCGGCCCTTGTACTCCATGTACAGGGGGGCGCCGGTGGAGTCCTCGACCACCTTCGCGCGGTGCGGGAGGCTGTAGGTGACTTTGCCGTTCTCGATCGTCTTGACGAGCGTGGGGGCGTCAGCCTTCCACTGGGCGCGGCGCATGCGGGTGGACGCCCGCGACATCTTGCGCTTGGGAACTGCCATCGTTATCTCTCTTCTGTCTTGTCTAGGTGAGGCTCAGTGGCGTCTTTCAGGCCGTCAAGCCCGGCGAGCGCAGCCCATCGGGGATCGACGGGAGCCTCATGCTCGTGACCGGGATTGTCGAGAAGCCGTACCCCACACTGCGGGCACAGACCGAGGCAATCTTCCTGACAGACCGGCTGGAATGGCAGTGACAGCACCACCGCATCCCTAACTACGGGTTCCAGATCGACGTAGTCGTCGTGAACCGTGTAGTCGAAAGCTTCGTTGAAAGAATACGCGAAAAGCTCCTGGAATTCGACTTCGACCCTGTGAGCGACGTCAATCAAGCACCGTCCGCACTCCCCGTCGGCCGTTGCGGTGACCTCTCCGGACGCCAGAATGCCGTCGTGGAGGCTCTCCAGCCGGGCCTCGATGTGCATCGCAGACCCCGCGCGAATCCCGATCACGGCGTTGCCGAAACCCTCCGGCACGACGATGTCGAGGGTCTTCTCGCGCATCTCGCCGGGGCGGTGCATGAGGTCGAACACCGGCACGGTGTAGGGGGTCTTGATGAGGTGGGACACGAGGGTCGATTCTACCCGCGTTGCGGTGGCTGGGGGCAGGCGGCCGAGGGAAGAGCAGGGCACACGCGAGCGGATTGGATTCTGCGGTTCACTCGTGCTGAACCCTTCTGTTGTGCAGGAGACCTGAGCAATACCCGCGGCTCCTGCATAACGGGAGTTGCTGGCGGGAGACGGCGGCGCGACGCGGCGAGCCTCAGCTAGAGCGAGCGCTCCACGGCCGTGAACGCCTCGTCGTAGATCGCGAGCGCTCGCGCGACCTCCTCGGGAGTCACGATGCAGGGCGGCACAACGTGCAGGCGGTTGTCCGCCGTGAACGGCAGCAGTCCGCGCTCCAGCAGCGCCTTCTTGAGCTCGAGCACGACACCGCCCGACACGGGCTCACGGGTCATCGGGTCGTCGACAAGGTCGAGAGCCCAGAACACGCCCAGTCCCCGCACCTCACCGATCAGCGGATGCTTCGCCGCAAGTTCAGCCAGGCCCGGGCCCAGGTGCTGCTCGCCGATCATCCGTGCGTTCTCGACGACGCCCTCGGACTCCATCGCGTCGATCGACGCGACGATCGACGCCATCGCGAGAGGATGCCCGGAGTAGGTCAATCCACCCGGGAAGACCTGGTTCTCGAACACGTTCGCGATCGACTCGGAGATGAGCACACCACCGGCGGGCACATAGCCCGAGTTGACGCCCTTCGCGAAGGTCACGAGGTCTGGAACGACGGCAGTGCCGCCCTCCCCCAGACCCTGCCAGGCAAACCACTGCCCGGTGCGCCCGAAGCCGCACATTACCTCGTCGAAGATCAGCACGATGCCGTGCCTGTCGCAGAGGCGTCGTACACCCTCGAGGTAGCCGGGCGGCGGCACGAGAACCCCCGCGGTGCCGGGCACCGTCTCGAGCAGAATCGCCGCGATCGTGGCCGAACCCTCGGAGACGATCACGCGCTCGAGGTGCTTCAGGGCACGCTCCGACTCCTGCTGAGGACTGTCGGCCCAGAACTCCGAGCGGTAGAGGAAGGGGCCGAAGAAGTGGGCGTGTCCGCGCGAGTACTCGTTGGGCATCCGACGCCAGTCGCCGGTGGCGACGATCGCCGCACCGGTGTTGCCGTGGTAGCTGCGATAGGTCGAGAGCACCTTGTCGCGACCGGTCGTGAGCCGTGCCATCCGGATCGCGTTCTCGTTGGCGTCGGCACCGCCATTGGTGAAGAACACCTTGCCGAAGTGCGCGCCCGCCTTCGCGAGGATGCGCTTGGCCGCCTCGCCGCGAGCGAGGTTCGCCGCGGCCGGGGCGACCGTCGCGAGTACGTCTGCCTGGGCCTTGATCGCGGCAACGACCTTCGGATGCTGGTGCCCCAGATTCGTGTTGACGAGCTGGCTTGAGAAGTCCAGCAGCCTGTTGCCGTCGAAGTCCCACACCTCGCATCCCGCACCGGAGGCGATCACAAGCGGCTTCAGCGAGCCCTGCGCCGACCAGGAGTGGAAGACGTGGGCGCGGTCAAGATCGTAGGCGAGCTCGCCGTCGGACTGCAGGAGGGACGAGGTCGTGAGGTCAGTCATGGTCATTCCTTCGATGGTGGGGCGGGCGACCGTCATGCGGCCACCCGCCCCGGGTTGGTGCGTGGTACTACTTGCCACCCTCGTTGAGGGTGACCGTGATGGGCGTGAATCCGTCACCGGTGGTGTCGAGGTCGCCCAACTCGTCAAGCGCCTTTTGAATGTACTCGTTGGTGTACGCGGCATCGTCTGGCGCCGCCGTGATGACCGTCGAACCTTCGAGGTTCTTGGCCGTCAGGGCGACATCCACCGTCTGGGCCCATGCGCCGGCATCGATGATGCCAATGCCGTCGGGCGAGGGCCAGATCAGCTTGTTGACCTCGTTGGTCTGCCAGAGCTGGTGGCTCGCGCCGAGCTGGGGACCGTACTTGAGCACGATCTGCGCGGTCTCCTCCGGGTTGTCGCGGGCGTAGATCCAGCCCTTGATGACGGCCTTGAGAAACTTGACCGTGGTCGCCTGGTAGTCCGCGTCGGAGCTCAACCGTTCGGTGTTCGCCCAGATCGCGTCCTGCAGCATAGCGGTGCCCTCGTCGTTCCAGTTGATGACGTTGAAGTCCTCGGGCTGGTAGAGCTCACCGGTGGCCGGGTTGACCGCCTCGAGCACTTGCGCGTACTCGTTGTAGGTCATCGCCTGCGCGGCATCAATGTCACCGGCGAGGAGGGCCGCCATGTCGAAGTTCTGCTGCACAAGGGTCACGTCACCGGCCGGGTCGAGGCCCGCCTTGGTGATACCCGCGAACAGTTCGAACTCGTTGCCGAATCCCCAGTTACCGACGTTCTTGCCGTTCAGGTCGGCCGCCGTAGTGATGTTCTTGTCGGCAAAGGAGACCTGCAAGGTGCCGGAGCGCTGGAAGATCTGCGCGATGTCGGTGATGCCGGCGCCGGCCTCGCGGGAGGCGAGAGCCTTCGGCACCCACGCGATCGCGTAGTCCGCCTGGTTGTCGGCGAGAACTGTCTGCGGAACGATGTCGACACCACCCTCAAGGATGGTCACGTCGAGTCCCTCCTCCTCGAAGTAGCCCTGGTCGAGCGCCGCGTAGTAGCCCGCGAACTGGGCTTGCGCGAACCACTGCAACTGGAGCGTCACGGGCGTGAGCTCACCAGTAGCGGTGTCATCCGGGGTCGATGGTGCGGTACATCCGGTGAGGATGAGTGCGGCGGTTGCCGCGGCGGCCGCGAGGCCGAGCATGGAGCGTTTGCTGTGTCGCATTATTTCTCCTGTTCATTGATGGTGGATCGGTCGACCTCCTGGCGTCTTCGGCAGGGGGACGCGTGGGGGCCTATCGTCGTCGGCTGGCGAGCCGCTCGAGGACGAGGGTGGCCACGAAAAACACCAGTCCGAGCACGATCGCGCCGAACACGTACGTCCACGCGCGCGGGTAGGCGCTATTCGCGGCGGCCGAGGTGATGCGCGATCCGAGCCCGTTCTGCAACCCGCCGAAGTACTCGGCGACCACGGCCGAAATCACGGCGAGGGAACTCGCGACGTTGAGGCCTGTGAAGATGTACGGCAACGCGCCCGGCACGGTGACGCTACGGGTGAGCTGCCAGTTGGATGACGCGTACGCCCGCATCAGGTCGCGGTGCACCGGTTGCACCTGACGCAGGCCACGCAAGGTATTGACGAACACCGGCACAAACACAACGATCGACACGATCACCCGCCGCGGAGTCTCGCTCGTGGCGCCGAACATGTTTGTGAGCACGGGGGCGAGCGCGACGATCGGCACGACCGCGATCGCCGCGACGACGGGCGCAACGAGCTGGTCGATGAACCGCAACCGCGAAGCCGCGATCGCGAGAACGATGCCCAGCACTGTGCCGGCGATGAGGCCCAGCAGGGCGTTCAGGCCGGTGGCCAGCGTCGCCGACCAGAGCGCGGGAGCGACGATCACGAGCTGGTTGCCGATCGCACTCGGTGCCGGCAGCAGATAGGGCTGGATGTCGGCGACGATCACGAGCAGTTCCCACAGGCCGAGCGCGACGACGCCCAGCACGAGCGGGGGCAGTATGCGGTGCGTAAGGGTGGTGGTCATCGCGTGTCCACACCCCGCGCTGCGCCGGGCGCTGGTGCCCCGTGCAGCGCCTCGCGCACCTGCGTGACGGAGGCGAAGAAACTCGTCTCCTCGCGCAGGTCTTCGCCCCGGGCATCCCCGAGCGTGACCTCGACGATGTCGCGGATGCGCCCCGGTCGCGGTGACATTACGACCACCCGATCGCTGAGGAACACGGCCTCCGGGATCGAGTGAGTCACGAAAATCACTGCGGCGCCGGTCTCGGCGCAAATGCGCACCAGCTCGGACTGCATGCGCTCTCGGGTCATCTCGTCGAGCGCGCCGAACGGCTCGTCCATGAGCAGCAGCTCGGGTCGCTCGGCGAGCGCACGGGCGATCGCCACGCGCTGCTGCATGCCGCCCGAGAGCTGCTCGGGAAAGCTCGTCGCGAACTCGCTGAGCCCCACGAGCTCGATGAGTTCGGCCGCACGGTCGCGCCGGGCAGCGGCAGCGACGCCGTGCAGTTGGAGCGGCAGCTCGATGTTGGCCGTGACCGATCGCCACGGCAGGAGCCCGGCGGTCTGGAAGGCGATGCCGTAGTCCTGATCGAGCCGCGCCTGCCGGGCGGTTTTGCCGAATACCTCGATCGATCCGCTCGTGACGGTGTCGAGGTCGGCGACGAGCCGCAACAGGGTCGACTTGCCACACCCCGAGGGACCGATGAGGGAGACGAACTCGCCCTTCTCAACCGTGAGCGACACGTCGTCGAGCGCTGTGACGAGCCCGGGCCTGGTCGGGAACGTTTTGGTCACCCCCGTCACCACAACGGCGCTCACGCGGTCACCTCCTCCGTGCGGCGGAACCGGCCCAGCGTCAGCGCGAGCACCGCGACAATACCGGCGGCTGTGAGCCCCATGAGCACCGCACCGGCAATCGGCGAGAACGCCTTCGCGGGGTCGGACGACCCGGACTGCGCGTACTCGATGATCAGCCGCCCGATGCCGCCCTTCGCTCCGGTCGAGACCTCCGCGACGACCGTGCCGATGATCGCGGATGCCGCGCCCAGCCGCAGCGCGGGAATCAGATACGGCACGCTTGCCGGAAGCCGTAGGTGCAGGAGCGTCTCCCACCACCCCGCCGCGAAGGAGTGCATGAGCTCCTGCTGGGCCGTGGGGGGCGACTGGAGGCCGCGCAGCGCGCCGACCGCGACGGGGAAGAACGCGAGGTAGCTCGCGATCACCGCGACCGACATCCAGCGCTGCCACTCGAAATCGCCGATCTGCACCCGACCGCCCCAACTCACGATCAGCGGCGCGAGCGCGATGAGCGGTACCGTCTGGCTGAGGATGAGCCACGGCAGCACCGCCGCCTCGGCGAGCCTGAAGCGCAGCATGAGCAGAGCCAGCCCGAAGCCGACGACGGCGCCCACTGCGAGGCCGACCGCAGCAGTGCCGAGGCTCGAGAAGCACGCGAGAAGAACCGCGAGCCACACCGGCTGTGACTCGGCAGCGGTGTTGACCGGTGCCAGTGCACGGGCCAGCATGTCGGCGAGCCGGGGCATCGCGACATCCGAGGTTCGGGGAAGCAGTTGGAGGCCGAAGAGATCGAAGCCTTCGGCTGGGCCGAGCGCCTTATAGCCCTCCCACAGAAGTCCGAGCAGGACGATGCCGAGCGCGCCGATGAGAACCGCCCTGATTGTGGCGCCGCCCTGAGCTCGTCGAAGGGTCATTCGGGGGCCAGCCTCATGCCTTCGCCGCCACGTGTTCGCGGAGCGCGGGCATCACGGTCTCGCCGTAGACGCGCAGCGTCTCCTCCTTGTGGTCGTGCTGGAGGTATCCTGCGAACTGGTCAACGCCGAGTTCCTTGAGCGCCTTGAGTTTCTCGATGTGCTGTTCGGCCGTGCCGAGCACGCAGAAGCGGTCGACGATCTCGTCGGGTACGAAGTCGGTGTGGCTGTTGCCCGCGAGGCCGTGCTCGTTGTAGTCGTAGCCCTGGCGCGCCTTGATGTAATCCGTGAGCGCCTTGGGCACCGCCGAGCCCTCGCCGTACTTGGCGACGATGTCAGCGACGTGATTTCCCACCATCCCGCCGAACCAGCGAGTCTGGTTGCGCATGTGCTCGAAGTTGTCACCGACGTAGAAGGGCGCGGCTACACAGAACTTCACCGAGAGCGGGTCGCGCCCGGCTTTCGCCGCGGCATCCCGAACCGTCTTGATCATCCACTCGGCGATGTCGAGGTCGGCCAGTTGCAGGATGAAGCCGTCGCCGACTTCACCGGTCAGCTTGAGCGCGAGCGGGCCGTAGGCGGCCACCCAGACATCGACCTTCGAGCCCTTGCTCCATGGAAACTGCAGCTGCGAACCGTTGTACTCGACCGAGCGCGAGTTGGCGAGTTCGCGGATCACATGCACCGAATCGCGTAAATCGGCGAGGGTCGTCGGCTTGCCGTTGGTGACGCGCACCGCCGAGTCACCGCGACCGATGCCGATGATCGTGCGGTTGCCGTACATCTCGTTCAGGGTCGCAAACGTGGATGCCGTGACGGTCCAGTCGCGCGTCGCCGGGTTGGTCACCATGGGGCCCACGATCACGCGATTGGTCTGGGCGAGGATCGCGCTGTAGATGACGTACGGCTCCTCCCACAGAATGTGCGAGTCGAAGGTCCACACGTACTCGAAGCCGTACTGCTCCGCGAGCTTGGCGAGGTGAACCGTGCGTGAGGCCGGCGGGTGGGTCTGGAGGACTGCTCCGAATTGCATCTGGTTCCGTTCTAGATCAGGTACTGCGACAGGCCGCGCTTGACGAACTTGCCGTCGCCCTTGGCGCCCAGGTACTCGTTGTTGTCGATCACGACCTTGCCGCGCGAGAGCACGGTGTCGACGTGTCCGTCGATCTCGAAGCCCTCCCACGCGGAGTGGTCCATGTTCATGTGGTGCTTCTTGCCCTCGCCATAACCGATCGAGGTGTGGCCGGCGGGATCGTAGATGACGATGTCGGCATCCGCGCCCGGCTGGATCACGCCCTTCTTGCCGTAGAGCCCGAACATGCGGGCCGGCGTGGTCGACGTGATCTCTACCCACCGCTCGAGCGAGATCTGATCGTCGACGACGCCCTGGTAGAGCAAGTCCATGCGGTGCTCCACCGACCCGATTCCGTTCGGGATCTTCGAGAAGTCGCCGAGACCGAGATCCTTCTGGCCCTTCATGCAGAACGGGCAGTGGTCGGTCGAGACCATCTGGATGTCGTTGGTACGAAGCGACTGCCACATGTGGTGCTGGTGACCCTCGGCTTTCGATCGCAGGGGGGTCGAGCACACCCACTTCGCGCCCTCAAAAGCACCCCACTCGTCGCTGACCGCGCCGAGCTGGCCTTCGAGCGACAGGTACAGGTACTGCGGGCACGTCTCACCGAACACGTTCTGACCGATATCGCGCGCGGCCGCGAGCTGCTCGACCGCCTGCTTCGCGGACACGTGAACCACGTACAGCGGAGCACCCGTGAGGTGGGCGAGCATGATCGCGCGGTGGGTGGCCTCCTCCTCCATCTGCCACGCTCGAGCAACGCCGTGGAAGTAGGGATCGGTCTTGCCCTGCTCGAGCAGTTGCTTGACCATGACGTCGATGACCGGCCCGTTCTCGGCGTGCATCATCGTCATCATGCCGGTCTCCGCGGAGACCTGCATTGCCTTGAACACCTGCGCGTCATCCGACATGAAGACGCCCGGGTAGGCCATGAACAGCTTGAAGCTCGACACACCCTCGTCGGGCAGCTTCCTCATCGCCGCGAGCGAGTCGTCGTTGACCTCGCCGATGATCTGGTGGAACGCGTAGTCGATCGCGCAGTTGCCCGCAGCCTTCGCGTGCCACGCGGCAAGGCCATCCATCACCTGCTGGCCATAGGTCTGAACGGCGAAGTCGATGATCGTCGTCGTGCCACCCCACGCGGCGGCCTGGGTGCCCGTTTCGAACGTGTCGGATGCCGCGGTGCCGCCGAACGGCAACTCCATGTGGGTGTGCGCATCGACGCCCCCGGGGATCACGTACTTGCCCTTCGCGTCGAGCACGTGATCCACCGAGGACGCGAGATCTGAGCCGAGCAGCACGGATCCGGGAGTAAGCACGCCGACGATCGTCTCGCCGTCGATGAGCACATCCGCCTCGGAGCGGCCGGTTGCGGTGACGACCGTGCCACCGGTGATCAGTGTTGTTGCCATCGTGGCCTCCGCTACGGCTTCGGGATCGACGTGTAGGACTCGGGACGACGGTCGCGGTAGAACTGCCAGTCGTCGCGCATCTGGCGGATCATGTCCATGTCCAGGTCGCGGATGACCAGCTCCTCGTTCTCGCCCGAGCCCCGCTCGCCCACGAAGTTGCCGCGCGGGTCAATGACCTGGCTCGTGCCGTAGAAGTCCACAGCGAGGTCGCCGTACTCGTTGTCTTCACGGCCGACCCGGTTGGGCTGGAGCACGAAGTAACCGTTCGCGACCGCAGCCGCCGGCCCCTCGACCTCCCACAGCCGGTTCGAGAGACCCGGCTTGGTGGCGTTCGGGTTGAAGACGATCTGTGCGCCGTTGAGGCCGAGCTCGCGCCATCCCTCGGGGAAGTGGCGGTCGTAGCAGATGTAGACGCCGATCGGGCCGACGGCGGTGTTGAAGACGGGATAGCCCATGTTGCCGGGGCGGAAGTAGAACTTCTCCCAGAACCGATCGAGGTGCGGGATGTGGTGCTTGCGGTACTGGCCGAGGATCGTGCCGTCGGAATCCACCACGATCGCGGTGTTGTAGTACACGCCGGGCATGTCCTCCTCGTAGATCGGCAGGATCATGACGAGGTTCAGCTCCTTCGCGAGCTTCGCGAAACGCTGCACTATCGGGCCATCCGCGGGCTCCGCGTAGGCGTAATACTTCTTGTCTTCGGTGATACCGAAGTAGGGACCGTAGAAGAGTTCCTGGAAACAGATCACCTGTGCGCCTTGAGCCGCGGCATCCCGAGCGAACTGTTCGTGCTTGTCGAGCATGGACTTCTTGTCACCGGTCCACGTGGTCTGGGTGATCGCGGCGCGTACAACGGTCATCTGGTTGCTCCCTCATTGGTGCTTTTTGTTATTCTGGCCCCTAAACATTTCCCGAACGTTTCGTTTCGCGATATTCGGGTAAATCCCGAATCTACGGCGGTTCTCATGAAGTCGGTAGCCCTTGCGATCGAGTCCCCCACCCCGCAGGGTATTGCGGCCGGGATCGCGCGCCTGATCACCCGTGGCGAGCTCGCTCCGGGCGACCGGCTGCCGACCGTGCGCGCGCTGGCCGCCGATCTCGGCGTGAGCCCGGCGACAGTCAGCCACGCCTGGCAGACGCTGTCGGCCAATGGGCTCATCCTCAGTCGCGGGCGCAGCGGGAGCGTGGTGCGTTCGGCACCGCGGGATTGGCTCCCCGTGCGCTACCGCGGAATGGAAGGCGACCACGGCGCCCGCCTCGACCTCTCGCGCGGTACCCCTGACCCCGCATTGCTGCCCGACCTGATGGCATCGCTCGGTCGGCTTTCCGGCCGGGCAGACACCGCGAATTACTTGCAGAAGCCGGACATCCCGGAGCTGCACGACCTGCTCCGTGAGTCGTGGCCCGCACCGCCGGAAGCGCTCACGGTGACCAATGGAGCGCTCGACGCGATCGACCGAGTGCTCGCGAGCATCACACGCTTCGGCGACCGGATCGTCGTCGAGAACCCGACCTTTCCGCCGTTCTTTGATCTGATCGACCACTACGGGCTCGAGGCTGTTGGAGTCGAACTCGATGATCAGGGGATGCTGCCCGACGCCTTCGCGAGTGCGCTCGCCCAAGGCCCCACCGCGGTGCTACTGCAGCCGCGAGCCCACAACCCGAGTGGCGTGTCAATGAGCCTCGAGCGCGCAAGCGAGCTCGCGGGCATCCTGAAGCGCAGCCGCACGGCGGCGCACGCGATCGTGGTCGAGGATGACCATTCCGGTGCCATCGCGAACGCGCCGGTCGTGAGCCTCGCAACGTGGCTGCCCGACCGGGTGCTGCACGTGCGCAGCTACTCGAAGACCCACGGACCCGACCTGCGCATCGGCGCGCTCGGCGGACCGCGTGAGCTGGTGGAGCGGGTCATCGCGCACCGCCTTCTCGGTCCGGGCTGGACGAGCCGCATGATGCAGTCCGTGCTCTTCGACCTGCTGACGAACCCGGATGCCGTCGCCCAAGTCGCCACCGCCCGTCGCGTGTACGCGGAACGGCAGGCGTCCTTCGCCGACGCGATGGCTCGCGCCGGGGTGTCCGTCGCCGCCGGGGACGGGCTGAACGCGTGGTTGCGCGTGGCCGATGAGCGTTCCGCGACGGTGAGTCTTGCGGCAGCGGGCATCCAGGTCGCGCCCGGGGCGCCGTTCCAGTTCTCTGGCAGCGAGCCACAGGTGCGGGTCACTGTGGGATTGATCGCGACCGACGCCCCGTCGATCGCGGCGGCGCTGGCGACGGCAGTGCGCGCCTGAACCTGCGGCGCGCGACCAACTCGGTCCGGCTGTGAAGGCGTAGGCTTGTTGCGCTTCGACCCGAGCGCCGCGTATGGCGTGGTTCGCCGCTCCTGACTTGGGGCGGCCGGTCGGTGGCGGCCGTTCGCGCCGCGCCTTCGACCCTGCCCGTTTTCCGCTTGGAGCCCCATGTCTCGCGCCCGTGTTTTCGTCCCTATGCTCGCTGCCGCTCTCGCCCTGAGCGGCTGCGCGAGCGCGGGCTCCCCCACCCCTACCCCCACGATCGACGCCGCTGCGCCCATCATCATCGACAACTGCGGAGTCTCGGTGACCTTCGACTCCGCGCCCGAGCGTGTCGTGACCATCAAGAGCTCCACCACCGAGCTGTTGCTGGCGCTGGGCCTCGGCGACCGCATTATTGGCACGGCATTCCAGGACGGACCCGTTCCCGCCCAGTGGGAGCCCGCCACCGACATCCCCTCGATCTCCGACTTCGTGCCGAACGAGGAGGCCGTGCTGGAGCTGGAGCCCGACCTCGTCTTCGGCGGCTGGGAGTCCAACTTCAGCTCGGAGGGCGTGGGTGAACGTGCGGAGCTCGAGTCCCTGGGCGTGAACACGTACGTTGCGCCATCGGCGTGCCTGAGCATCCAGCCCCCGAAGCTCACGTGGGATGACGTCTTCGGCGACATCACCGAGGTCGCGTCGGTCTTCCGGGTCGACGCTTCGGCTCTGGTCGCCGACCAGCAAGCGAGAGTGGATGCCCTGCTCGCCGACCAGCCCGGTGGCGGGCGCACCGCCCTGTGGTACTCCTCCGGCGACGACACCCCCTACGTCGGTGCCGGAATCGGCGCTCCCCAACTCGTGCTCGAGACCCTCGGACTCGTCAACATCGCCGCTGACGTCAACGCGACCTGGGCCCCGCTCAACTGGGAGGTCGTGGTCGACGCCGACCCCGACGTGATCGTGCTCGTGGATGCGACGTGGAACACCGCCGAGGCGAAGATCGCGATGCTCGAGTCGAACCCCGCCACCCAGAACCTCAGCGCCGTGAAGGCGAAGCGCTACCTGATTGTGCCGTTCGCGGCAACCGAGGCGGGCGTGCGTTCGGTCGAGGCGGCGGAATCGTTGCGCGATCAGTTAGCCGTGATTGATGGGTCGTGAGGCTGACGCCGGATATCGACAAGCTCGATCAGCGGGCGGGGTTCCGGTTGGGCTGTGGGCGGCGGGCCTCGGGCTGATGCTCGTGGCCTCGGTGACGCTCGCCGTCACTATTGGGCCCGCTGACATCCGTTTCGACGAGGTGTGGGCTTCGATCCTCAGCCACCTCGGCGTCGGGGTCAGCCCGCTACCCGAGCTGCGCGACGGAATCGTGTGGGAGCTGCGGCTGCCGCGCATCCTCACCGCAGCGGCCGTGGGCGCAGGGCTCGCGGTCAGCGGCGCGGTGATGCAGGCGATCACTCGCAACCCGCTCGCCGACCCCTACCTGCTCGGGCTGTCGAGCGGTGCGTCACTCGGGGCCGTATCTGTGCTGCTGCTCGGGCTCGCGGTGCTGCTGCCGCTCGCCGCGTTTCTCGGATCGATGCTTGCGCTCGGCCTCACGCTCCTTCTCGCGAGCTCGCTCGGGCGCATTACGCCGACCCGTACTGTGCTCGCCGGGCTCGCCGTGTCGGCGCTCGCCTCGGCCATCACAAGTCTCGTGATCTTCTGGGCCGTGACCGGCGACTCCTACCGCGAGATTCTCGGCTGGTTGCTGGGCTCGCTCGCGGGTGCCCGGTGGCCCGCGGTCGCAATCTCGTTCGGGACTCTTCTTGTCGCCGGGCTCCCGATCATGCTCACGGGCAGGCTGCTGGATGCGTTCGCGTTCGGCGACGTGTCGGCCGCGTCGCTGGGGGTGAACGTGAGCGCCACCAGGTGGGGGCTGCTCGCGGCATCCGCACTGCTGACCGGTGGGATGGTGTCGGTGTCAGGCTCGATCGGATTCGTGGGACTCGTGCTGCCACACGCCGTGCGCCTACTGGTGGGCACGGGCCATCGCGCGCTTCTGCCGCTGTCTGCGCTCGTGGGCGGGATCTTCCTTGTGTGGGCGGACACCCTCGCTCGCACCGTCTTCGACCCGCGCGAACTCCCGGTCGGGATCGTAACCGCGATCGTCGGCGCGCCGGTGTTCGCGCTGCTCCTTGCCCGGCGGAAGGGGCTGACGTGAGCGGGGCCGGGTTGGTCGGCGGTGCCGGTGCTGGCTCGGCCGGGCTCGTTGGCTCACGCATCGTCGTCGCTGCGGGCGGCGCGCTACTGATCGACGGGGTCTCCATCGAGGCGCCCGCGGGCGCGCTGACTGCGCTCGTCGGACCCAACGGGGCAGGCAAGTCGACGCTGTTGCGGGCGCTCGCGGCAGTGCAGCGGCCCGCAACCGGCGCGGTCGACTTCGACGGCACCGACCTTCTCGGGATGCCTCGACGCCAGCGCGCTCGGCTCGCGGCCCTCGTCGAGCAGGACTCCGCGACCGACCTCGCGATGCCCGTCGCCGCGGTCGTGGCGCTGGGCCGGCTGCCGCACCAGTCGCTGTGGGCCGCGGAGGGCGCCGACCCCGTCGTCAGCGCCGCGTTGGAATCCGTGGGCATGACCGACTTCGCGGCGCGCGACTTCGGCACCCTCTCCGGCGGCGAGCGTCAACGCGTCATGCTCGCCCGAGCCTTAGCGCAGGAGCCGCGTCTGCTGCTGCTCGACGAGCCCACGAACCACCTCGACATCGGTGCTCAACTCACGGTGCTCGCCCTGCTGCAGTCCCTGTCGGGAGAGGGGATGACCGTGGTCGCCGCGCTGCACGACCTCGGTCTCGCCGCGACCTACTCCGACCACGTGATCGTGCTGCGGGCCGGCCGCGTCGTCGCCGCTGGGGCAACGGTCGACACGCTGACGCCCGCGCTCATTCGCGAGGTGTACGGGGTCGAGGCCGTTGTACTGAACAATCCGGTCACGGGGCGGCCGGTGATTGCGATGTCGCCGTTGGGGTGAGTGGGTGCGGCGGCCTCGGTCGGCCGCGCGTCGACCCGGCGCCGGACTTCTTGTGCGCGCGGGTTTGTTGTGCGCGCGGTTGCTGCAGCGGGAGCGCCCACAACGAACCGGCGCGCCGTTGGGGTGAGGGGGGCGGTGCGGCTACTCCACCGGCCGGGGCGCGGTAGCTGGCAGCCACGCCGCCACGAGCGAGCGGGGCAGCAGCCGCGCCGCGAGCCGTGCGCCCCAACCAGAGCCGCGACGAAGGCCGCGCAGCACGACACGCAGATCGTCGAGCGGCACCGGGGTGCGGGACGCCCCGGCGAAAGCCTGCGCCTCAAGGGCCGTCGTGAGGTGCCTGAGTGCGTCACGTTCGCCGGGATCGAGGAACTCCGCCAGATCGGCGGCCGCCTGCCTCGGCGTGAGAGACATCGACAGCGGGATGCCCAGATCCGTGACCACGGCAACCAGTTCGTCCCAGGCCTCGCGGGCCGAGCCGGCGCGGGCGGCAGCCAGACGGCGGCGGCCGGCCGCCATCCGAAGCGCCCACGGGGTCGCGAGCAGGGCCACGAACAGTACTAGCACGAAGGGCACCGGCGATAGGGGTGTCGCCGTGGCATCCGGGCCCGCAGACGACGGGTCGTTGAGAGTCGGGTCGTCCGGGGGCAGGGAGGGTGCGGCACTCGGCGCCGCTACGGGAGCCGTAGTAGGGGCCGGCGGAACTGACTCGTCGACGTTGGGGGTGGACAGGTCATCCTGGCTGAGCGGCGCGAACGCCGGCTCGAATCCGCGGCCCGGGGTCGGCTCGAACCGAATCCAGCCGATGCCCGCGAAATAGAGCTCGGGCCATGAGTGCAAGTTGTTGGTTGTCACTCGATACACGGTTTCGCCCGGCACTTCGACGGGCTGTGACTCGACCGGGACGCCCTGGGCCGGGCCCGCAAGATCGGCTTGCCCCGGAGTGAATCCGACCGCGAGGCGCGCAGGAATCCCCAGTGTGCGTGCCATCACGGCCATGGCTGAAGAGAATTGCACGCAGTAACCAGATTTGACCTCGAGGAAGACGCCGAGCACTGCAGCGCCAGACCCGTCGAAATCCTGTTCGACGGGCGCATCCTCCGAGTAAGTGAACTCACTACCCCGAAAGTAGGCCTGCAAGGCAATCGCCTTGTCGTAGTTGCTCGCCGCCGCGCCGACCACGTCGCGCGCGGTCGTCGCGACGAGTTCGGGCAGGTCCTCGGGGATCTCGAGGTAGCGCTCCAGGCCCGGTTCCACCGTCGTGCCGGATGCCACGAGCTGTTCGATCGACGGCGCCACCTGAACGCTCGCGACCTGGTACTCCTGATTACGCGCGTTCGAACTCTCAGTTCGCACCGATAGGCCATCCGGTTCCCACCACCAGTCGCCGTCGAGTCCAGAAATTCGGCTGGGGGCGTACGGCACGGGCAGCCACCGACTTAGGGTACTCGCCACGGTTATCTCCGTAGTGATTGCGATGGTCGGCACGCCCTCACCAAGCCCAGGTGCCGGCCCGATCGCACTCACGACGTTGCCGGGCACGCGGTCGATGGCGGTCGGCGCCCACGCCGTGCCGGTGAAGTCATCCAGGGTTGTCAGACGCAGATACTGACCACCAGAGACGGACGTGGTGTAGGTGAGTGCGAGCGTCGGGTCTGGGCGTCGCAGATCGTTGCCGAGGGTGATGATCGGGTTGAGCCCTGTGGTCAGACCGCCCGGCGGACGACCGTCATCGCCGGGATTGACCGGGGGCAGCACGAGCGGCAGCGCGAGCGACGCGGCGAGCGCCGCCGCGGCTGTGCCCAGCGCGAACTGGCGCTGGCCCGACCCGAAGAGCATGATCGCGATCCACGCCGCCGCCGTGAGCACGAACACGAACGGGTCATTGAGCTCGGCCCGCACGAAGCTCGGCACGAGCAGCATCACGAGCAGGGGTACTCCAACGAGCGCTGGTGTGCGGAACTGGTGCGCGAGAGCGTCTGCGACGAGAGCGATCGCCGCCGCCCCGAGACAGATCAGATACAGGATGCCCTGATCGGCATCCGCGGGCAGGTCCTGTTCCGCGATCGATGTGCCGCCCGCGAGCTCAAGCTCGCGGAACGCCTCGAACGTCGCAAACGTCGGAATGAAGCCGAGCAGCGCCGTGCCCGGGGCGAACAGCACGGTGATGGATGCCACAGCGCCACCCACCCCCGCGACGCTAGCCCACACCCGGCGCCGAGCCGTGGAGCGCACGACCGCCGCGGCCAGCAGCACGACCGCCGTCACGCCCATGTACGCGAACCACCACACGACGTCGGCGAGCACGCTCGACAGTCCTGACGCGGCGATGCCGATGGCAACGAGGATCAGGCCGCTGAGGATCCAGTGGCGGGGGTCTTTCGGCCGTGCGCCCGGGCGGGGCGCGGGCTTGCGCGGCGCAGGCTGACGGGCCGCGGCCTTGCGCGGCACAGCCTGCGACCTCTCGGCCTCACGCAGTGCCACGGGAGCGTCCCAACTCAACAACCACGGCCTGCCAGGCCGCGGCATGGTCCTCGTCGCTGCGCACCGGCACCACGAGCCACCCGGTGTCAGCAAGATGATCTTCGAGGGTGCTCGCGCCCCGCGGAATGCCGAAACTGCGGTCGAGCTGATCGAGAGCGGAAGGTGAGCGCACCACGAACGCTACGGCGAGTTCGCCTTGGCGGTGGTGGGCGAGCATCCACTCGACCGTCGAGGTGTCGGCGCTGCCGACGAGTGCGAAGACCGGGCCCGCGGACCGACGCTGAACCGAGGCGTGGGCATTAGCGCCAGTGAGGTGCAGCGAGGCCAGGCTGCTCAGGAACTCCTCGTCGCCCCACGTACGGCGCCGACCGCGACCCACCTCGTCCAGCTGGGCGGGCCCGGTCTCCTCGATCGTCACGAGAAAACCCGTGCGCCTCAAGTGCACGGCGACCGACGCGAGCATGCGCACGACCCACTCGAATGCGTCGCTCTCGCCGCGATCGACGTCGTGGTAGCCGGCGCGAGTGGTGTCGACCAGGATGCGCGCCTCCGGAAAACTGCGCTGCTCCTCCTGACGCACCATCAGGTCGCCCGACCGCGCCGACGCCCTCCAGTGCACCCGTCGCATGGCGTCACCGTGCCGGTACTCGCGGGTCATCGCGTCGTCCTCATCGCCCGTTGCGCGCCGCTGCACGAGCCGCGACTCGCCGTCGCCAGCGGGTACCGAGAGCCCCGAGTCGGCCAAGGGCACGACCTCGGGCGTCACCGTGAGCAACTCGGGTTCGCCGACCACGCTGCGGCACGTCGCGAGTCCGAACGCGTCGGTCACCTCGACCGTGAGCGGGCCGACCGGAACGATCCCCCGCCGTGGCGGTGCGAGATCGTAGAGCACCGTAGTCGCGTTGCCCCGCGCGAACCGCGGCCCGCGCGCCTGAAGGCTCGGCATGCTTCCCGGGGGTGTAGCCCACGGATGCCACGGCAGCCGATCCCACCACGACGCGGGCAAACTCCTCCCGGGCGCCGCGTTGCTCACCACCACCGACACCGTGGTCACCGACCCCGCGGCCACCACCCGCGGCGCGAAACCGCGCCGCGCCCGAAGGCGGGGTCGCCGCAGAGCGACCATCGCGAGAGCGATCAACGGCAACGCGAGAAGCAGGCACGCCACGAACAGCAACTGCGGCCGGCCGCCGGCATAGGCGGCCACAAACGCGACCCCGCCCGCGCCCACAAACCACCAGCCGCGCCGGGTCACGCGAACTCCCGCGCCCTTCGCCGGTGACGCCATGGTGCGACTCAGGCCGCGCTCAGCGGCACGGGGGTCTGCGCAACGATTCGCATGATGATGTCCGCAACACTGCCGCCGGAGAGCGCAGTGGTACCGCCCCCGGCACGCCGCGCAGCGATCAAGCGGTGACCCAGCACCGGGATCGCCAGGGCCTCAATGTCGTCAGGCAGCACGAACTCGCGGCCGTCGAGAGCCGCGCGGGCCTTCGCCGCACGCACCAGCTGGAGCGTTGCGCGTGGGCTGGCACCGAGGCGCAGCTCGCGGTCCGCACGGGTGGCCTGGGCGATCGCGACGGCGTACTGCTCGACCGCACGGCTCGTGTACACCGCGCGGGTCGCGCCGATCATCCGCTGCAGGTCCTCGCCGGTGACGACGGGCTCGAGCTCGGCCAGAGGACTGGACGTCTCACGGGTGGTCAGCATCTCTAGTTCTGCCGTGGCATCCGGATACCCCATGCTGATGCGCGCCATGAAACGGTCCCGCTGCGCCTCGGGCAGCGGGTACGTTCCCTCCATCTCGATGGGGTTCTGCGTGGCCACGACGATGAACGGGGTCGCGAGCGTGTAGGTGCGGCCGTCGACCGTGACCTGACCTTCCTCCATGCTCTCGAGCAGGGCGGACTGGGTCTTCGGGCTCGCGCGGTTGATCTCGTCGCCGATCACGATGTTCGCGAAGATCGGGCCGGGCTTGAACTCGAACTCGCGATCGGCCTGGTTGTAGACGGAGACACCCGTGATGTCGCTCGGCAGCAGGTCGGGCGTGAACTGGATGCGCGACACCGAGCAGTCCACCGACTTCGCGAGCGCCCGCGCGAGCATCGTCTTGCCGACACCAGGAACGTCCTCGATGAGCAGGTGCCCTTCGGCCAAGAGCACCGTGAGGGCCATCTCGACGGCCTCCCGCTTACCGTCGATCACGGTCTGCACGCCCCGCAGAATTGCGCGGGCTTTTGCGTAGAACTCGTCGTGCGGCAGGGCTGCGGTGTCGTCGGGTTGGGTCTGGGCGGCGGCGTCCACCACACCAGTCTCACACCCCACGCGAAAAGTGCACCCTGTGAGTTCGCCGGTAGCCTTGGCAGGTGAAGATCACAGTGCTGGCCGGTGGGGTGGGTGGCAGCCGGTTCCTGCTCGGCGTGCGCGCCGCCTACCCGTCAGCGGATATCACGGCCATCGTCAACGTGGGCGACGACATGTGGCACGTGGGCGTTCGCATCGCGCCCGACCTCGACACGATCATGTATACCCTCGCGGGCCAGAACGACACGGTTCGGGGTTGGGGACGGGTCGGCGAGAGCGAGCGCGTGGCCGGCGAGCTGCGTGCGTACAACGTCGGCTGGCCGTGGTTCACGCTCGGCGATCTCGATCTCGGCACGCACCTGGCGCGCACGCACTACCTGCGGTCCGGGATGCCGCTGTCGTCGGTGGTGCCGCTGCTGACTGCGCGGTGGGATATCGGGGTGACCCTGCTGCCGTCGACCGACTCGGAAGTGGAGACGCACGTCCTCACTGATCAGGGCATGATGCACTTCCAGGAGTGGTGGACGCGGCACCGCGCATCCCTGCCCGCGCTCGCGTTCGACTTCGTGGGGGCTTCCTCGGCGGCGCCTGCACCCGGAGTGGTCGACGCTCTGGGGGATGCCGATGTCGTGCTGGTCGCGCCGTCCAACCCGGTCGTGTCGATCGGGTCGATCCTGGCCATCCCCGGAATCGTTCCGGCACTTCAGGACACCCCCGCACCCGTCGTCGGCGTCTCCCCGATCATCGCGGGAGCCGTCGTGCGCGGCATGGCCGACGCCTGCCTCACCGCGATCGGTGTCTCGACCTCGGCGTCCGCGGTCGCGCTCCACTATGGGTCGCGGTCGGCCGGCGGTGTGCTCAACGGCTGGCTCGTCGATACCTCGGATGACGCGGCCGTCGCTCCCCTCGCGGCCGCGGGCATCACCGCGCGCGCCGTGCCGCTCTGGCTCACCGACGACGCGACCCGCGCGCAAGTCGCGCGCGACGCGGTCGGGCGCGCGCTCGCCCTGTAGCGCGGCCCGGCGCGTGCACAACTGCGGAGATTTCGGGCGACACGCCGCCCCGCCCGCTCCCTGAGCGGCGTGTCGGGCAGAATCCCCGCAGTTGCGAACGGATGCCGACGGCTACAGTGGCAGCGTTCGGCGTGGGCCGGGAATCCGGAGGGGAACGCGGTGCTGACACGGTTGCTGAGGGTTCGGATCGTGCGGTGGGCCTCTACCTGAACGCCGCGATGCGCCTCAAGCGCTCCGGGATCGTGCGGCCCGAACCGGCCCCCGCCGTGAAACTCGCGCGCGCCCAAGCTCGACTAGTCCCGCTCGAGCTCCGCCTCTACGGCGTCGTCCGCGGCATCCCCCCGCTCGGAGTCGTAGTAGCCGTCCGACACGGCCGCCGCCGCGGGGTCACGCCCCGCCAAGAACCACGCGATTATCCCGATGATCGGCACGAACAGCACGAACAACACCCACGTGAACTTGTCGAAGAACCGGGTACGAGCGGCGAGAATCACCGACACCGTCGCGACGATGAGCGCGATCAGGTAAAGGAACGGCACCAGCTGCACGAGACCACCCTACGCCCGGCCCGCGAGCCACGCTCGGGTGCGTACGCCGAGGTTCGTGAGCCCCGCGAGGTCGGCCGCCGTGTCGACGTCGACGCGCAGGCCGGGCCACCCACCGGCGAGCGGAACGAAGCCGGCGGAACGGTGGGCGGCGGCCGATCCGGCACCGAAGAGCAGGGCCTGCGGAACGCCCGGCGCAGCGGCGGTGAGGGCCGTGCCCTCGCCGTGCGCGTCGGCGACGAACGACAGCGGGTGCAGGCCGGCGGCAGCCAGCGCCTCGGCCAGCTCGGTCGAGGTGAGGGCGGGATGGTCCCCGAGGAGTACAGCACGCGCTCTGCCGAGGCCCGCTGTGCCTGATCCAGCAAAGTCCAGCCCCGACGAGATGGCCGCGTTGAGCCCCGCACCCGGGTCCGCGATGACGGATGCGCCGAGCCGGGCGAACGGGCGGGCATCCGAAGTCACGACGATCACCGGGCCCACTGCCAGCGCAACCTCCACGGTGTCGAGGGCCATCGCGAGCGCGAGCGCGCTGTTGTCTCCCGCACCGAACCGCGACTTCGCGCCGGCCGCGCGGAACGGCACGACAATCACCCAGTCAGTTGAGACCGAGTCAGGCGCCGGCATTAGGCCTATCGCCACCCGCCGCGCGCCCGGCCTCGAACCCCTCGGCGTACGCCTCAGCGCTGCCCACACGGAACATGTCCTCGTTGGCCGGCCGGATCAGCGCCCGTGCGCCCGGCTCGTTCAGCTCACCCACCAGATGCCCCATGCCGCGGATGATCGCCACCGGCACCCCCGACGCCTTGCCCTTCACGAGGTCAGCCGCGCCAGCCAGCTCGTCCGCGGTGGCGGCGATCGTGGCATCCAATCGCCGGCCGGATGCGTCGGTCGTGCCCCGCAGATCGTCCATGACTTTGATGCCCGCCGCACCGATCGTGACATCGGTCTGGCCCTGACGCCAAGGGCGACCCAGCGTGTCCGTGATGAGTACGCCGACGTACAACCCGAAGCGATCGCGCAGCGCGGAACACAGCGCGCGGGCCGACACGTCAGGGTCCTCCGGCAGCAACAGCACAACGCCCTCGGGAGTGTTGCTCGCGTCCACGCCGGCGGCGGCGAGCACCATCCCGAGCCGATTCTCGACGATCCGAGTCGCGCCTCCCGGGTGCACGCGGGAGGCGACCACGCGCACGGTCTCCGCGGTGATCGCGTCCTCGCGGTCGGCCGCGAGCACCTGCCGACCCTCGGCCTTCGAGACGATCTTCGAGGTGATCGCGAGGATGTCGCCGTGCTCGAGAATGCCCTCGACCGCGTCCCCGATGATCGTCGCAAGGTCGTCGCCGGCAACGAATTCCGGCAGGCCGCCGACGCCGAAAACGGTGAGCATCACCGAAACAGTTTAGGTGCGCTCCTTGTGCACGGTCCTTCCCGTGACCTCTGCGAACCCCGCGCCGATTGCCTCCGCCGCATCGACGCGCTAGCGTCACTCGTGGGCGCCGCGTTGCGCCCGAGCTCCACGTCGGCACTCGCGCTGTCGGCAGCCTCACGGCGGGAGCCCAAGGGGACCTCGAGTGCTCGACGCAGACCATCCTCACGTGCGGTGCGGATCGGCGGCGCGAGCGTGCGATCAGGCACCATGAGCACGGGAGTTCTGATGACGAAGCACGAAACCTTCAAGCGCCGCATCCGCGAGCGCATGCTCAAGACCGGCGAGCGGTACGGTGCGGCACGCCGCGCCCTGCTGACGCCGTTGCCCGGGGTCGCGGCATCCGGATGGATCGCCGCACCCATGCAGGCGACAGAGGCGATCGTGGCCAACACCGGCCGCGATTGGGATGACTGGGTGAGCCGCATCGACGCGGGACCCGGTCGAGACGCCGGGCACACCGCGATCGCCACGTGGCTGCGCGATGACCAAGGGGTCGATGGGTGGTGGGCGCAGGCCGTCACCGTCGGCTTCGAGCGGATTACCGGCCTGCGTCTCCCCGGCCAGATGCCCGACGGCACGTTTACGGTGAGTCGCACGCGCATTCTGCCGCCGGATGCCGCGGACCTCCGCACACTAATCCTCGACGACACCGCCCGCGCCGAGCTCGTGCCCGGGTATGAGCTCACGCTGCGCTCCAAGCCCGAATCGAAGTCGCCGCGCTTCACGATCGCGCAGGACAGCGAGCCGCTCGGCACGGTCGCCTTCGCCTTCGACCCCGCCCCGAAAGACCGGCTGCGCGTCACCGTCACGCACGAGAAGCTCGAGACCATCGACCTCGGGGAACACTGGAAAGAGTTCTGGAGCGAGTGGCTCGACGGCGTGGAGGAGGCTCTCGCCTAGCGCGTGAGCTTCGGCAGCACGTCGCGGCCGAATACTTCGATCCAGTCGCGCTGGTTGCGCCCGGCATTGTGCAGGTAGATGCGGTCGAACCCGAGGTCGAGGAAGGTCTGGATGTGCTGACGGTGCGCATCGAGGTCGGCGGTGACGAGCATCCGACCCTCGAAGTCTTCGGGACGCACGAGCTTCGCCAACTGGTCAAAATCAAACGGCGAGCGGATGTCGCTGCGCCCGAACCGCATGCCGCCGTTGGGCCACTCGGCCAGGGCGTTGCGCATCGCCTCCTCGTCGGTGGGGGCCCAGCTCAGGTGCAGGCGCAGCACGAGCACCTGGCTGCCGGGGTCGCGGCCGGCCTCCTTCGCGCCCTCCGCGAAGCGCTGCAGCAGCAGGGCGATCTTGTCGAGGGGGGCAACCTCGGTGATGAGCCCATCGACGGTGCGGCCGGCGCGGCGGGCCGTGACCGGTCCGGATGCCGCGACCAGGATCTCGGGCGCCCGCTCGGGCATCGTCCACAGCCGGGTGGACTCGAGCTTGAAGTACTGGCCGTCGTGCCGCACATCCCGCTGGGCGAGCCCCGACGCGAACAGCTTCTTGATCACGTCGACCGCCTCGAACATGCGGTCGATGCGCTCGGGCGCCTCCGGCCAGTACTGTCCGGTGATGTGCTCGTTGAGCGCCTCCCCGCTGCCGATGCCCAGCCAGTGCCGCCCCGGATACAGCGCCGCGAGTGTTGCGCTCGCCTGAGCGGTGAGCGCCGGATGCGACCGGAACGTCGGCGTCGTAACCCCGGTTCCGTGGTCGCCGGTCGTCGTCTGCCCGCGCGCGCTGAGGACGTTCCACACGAAGCTCGCCTGCCCCTGCTGCGGCGTCCACGGTTGGAAGTGGTCCGTCGCCATGACGCCGGTGAACCCGTTGGCTTCGGCGTGGGTGGTTAGCTCGACGATCTCCCGTGGGGGGAAGCGCTCGAGCATGGCGGCGAAGCCGATGTGGGGTGCGGATGCTCGGGGCATGAGTACATTGTGTCGCGGTTCGCGCACCTCTCAGCGAGCGGGCTATTGGGCATCATGCTCGTTCATTTCAACTGGGCCAGCTGGATCAGGTTGCCGCACGTGTCGTCGAGGGTCGCGATGATGACCGGGCCGACGTCCATCGGGGGCTGCGTGAAGGTGACCCCGAGCGCGACCAGCCGCTCGTGTTCGGCGGCGAGGTCATCGACGCCGAAACTGGTCCACGGGATGCCGTCGGCCACGAGCGCATCCCGAAACGGTGTGACGGCCGGATGCTCGCTGGGCTCCAGCAGCACCTCGACCCCGTCCGGGGTGGCGGGTGACACAACGGTCAACCAGCGGAACTCCCCCGCCGGCACATCCGTCTTAGGCAGAAACCCGAGCACGTCGGTGTAGAAGGCGAGCGCCTTCGCTTGGTCGTCGACGAAGACGCTCGTTGTGGTGACTCTGATCATGCTTCCTCCGCGGTGTTTGTTTCAAACGTGTTGGTGGCGAGCCATGCGCTGACTTCGGCGAACCGGCCCGTGTCGAGATGATGGATGTTGGTGCGCCCCACCTTGCGAACGCTCAGCAGCCCAGCCTCCTCAAGCACAGCGATGTGCTTGCTCACCGCCTGCCTGCTGACGGCAAAGCCGCGACCGGTCATCAGTCGCACGCACAGGTCGAACAGGCTCTGGTCGTTGCGCGCGTGGAGTTCCTCGATCAGGGCGCGGCGGGTGGGATCCGCGATCGCCTTGAAGGTGTCGTCCACGGGGGACAGTATAGGTAACCGAGGGGTTGCCTTTCAAGTGTCCCGGCGGCCGGTTTACAAGATTCCTTGCTTCCTATCATCCGCTCGGCCTCTCTCGAATCGGGGCCTCGCACTTGAATACCTGCACCCACGTCGGGCGCCGTTCATGCAACTGCGCACCATTTCCTTCCTAGGCCATCATTGGACGATGGACTACGCCATTCAGAATCTCGGCCACCGCGAGTTCGAACACCTGACCCAATCCCTAGCGATGGCTGAGCTAGGCAACGGGCTGCGAATTTTTGGGTCAGGCCCCGACGGTGGCCGCGAGGCGACATTCAACGGTGAAGTCGCGTTTCCAAAGGGGGATGGGCCACTCTGGAATGGCAGGGGGGTAGTTCAGGCGAAGTTTTGCGAACACTCGGCTTCAGTGTCAGAGAACTTCGATTGGCTAAAGAGGCAAGTGCAGCGGGAGTTCTCTAAATGGGCGACAAAGAAGAGCCAGCGAAAGAAGATGCCCAAGTACTTCCTGCTCGCAACGAACGTCAGACTCTCGGCCAACGAGGACTCTGGGGGGGCTGACAGAGCTCTCCAACTGTTGGAGGACAGTGCGAAGAGGGTCGGTATCAAGTCAGTGGCTCTATGGCACTACGACACTATTGCACGCATGCTTGATCAGCAGCTGGGCATTCGGACTACATATGCTGGATTTCTCACCATCGGGGATGTAGTCGAAGGCCTAAAGGAGTTTGTGTCGCCTTCCGCGGCCGCTCTTGGCCCCAGACTGCGGATCCATGCGGCTTCCGAGATGGTCGCGAAGCAATGGGTTCGACTCGGCGATGCTGGCTACGACGGTAACCAAAAGCTGCAACTCGGGGATGCAGCAATTGATCTTCCAGCCTTGACACGAGCAGGCGACGCCGATGAGAGAGAAGTACAAGTTCTTAGGCACCTCATTGAGCGCGCAGACCCGAGCCTCCGGCCCACTGAGAGAGGCAGTGCGCCGTTTGGCGTGGTACTTGTAGGAGGCCCTGGCCAGGGGAAGAGCACAATCGCCCAATTCACCTGCCAGATGTACCGGTCGGCACTCGTGGATCTTGATGCGGCTAGCCTAGGCCCCGAAGCGGACGAAACTCTCCGATCGTTCCGCAAGAATCTTGAAAGGCTTGGTCTCCCGGCGCCGAAAAATCGGCGTTGGCCCGCATATGTCGAGCTTTCCAAGTTCGGGGATTTCGTAGGTGAAGACAAGGAAGCAAGCCTGCTCGCCTTCATCGCGTCTCAGACTAAGGTCAATGGCCGCGCCGCGTCGGTTGAGGATCTCGAACTCTGGCTAAAGACTTGGCCTTGGCTGGTGGTGCTAGACGGCCTTGACGAAGTTCCTTCAGCAGAAGCCCGGGAGAACGTCACCGCCGCACTCTCGCGGTTTGTAGTCGCGACAAGCGCATGGAATTGCGACGTTCTCTTCGTCGCGACAACACGACCACAGGGCTATCACGGTGAGTTTGGCCCGATCGATCCTGAGCAACTTGACTTGCGATCACTAACCCCGTCAGAAAGTCGAAACTACGGCCATCGACTTATTGAACTCCGACATGCTGGCGATCCAGAAATGGTCGAAGAGATAGGGAGTCGCTTCGACCTCGCGGTGGATGATCCGACAACAAGCCGGTTGACCGCAACCCCCTTGCAATCAACGATAATGACCTACTTGCTGGAGAAGAGGAAGCGAGCCCCTCAGACAAGGCATGCTCTCTTCGCCGTGTACTACGACACGATCTATGATCGCGAGACCAACAAGCCGGGCTACCTCGGTGAGCTACTGGACAAATACCGCGAGGAAGTTGACTTCATACACGAGCAGGCCGCTCTCGTTCTACAGATTCGCGGGGAGCGAGAGAGCGAGTCTGAGCCGACGCTGAGACTCGCTGCTTTGGAGCGGATGGTCGTGGACAAGCTCACCATCGCGGGCCACAGCGAAGAGGCCGTAGCGACGCTGTCCCGAGAGCTGATGCGAGCGGCAACCGACCGGCTAGTACTACTTGTGGCGGTGAGGGGCGGCCAGGTTGGATTTGAAATTCGAAGTCTTCAGGAATTCATGGCTGCGAAGGCGCTCTGCGCCGGCGATCCGAACCTTGTTCTGGATCGACTTCGAACGATCGGCCCATCGGCACAGTGGCGAAATGTTTGGGGTCTTGCGGCGGGCCGAGTTTTCTCAACAAATCCTCATGTTCGAGATGGCTTGCTTGGCGTGCTCCGGCACCTCGATCTTGAGCCCTCTCCCAGCGCATTCCTAGTCGGCTACGGAGAGCGCCTTGCGCTGGACATGCTGGAAGATGATATTGCAGCGTCGCACCCCTCAGTTCAACGGGCCTTGCTTAGCCATGCGTTAGGCATCCTTAGTCGCTGGCCCGGACCTGACGTGCTTAGGCTCGGGTCTGTGGTCGCTCAATTAGGTCTGGAGGTTGACAACGACTCTTACGAAATTGTGTCCGCTGCACTTCGGTCCGGTGCGCGCTCGACTTCAGGGAAAGGGCGCCTCTCAGTGTTTGTTCTCCTTACACACTGGAAGATTCACAGTGGCGTCTGGGGAGGACTGGCGAATTCCCTCCTGGAATTGGAATATGCGAAACGCTCGATTTCTCAGGGCTTCCCCCCATACCCGGCCAGCGCTCGACCAGCAAACATCGGCGTGATTCTTCGGGATCGGATCGACCTACGTGCACTCTCGGCCAACTCAGCACACGCAATTGAACGCGTTGCAGAACTCTTAGGGGCGGTGAAATATCGATGGATCATCAAGTTAGCCGACAATAATGATCTTCTAAGCGGGACCAGCGTTCCCATCCAGATAGCGATTGGTTTCGACTCGCATTTGCGGGAGATCGGCGTGGAGCAAGCCATTGTTAGCGCCGTTGAGTCGCTCACTGAGGAGGAGGCACAAGTCGCAGTCTGGATGCGGCAACTCATGATCACGATTCATGAACGCGATCCAGTGGGCTCACATGAGTCGGTCGCGGCCGCACTCTCTGGCTCGCTCAAGGAAAAGGCCAATGAGGAACGGAACTCCGCCAGCGCCGAGATGGCTGACTAGTGAACGTACTCGGGCTGGTGCCACGGCTGCGATGCGGCCTGACGTCGTTGCATACCCTCCGAGTCGTTCTTCCATCGTACGAAGAATCTTCATGACTGCTAGATTGGGCAAACTGGGCGCAGTGGCGGCGCAGCACGGAGGAACTATTGAGCGTGACGATCGCTGAGGGATCGGCGCACGACGCTCACGTGCTGTTCAATCGCGCAAGCTCGACGCTTTCCTCTGAGCCACGACCCTTCCTGAGATGGGCCGGGTCAAAGCAGCGGCTTTTGTCGCAGCTCCTCCCACATATGCCGTCACAGTTCGGAGCATATTTCGAGCCTTTCCTGGGGGCCGGCGCACTTTTCTTCCTGCTCGAGCCTGGTCGTGCTCACCTGAGCGACCTGTGCGCTCCTCTCGTCGAGGTATACGAAGTCGTTGCTCGCGACCCGGAAGCGGTGTATTCCCAGCTCTCGGATATGAACATATTGGACAAGGATCTCTACTACCGAGTCCGGGCCGAGCGCCCGACGAGCGAGATCAGAAGGGCCGCCCGGTTTGTCTACTTGAATCGGGCGGGATGGAACGGTCTCTATCGCGTCAACAACAAAGGCGTATTCAACGTCCCATATGGTCGTCCGGCAACCTCGAACACGATTGATTTCTCCAATCTCATGGCTTGTTCAGCAGCTCTGGCCCGAGACTCAGTCACAATTGGGGTCGACGACTTCAGCACTATCGAAGACAAAGCTGTTGCTGGCGACTTTGTGTATTTCGACCCCCCTTACGTCACGGGCCACAACAACAACGGCTTCATCGACTACAACGAGAACCTGTTCTCTTGGTCCGACCAGGTCCGACTCGCATCTCTCGCCCGGCGGCTCCAAGAGAACTCAGTTCACGTCGTTGTGTCGAACGCCCACCACGAGGCGGTGCTCGCCTTGTACCCCACTTTCCGAGTTGCTGAAGTTTCAAGGCGAAGTACCCTTGCGAGTTCAATTAAGTCCCGCAAGGCAGTAGCGGAGGCGGTGTTCTACTAGTGCCAGACTCGTTGAATCAAACTCCTACAGGGGGCGATGGCACGCTTGCGCCGATCGATCCCGAGCTTGTTAGGGCCAATCCAAACAATCCCCGGCGTTACTTCAACGAAGAACGCCTCGACCTCCTGAAGACCTCAATTCAAGAGGTTGGCGTGTTGGTGCCGATCATCGTCTATCGGGATCCTGATCGGCCGGATGGTTTCGTGCTAATGGATGGGGAGAGGAGGTGGCGGTGCTCTCTCGATCTAGGTTTACTTGCCGTTCCGGCAAACATAATCGAGGCACCTGGGCCACTGGACAATCTCCTGCGGATGTTCAACATCCACAATGTCCGAGAAGACTGGCCGTTGGTGAGCGTAGCTCTGTCCCTGCGTGAAGTCATGAGTATCTCCGGCGAAAGCGGGGAGAAGCGGTTGTCAGAGATGACTGGCTTGACGAGATCGACAGTTCGGCGAGCTAAGCGACTGCTGTCAATCCCGGACGCAGAGATCGAACTCATTCAGAATGAGGCGCATTTAGACCGAAGCAAGCAAGTGCACCGTGAGGATCTCTACCTCGAGATCGAGGCGGCCGAGTCTGTCCTTCGATCGGAGCTGCCGGACGTTGCCGCAGACTACTCTCGGGCCGACATCATCCGTGCCTTCGCTGAGAAGGCTGAGGTCGGCAGCCTTAAGGCAGTCACAGACTTTCGCACAGTCGGCAAACTCGTGAAAGCGATCGATGAAGACTTTGTCGATAGGAGCACAGTAAGCCAAGCAGTAGTGCGACTTATCGAGGATACATCACTTTCGCCGAAGGATGTCTTCGACGACATCGCTGCGGAAGGGTATCGACAGCAATCCCTACAGCGCAAAGCACAAGTGCTTAGCGCCGAGCTGGAGCAAGCACTGGCTGAGGCACCGTTCATCTCCGACGCCCTACGCGCGCAACTCATCGAACTGAAGCTAATTGTCAGTCGGGTGCTAGGGGAACCCCAATGAGCATGGTTGTGTTCGAGGATCCCGTAAAGGCCGAGATGCGAGCAGCGTGCGAGGTCGCTATCGATCAAGCCGGCTATCAGGTTGCTTCGTCGCCGGTGAAGATTCCCATCGTTGGGGGCTTAATGGGATCCCTAGTTGGGGACTTGCAAAGTCTCGACGCCAACGAGCAGCGCACGTTCTACTACGTTCGGCCATCCGGGAAGGAGGCGCTCCCCAAGTGGCTAGCGAACATCGCTCGAGCATCACATGCCCTGAATGTTGGTGAGGTTTACGTCGTTGTACGCGAGTACTCCACCGTGCTCAAACAGTCCTGTATAGCGGCCGGCGCGGGACTGCTGCTACTAAATGAAGACAGCGTGTTTGAGGTAGCGCTCCGCTACACGGACGTTGCTCCGGTGGACATTGCCGCAGCCATCGACCGGAGACAGACCGAGTTGCGCCGGTCGATGGAGAGGAAACTGGATCTCAGAAGGAGCGATCTCGAGCAACGCCACCACCGCGTCAATCAACTAGTTGCGGAGATGGATGATGAAATTCGTGAGGCCTACGTGGATCAGGTCGAACGAAAGTACAAGGCGCTTGAGGACTGGGGCGAGGAAGTAGCCCGTCGATTGGACGAGGTGAACTCAGAAACCTCGGACACATTCCTCTCAGGCGTAGAGGACACAATCAACAAAGGCCCAGCCGGCTTCGAAGACGAAGAACAGCAATGAGGGTGCTCGTAGCGGTCATCCGATCTCATCGCGTCCTGCTGGTCCTTAGCACTGTCGGACTGGCTATTGCTGGGGCAAAGGTCTCGGAAGACTTTGGAGATGGCCTTTGGTGGCCTTTCCTCACATCGTTTGGACTCATGCTTTGGCTCTCTGACGCGGCTAGGCAAATCGACGAGCCTACTCGCGAATTAGCGCGATCGGTGGACGTGCCTTACACACAGGCGGCTTCCGACTATCTCCGCAATCGCTCTTCGCGGCCCGTTATCGTCGCCGCGATCCTAACTGCTGTCTTACTTGCAGCTAGCACCACACTCGCTGTCTCGCGGGCGCTTGCTGTGCCGCAGTAACTCGCACGGTAACCCTGTGCGGCCCACCTCCCTCACAACCGACGTCCTAGTCGTCGGCGCCGGCCCCACCGGCCTCATGCTCGCGCTGGTGCTCGCGAAGCTCGGCGTCGACCACGTCATCGTCGACTCCAAGCAAGGCCCGACCACGGAGTCCCGCGCGATTGGCGTGCAGGCCCGCACCCTCGAGATCTACGAGCAGCTCGGACTCGTCGACGAGGTACTCCGGCAGGGCACCAAGGCGACCGCGATCTCGCCCGGGTACCTGAAGAAGGCGCTGGCGAACATCCCGCTCGGCAACCTGGGCGGGTCGACCACGAAGTATCCGTACATCGAGATCTTCGAGCAGAACAAGAACGAGCGACTGTTGATCGACGCGCTGCGGGAGCTCGGCGGCGAGGTGCTGTGGGAGCACGCACTTGAGGGGCTGGAGGTTGCGGCATCCGGGGATCGAAAAGTCACGGCCACGCTCAGCGGCGGGCTGACCGTGAAGGCGCGGTATGTGGTGGGGGCTGACGGGGCATCCTCGGCGGTGCGGCGCATGCGCGACATCGGCTTCGAGGGAACGACGAGCGCGCACACCTTCTACGTGATCGACGCGGCCGACGTGCAGGGGCTGGGCGCCGCATCGGTGAACATTCGGCTCGCGCCCGACGACATGCTGCTGGCGTTCCCGATGGGGGGGCGGCGCGGATGCTCGGCTCATAGGTGTCGTGCCGGGCGAGCATCCCGATCACCTCGATGGGCCGCTGCGGCAGAGGCTCGGCGACGCGTACGGGGTCACCTGGGGTGAGACCCGCTGGTTGAGCACCTACCGCGTGCACCACCGCGTCGCCGAGCGGATGCGCGTGGGGCCCGTGTTCCTGGCCGGGGATGCCGCGCACGTGCACTCGCCCGTCGGCGCGCAAGGCATGAACACCGGGCTGCAGGACGCCCACAACCTCGCCTGCAAACTCGCGGATGTGCTGCAGGGCCGCGCATCCGACGCCTACCTCGACACCTATGACACCGAGCGCCGTCCGGTTGCTGAGCACGTGATCGCGTTCACGGAGCGGGTGTTCGGGCTCGTGACATCCGATCGTCGGGGCAGGCAGAGGGCGATTCGGATGCTCGTGCCGATCGTCGCGCCGATCATGGGGCATCTCATGCCGCGGGTGCCCCTCGGCCGGCGGACGTTCGGGTATGTGTCGCAGACGCGCATCCGGTATCGGATGCCCGGGGTCGACCCGCGCGACCGTGTCGTCGGTCGGCGGCTGCCGCCCTTCGCGGGCAACCACGAGGCGCTGCGCGACTTTGCGTGGCAGGTGCACACCTACGGAGCCGTCGACCGCGCAATCGCTGACGCGGTCGGGCTACCCGTGCACGAGTTTCCCGCGCCGGTGCGGGGCCGTTGCGCGCGGGGTGGATGTATCTCGTCCGCCCTGACGGGTTCGTGGCGGCGGCGGGGGTTACTGCGGAGCCGCTGGTTGCGGCGCTCGCGGGGGTGCGCGGCGCGAGTTCTGCGTCGTAGCCGCGCGTCCTTGCGTGCCTCCATCAGAGCCGCCCCCGTCTGATTCTCCGCCCCGGTCGCTGCGCCGAGTGGGCACAAATGGGTGTGTGGTCGCCCGGTGGAGCCCCATTTCTGCCCTCTCGGTGCGCTGCACCCGCGCGCGTGTCTACTTTTCTTGACACAGAGTCGTCAATGCTTTACATTCATGGATGTCAAACAAACTATACAGATTGGTAAGAATTCATGACATCCTCAGCCTCCACCCCCTTCGCCGCTCGCACCGGCGGCAACGCCAGCACCACCCGCGGCACCTCACGCCGCGCGAGCCTCATCGCGGGCATCGCTCTCGCCCTCATGGCCGTACTGGCCGGCGTCGCGAACTTCGCCGTGCTCACCCCGATGGTGATTCCCGGGGACGCCGCCGCCACCGCAAGTGCAATCGCCGCCTCCGAGCCACTGTTCCGAGCCGGAATCGCGATGCTCGTCGTCGTCGTACTCCTCGACGTGATCGTCGCCGCGGCGCTGCGCACCGTGTTCGCGTCAGTCAACGCCGCGCTGTCCTCGGCCGCCGGCTGGTTCCGGGTCGCGTACGCGGCGGTATTCCCCGTCGCGATCGCCCAACTGGCCACGGCGCTGACCGCGCTAGACCGGCCCGACGCCGTGCTCGCATCCACCACCGCGTTCGCCACAATTTGGGATTTCGCGCTCATCATCTTCGGCGGGCACCTCTTGGTCGTCGGCTACCTCGCCTTCCGCTCCGGCTTCATGCCGCGGGTGTTCGGCATTCTGCTGCTGATCGCCGGCGCCGGATACCTCGTCGACGGCTTCATGACCGTGCTCGTCGCGCAGCCCCCGTTCACCATCACCACGTTCACCTTCGTCGGCGAACTCGCGCTGATGTTCTGGCTGCTTATCGCCGGTGGACGCGGCCGGTCGGCGGCGCGCGTCTGAGGTTACGAGTCGACGAGGCCGACGAACCTCGACCCGACCCCGTCGAACTCCTCGCGGTAGAGGCCAGCGGCGGGGTCCGGGAGGTCGAGCGGTGAGTGGTCGGCGCAGCTGACGTAGGTGAACGCCGGCCACCACTTCTTCGGCCGGGCGCGCTCGGTCGCGCCGCACACGTCGCAGCGCAGCTCGACCCAGACGGGCTTCGCGCCGGTGCGGTTCGCGCGCGACTGAGCGAGCCAGGCCGGGGGGTTCGTGTCGAGGGCCGCGAGCTCCTGCTCAGTCATGCGAGTCGGGATGCCGTGCCGCTGCGCCATCTCGAGCGGAATGTCGAGGCGCTGAGCGGCTTCGCGGCGGGAGATCACGTATCTATTGTTGCCGGTGTCGATGTGTGGCCGGTGCGGGGCGCCGCGGCATCCCGTGCGTACGCTGTCAACATGACTACTTGGCCTGGACCCATTGCCGCCATCACGATCTTCGTCGACGACCTGTCCGCGGCGCTCGAGTTCTACGACCGGGCGTTCGGGCTGCCGCGGCACTGGGAAGACCCCACCTCGTGCGTCTACAACCTCGGCAACACGCTCATCAACGTGCTCGTGTCGTCGCAGGCTCCCGAGCTGATCACTCCGCGGCCGGTGGCGCCCGAGTCGGCCGGCTCGCGGGTGCAGTTCACCCTCAATGTCGACGACGTGGATGCCACGGCCGCCGACCTCGCAGCCCGAGGCGTCGCGCTGCTCAACGGGCCCATCGACCGGCCCTGGGGGATCCGCACTGCGGCATTCGCGGATCCGGCGGGGCACGTGTGGGAGATCGCGGGGCCGATCGCGACGGAGTAGCGCGGGGGGCGGCTAGCTCGTCGCGATTCCCGCCACCTCGCGATCGAGTTCGCCCCGCCCAGCTCCTCTCCGCGCGAAATCTGTGGAGAGAACTTCTCCACATTCACTAGAACATACGTTCGAATCATGGGAGAATTGTCCCATGTCCGATCTGCACCCCGCGCTCGCCTCGGTGGCCTCCGCCGTCGCGTCGCTCGCGCGGGAGGCACGCTCAGCGGTCGCGGTCGCATCGGATGACGCTCTGCTCGACTTCCAGCGCCAGATCGCGGCTTCGGCACGATTGCTCGACCAGGCCGCGGCGACCGCTGCCGCGGAGATCGCCTTCCGCTCTCGGCGGGAACTCGGCTACGACGGCCTCGCGCAACGGCGCGGCGCACGAACGCCCGAGTCCCTCGTGCAGCAAGTGACCGGCACGAGCGTTCAATCGGCGCGGCGGCTCGTGAAGGTCGGCACTCTCGTCGCCGATCTCGCCGCCCATGACGCCGCAGGCAGCACGTTGAGCGAGCCTTGGCTCGAGCCGGCCCTTCGCAAAGTCACCGCCGGTGAGCTCTCGGCCGAAGGTCTTGAGGCGATCCGCGCCGGGTTGGGTGCGCCCAATGACTCAGTCGATACGGATGCCCTCGCCGCCGCCGCGCATGCGCTGGCCGCGGAGGCGACCACTGTGTCCCTTGAGGCACTGGCCGCGCGAGCACGCGAACTGCGCGACGAGTTGGATTCCTCGGGAGTCGCCGAGCGCGAGCAGCAGCAGCGGGACGCGCGTTCGCTGCGACTGTTCCCCCAACTCAACGGCATGACTCGGCTGGTCGGCCTGCTGGATCCGGAGTCCGCCGCCGTCATCACCTCGGCGATCGACGCGGCCACCTCTCCACGGCGAGGCGGACCACGATTCGTCGACCCGACCGATGCGGCCAAGGCCGCAGCGCTTGCCGACGACACCCGCACAACCGAGCAACTGGCACTGGACACCCTGGTTGAACTCGTCGATGTTGCGGTGAGGGCGGCAGACAGCACCCTTCTCGGAGTGCGCCGCGCAGACGTACGCGTGCTCGTGACCCAGCACGACCTCGACCGCCGCACCGGCGTCGGCTTCATCGCAGGCCAGAAGGCCTCGGTGTCGATCGAGACAGTCGAGCGGTACTCCTGCGACGGAGGGTTGCTCCCGATCCTCTTCGATCGGGATGGCGCAGCCCTCAACCTCGGCCGCGCTCAGCGTCTCCACGACGCCCGCCAACGGGCGGTGATCGCAGCACGCGACGGCGGATGCATCGCCCCGGGCTGCGATCGTCCGCCGGCCTGGTGCGAAGTTCACCACATCGTGGAGTTCGGAAAGGGCGGCGATACATCGGTCGACGACGGCGTGCTGCTCTGCCGACACCATCACATGCTCATGCACAACAACGCGTGGCGAATACAACGAACCGGGCACGAGTACTGGCTCGTGCCTCCACCCGAAGTCGGTCCGCCCGTTCTGTTGAGTACCAAGAACCCTGCAGTGAGACGGATGCTCGGCGTGCAGCATCGCGAGCCTGCCCTCGCGGGCGTGTGAGCGCTGCGGTAGTGCAGCGGTAGTGCTGCGGTAGTGCTGCGGTAGTGCTGCGGGGCCCTTACCCTACGCCCGCGGCGCCTGCAGGTATCGGGCGACCGCCGGGGTGACGTAAGGACTGACATCCCCACCGAGGCCCGCCACCTGGCGCACGAGCGAACTCGAGACGTGCGCGTGAGCGGGGTCCGGCAGCAGGAACACGGTCTCAACGCCCGCGAGGTTGCGGTTGACGATCGCCATCGGCGTCTCATAGGCGACATCGATCTGCGAGCGGATGCCCTTCACCAGGGCGATCGCACCGACGTCGGTGCAGTAGTCCACGAGCAGCCCGACGCTCCAACTGGTGACGACGATGCTCGGGGGAAGGCCCGCCTCACGGATCGACTCCTGAATGAGCGACACGCGCTGGGCGATCGGCAACAGGGCCGTCTTGCCCGGGTTGTGCACTACCACGACATGTAGTTCGTCGAAGAGTTTCGCCGCCCGCTCGATCACGTCGAGGTGCCCGAGGGTGACCGGGTCGAAGGACCCAGGAACGACAGCGATCCTGATCATGGGATTCAGACTATCCGGCGCACGTTACGGTCCTGTGACGTGAAGCTGGATGTTACGGATTTATCAGGTTCGTGGGGGCGGTGAGCGCGCCGGCCGGGGGGCGGTGAGCGCGCAGGTCGCCGGCGGCGGGCCTGCCGGCAAGCGACACCGCGGCGCGACCGGTCAACTCTTCGCGAGGAATGCCTCGGACGCCTCATCCAACCGACGCTCAAGCGCTTCTCGCAGCGCCGGGTGCTGCTCGAGAGCCGGGTCGTCGGCAACCACGGCGGCCGCGATCTCTCGCGCCTCGGCGATCAGATCTCCGTCGCGGGCGACCCGCAGCAACCGCAGACTTGAGCGGCCGCCCGACTGCACACTGCCGAGCACGTCGCCCTCCTGGCGCAGCTCGAGGTCGCGGTTGGCCAGCTCGAACCCATCGAGAGTGGATGCCACGGCCTCCACGCGCTCGCGCGCGAGAGTACCCTCCTCCGCCGCCGTCACGAACAGGCACACCCCGGGCACCGATCCACGTCCCACTCGACCGCGCAACTGGTGCAACTGCGACACCCCGAACCGGTCGGCGTCGAGGATCACCATCGCCGACGCGTTGGGCACGTCCACTCCGACCTCGATCACGGTCGTGGCAACAAGTACGTCGATCTCGCCAACGGCGAAGGCGCGCATGAGCGCATCCTTCTCGTCGCTGGGCAGTCGCCCATGGAGCCCCTCGATGCGACGGCCAGCGAGCACCGGGTCGGCGCGGAGGGCTGCGAGGGTTTCGGTGACGGAGGCGGGCGCGGCGCGACCGGAGACTGGGGTTGGCGCATCCAGCGAATCCTGCTCGACGTGCGACGCATCGATCGCGGGGCACACCACGAAGGCTTGACGGCTCTGGTCGAGCTCTTCGGCGACGCGCTGCCAGACCCGTGTCATCCAGCCCGGTTTCTCGGCAAGGGGCACGACGTGGCTCGCAATCGGCGAACGCCCCGCGGGCAGCTCGGCAATCGACGAGATGTCGAGGTCGCCGAACACGGTCATTGCGACGGTGCGCGGGATCGGCGTGGCCGTGAGCACGAGCACATGCGGGGGTTGGGCGCCCTTGAGGCGCAGCGCCTCACGCTGGTCGACCCCGAAGCGGTGCTGCTCGTCGACCACGACGAGTCCGAGGTCGAAGAACTCGACGTTGTCGCTCAGCAGCGCGTGAGTGCCCACGACGATGTGGGCCGAGCCCGAGACCGCGGCGAGCAGTGCTTTGCGACGCTCCGCGACCGGCAGCTGGCCGGTCAGCAACGTGGGTCGGAGGCGGGCGGCGAGGTCGGGACCGAGCGTGCGCACGATCGACCGCAAGTGCTGGTGGGCGAGCACCTCGGTGGGGGCCAGCAGCGCGGATTGTCCACCCGACTCCGCGACAGCGAGCATCGCCCGCAGCGCGACGAGGGTCTTGCCCGAACCCACCTCACCCTGAATCAGCCGGTTCATGGGCACGGCCGCCTCCAGATCAGCCGCGATCGACTCCCCCACCGCCACCTGATCACCGGTAAGGGTGAAGGGTAGAGACACATCGAAGCCGCCGAGCAGGGCACCCGGAGAACGCACCGTGGCCGCGACCGATCGCAACCGGGCGCGCTGCTGCAGGAGCGCCACCTGCAGCACGAACGCCTCCTGGAATCGGAGGGTCTCTCGCGCGGTGGCCCAGTCCGCGTCGCTGGTCGGGCGGTGGACGAGTTCGAGGGCGCGGTGAAAGGGCATCAGAGCGCGGGCTGAGCGCACGGCATCCGGCACCGGGTCGTCGATCGGCGGCAGAGTATCGAGCACGACGGCGATCGACTTCTGCACCTGCCAGCTCGCGACGGTCGATGTCGCCGGGTAGATGGGGATGGGCAGCTCGGCCCACGCCTTCGCGAGTGCGGGATCAGCGAGGTCATCCGAGGCGTCGAATAGCTCGTAGTCGGGATGTGCGAGCTGGAGTGTTCCGCGGTAGTCGCCGACCTTGCCCGCGAAGATGCCCCGCACACCCGGCCTCAACTCGTTTGCCCGCCACGCCTGGTTGAAGAACGTGAGCGTGAGGATGCCCTTGCCGTCACTGATCCGCACCTCGAGAATCGACCCGCGTCGCGCTTGCATGGGGCGCGACCGCACCTCGAGCACCTCCGCCACGATCGTCACGTTCTCGTCGATCGGCAGCTGGGTCAGCGCGGTGAGTTCACCACGCCGGGCGTACCGCCGAGGGTAGTGGCTGAGCAGGTCCCCCACGGTGGTCATGCCGAACGCCCGCTCGAACGCCGCCGCAGTGCGACCGCCGAGGGCCGCGCTGAGCTTGACGTCGAGGGGGGATGCCACGCAATCAGGCTAGCCGCGTTGCCCGACGCTGGCGTGGGAGCCACTCGGGTCGGGTCGCTCGAGTCTGGCCGCTCGCGCAAGCCCAGTAGCGTTGAGGTCATGACGCGCATCATCGCCGGGTTCGCGGGATCGCTTCGGCTCGCTGTCCCCGGTTCGGGTACGCGGCCCACGAGCGACCGGGTGCGGGAGGCGATCTTCTCCGCGCTCGATGCACGCGACGCGATCACCGGGATGCGCTGCCTCGACCTCTACGCGGGCTCCGGCGCTCTCGGTCTGGAGGCGGCATCCCGCGGGGCGGCACATGTCACCCTCGTGGACTCCCGCATCGCCGTGGCGAAGCAGAACGCGGCGCTCATACTCGCAAAGGCACCACCCGGCGGCAAACCGGTGATCGAGACATCCGGGCAGGCGGTGCAGCCGTTCCTCGAAGGGGCGCGTGCTTTCTGGGAGCTGGTATTCCTCGACCCGCCGTACGAGTTCGGCTCGGCTGAGATCGAGCAGAACCTTGCGGCGCTTGTGCCCCGCCTCTCCCCCGACGCCGTCGTCGTGCTTGAACGTGGTGCTCGTAGCCCCGAGCCGGCGTGGCCGGGCGGGCTTGAACTCGACCGGCGCAAGGACTACGGGGACACCGCACTCTTCTGGCTGAGCACTGCTCCCAGCCTGAGCCTGACGCCGGTCCCGAGCCCGATCCCGACCGATTCGGGCGACTCATGACCGACGCCCGAGCCGTCCGCACCCGCCGCGGGCCCAGCCCGATTTTCCTCGGCCTCCTAGCGCTCACACTCGTGAGCGGCGGGGCGCTCTACCTCGACATCGGATCCCCGGGCATCGTCGCGTTCATCTTCGTCCTCGCGAGCTGGGTGGTCACCCTGTGCCTGCACGAGTTCGCTCACGCGCTTATCGCTTACCGCAACGGTGACGAATCGGTCGTGCACCGCGGGTACCTGACGCTCGATCCGTTGCGCTACACGCATCCGGTCTTCAGCATCGTGCTCCCGCTCGTCTTCGTGCTGCTGGGGGGCATCGGGCTGCCCGGCGGCGCAGTCTTCATCGACCACGGCGCGCTTCATACCCGGGGCGCACGGAGTCGGGTGTCGGCAGCGGGACCACTCACCAACCTGCTCATCGCCGTCGTGCTGGCCGTTGCGATCGCGGTCGGCGCCCGGTCGTCGGGTCCGTTCGAGTTCTGGGCCGCGATCGCGTTTCTGCTGTTCCTCCAGGTGACGGCGGCAGTGCTGAACTTGCTGCCCGTGCCGGGCCTCGACGGGTTTGGGATCATCGAGCCGTACCTCCCACCGGCCTGGGTCGCGCGCGCGATGCGGGTGGCGCCGTTCGCGATCCTCATCCTCTTCGGGCTGCTGTGGATCCCGGTCGTGAACGCGGCGTTCTTCGGAGTGATCCTGGGAATCCTCGACGCGATGGGCGTGCCGGCTGTGCTCATCGGGGCGGGTTACAACCTGTTCCAGTTCTGGCGGTAGCGGCGGGCGGGTAACTCAGCGGGCGGGAACCTCAGTAGGTCTGGCCGTCCCAGCCCGTCGCGCCATCGCCTGGGGCGTAAGGGTCCCAGCCGCCGCGCCCAACGAAGGGCACCCCGTCAACGAGCAGCCCCTCACCCTCCACGACGGCACCGACCACGCGGAACCCGCCCGGCAACACCACGCCCGGCGGGAACGTCGCGAGCAGCGAGTGGTCTTCGCCACCCGTCAGCGCCAATCCGTCCACACCGCGCAAGTCGATGGCCACCCCGCTCGCCACCGCGATGCGGCGCGCGTCGATCGCGAGGCCGTCGCTGAGGTCGAGCATCGCGGTGGCGCCGACGAGTGCGGCGGCCCGACCGTCCGCGATCGGCGGGTGCGGCCTGAGTTGGGCGGCGATCGCGGCGGGATGCTCGGCAGCGAGCCGCGCGGCGGCCGCGGCATCCGGGTGCCCGTCGACCGTGCCGTGCTGGAACAGCAAGCGCAGCCCGTGCGACGCGAGGCCCAGCGCACCGGACACGGCCACCACATCGCCGGACTGTGCGCCCGACCGCAGCACCGGAGCACGCGACTGAAGATCGCCGAACGCGGTCACCGCGATCGTCAACGTCGGCGACACCGACAGATCGCCGCCGACGACACCGCAGCCGGGAGCCATCGCGGCGCATCCCTCACGCATCCCGTCGGCGTACTGCTCCAAGAACTCAACCGGCGTGTCGGCTGGAGCGGCGAGTGCAACTACAAGTGCGGTCGGCACTGCGCCCATCGCGGCGACATCAGCTAGGTTCGAGGCGGCCGCCTTCCAGCCGAGATCGCGCGCGCTCGACCACGCGAGCCGAAAGTCCGGCCCGTGAATCATCATGTCGGTGGTCACGACGTAGCGCCCGTCGGGGGCGGAGACGACGGCTGCGTCATCCCCGGGGCCCAACAGTTGGGATGTCGCGACAGGCAGTCTCGGGAAGATGCGCGCCAACACGCCCGACTCGCCGACCGAGCCGAGGGTATCGCGCGGCGGCTCGGCGAGGCTCATGGATTCACCGTAGCGTGGGCGCCGTGACGTGGTAACCCAGCATTGACCTCTCCGGCCGGATCACGTTTGACTGAACTAGTGCTTCGCTCGGTGCTGACCTGGATCGCTACGGCCTGCCTTTCGGGCGTTGCCGCGGTCGTCCTAGTGCAGGGGGCGTTACCCATCCCGGAGCCTGCCCCGCAGTCCATTGCGCTGCGCCCTCCCGTGCGCCCGGCGATTCCGACCGAGGCCACCGCGACCGCCTCCTCATTGGCGAACGCACACGGAGACCACTATGGCGAGGACTTCTGGACGTACGTGCACCGGGTGCGACCCGAAGTTTCCCGCCCCGAGACAGCTGTGGTCTCCTACTTGAGCATCGAGGGGCTCGCGCCAACCCTGGCAGGCTGTCTCAACTTGTGGGGCTTCGACTCAGCGCGCTCGATCGGTAACGGCGGAATAGCCTGGAACACCGTCGGAATCGACGAAGCTCAGCGATTCGATCACGCCCTGTTCGCGTGCCGCGTGCAGCATCCGTACTCGGATTCGCTGGGCTGACCCGCGCTCGCGGGCGTGCACCCAGATACCGCGCTGTAGCCTGAACACGATGAAACTTCTGGCCGTCGTGCCGCTGACCGCCCTGGTGCTGGCCCTCGCCGGGTGCTCGCCCACAGTCGCGCTTCAGCCTGCGGATGACGCGGCCAACCCACTGTGTGCGGCAGTCTCCGTGCGCCTGCCCGACACCATCTCGCAGTTGCCAAAGCGCGTGACCAACGCCCAGGCCACGGCGGCGTGGGGCGACCCGACGAGCGTGATTTTGCGGTGCGGAGTGCCTGTGCCCGCCCCGACGTCGACCCTGGTGTGCGTCACCATTGGGGGGATCGACTGGCTGCTCGATGACAGCGATGACCCCAGTGTCGTGTTCACCACCTTCGGCCGCGCCCCAGCCGTAGAGATCATCATTGATGGCACGGCGGTGTCGGGGGTGGATGCGCTGTCGGACGTCGCATCCGCCGTAGCTCAATTACCGAGCACCGGCCGTGAGTGCATCGCATCAGGCATGTAGCGCCCAGCCGACGCGAGGTCAGCGCACCGTTTCCAGCCCCAGCTGGATGAGCTCGTCGATGAGTTCCGGATACGAGAGACCACTCGCCTCCCAGCACTTCGGGAACATCGAGATCGGTGTGAAGCCCGGCATCGTGTTGAGCTCGTTGATCACGAACCCATGTGCGGTGAGGAAGAAGTCTGCCCGAGCGAGCCCGGCTCCCCCGATCGCCTCGAACGCGCGCGCCGCGAGGTTCTGCAACTCTGCAGTCTGGAAATCCGTGAGCGACGTCGGGCAGACGAGCTCGATGCCGGGGGCATCCAGGTACTTGGCATCGAAGTCGTAGAAGTCGCGTCCAGTGATGACGATCTCGCCGGCGAGCGAGACCCGCGGCGCGCCGCCGCCACGACCGCCGAGCACACCGCACTCGATCTCCCG
>JBJXDR010000079.1:0-18417 GCA_046155245.1 Rhodoglobus sp. | reverse complement strand
GGTGGTGCCCTTTCGGCTTTAAGGGGTCGACGCGCATCCCTAGTACTGGGGGTATGTTTCTGCCTTTGTGCCCCCATATGAGGGATTTACGTACCTCTTTGGCGGGAGAAACATTGCGAGTGGGGGTCAGCAAGATTTTTGGGGGACCTCCTGTCCACTCACTTTGACGGAACAGGAAAAGAAATGATCACTGCAATTCACAAGTCGATGGCCGCCAAGCGCGATGCCATCAAGAACAACGAACAGGGTTTCACTCTCATCGAGCTGCTCGTCGTTGTCCTGATCATCGGCATCCTTGCCGCGATCGCCATCCCCGTGTTCCTCGGCCAGCAGAACCAGGCCAAGGATGCGGCGATTCAGTCCGACCTCGGCAACGCCAAGATCGCGATGATCTCCTCCGCCACCGCGACCAACGGTACCTACGCGGCCGCAGGCGATGCCGCAGCCACGAAGAACCTCCTCAGCAGCTACGGCTACTCCGAGTCTTCGGGTAACACGGCGCAGGTCTTCATCAAGACGGGTACGGCGAACTTCTGCCTGCAGGGAACGTCCGGCTCGGGTACGGTCTTCAAGATCACCGCGTCGGCCGGCGTGACCTCCGGTGCCTGCCCGTAACCATTAGTGGCTCGCATCACCTGAGGGGCGCTGTTCCGGCAGCGCCCCTCAGTACGCAAGACCTGCATCACCGCACGAAACGATCAGAGGGGGGCTCGATCGCATGACTACTTCGTCGGCTCGAACCGCCGCCAGCGTCGACGAGGGCTTCACTCTCGTCGAGATCGTCGTGGCCATCCTCGTTCTTGCACTCATCTCGGTGGCACTTCTTCCCCTGCTGGTGCAGGGCCTCAAGCAATCGGCACAGTCCGCGGCTATCGCCAGTGCTGTGCAGCTCGCCAACAGCCAGATCGACTTGGCGCGCGGCCAAGCGACTACCTGCACGGCAATAACCGCGACGCCTGCGGTCGCCGTGTCATCCACTGCCACCTATCGCGGCGTGCCCTTGGTTGTGACCAAGACGGTCGGCGCCTGCCCTTCGCCGACGCCGACGGCAACCAAGCCCGGCACTGTCAACTTCACGGCCACCGTCACGCGCAGCGACACGGGCGAGGCCCTCGCGGTGCTATCGACGCAGATTTACGTAAACGGTGGCTGACGTGAACAGCCAGAAGAAGCACGACGAGTCGGGGTTCACACTCATTGAACTCATGGTCGCGGCCGCCCTCAGCGTGGTTGTGCTGTCCTTGGTCGGCGGCATCATTTTCAGCTCAACCCAAGCAGAAGGAACCGTGCGCACGGTGTCTCAGGCCACGTCCGCAGGCCAGCTTGTCACCGCGTCCGTTCAGAACGGCATCCGCAACTCGGCCGTCTCGTTGGGCCGCACTACTCCATACCAGCTCACGGCGCCCACCGGATCCGATCAGATGTTGGTCGCGCTTGTCGTGTCAAACGGTGCGACGGCGACGGCTAGTTGTGCCGCCTGGTACTACTCGGCCACCGAGCAATCGGTGCGATACCTGACCTCGGGCTCCGCGATCAATGCACCCACCTCGAGCGCCCTGGCCAACTGGACGTTGCTCGCCAAGGGCATCGCGCCCATTTCACCCAGCACGACGATCTTCACCGCGCGCGGCTCGTACGGGGTCAACCTTGCGTTCCAAGCCTCAGCAGGCACCAGCGCGTCGCCCATTCCCTTCCAGAGCTCAATAACGAGCCGCACTGCCATGACAGGAGCCATCGCATGCTACTGACCAAGATTCTGCGAGCTCGCATCGGTCGAGACGATACCGGCGCGGCACTCGCGTCTGTCATGTCCCTCATGCTGCTTGGCTCGCTCCTTTCGGTACTCATCCTCTCGTCGGTGGTTGCCTCGATCGCCTCGACGACGGCGGTGCGCGCGACCGTGCAGTCGGAGGCATCCGCCCAAGCGGGGGTCGATGTTGCACTCGCCTCGATTGTTTCGGGCAACTGCGTGCCGACCTACACGAGCGCAATCGCACCGAAATTCACGGTCGCGGTCAGCTACACAACCTCGCCTACACTCACGACACCGGGCCTAACCTGGGTGGCCGGTTGTCCCACGGCGGCCGCGCCGTTCATGAAGATTGTGTCGACGGGTACAGCGGCCGCACCCGCGGTGGGGTCGACCACTAGCGGCAACACCGAAGCAGTCGAGGCAATCTACTCGCGTCCCGCCGCAACGAACACGCTGGTCGCGTCCGGCCCGGCCGTATATGCGTACTCGTCGCAAGCTTTCGGTGGATCGGGGACGCTCGTTTCACTAGACGGCTCGAACAATGCGGACGTGATGGTCAAAGTCGGCGATGTCAACTGCTCCGGCGCCGGAGAAACCGCGGGCGATTTTGTCATCCAGCAAGGCAATCTCACGCTCAGCGGATCCTGCGACGTCTCAGGAAACTTGTGGGCATCGGGTGCAGGAAAGGGAATTGTCTCGCTCTCGGGGGCCGTCACCGCGGGCGGCAACATCGTTTCCAATGGGCTGGTCATTAGATCGGCTGTGGTGCGTGGCAGCGTTTGGACAAGCGGTGCGTCGGACATCAGAAACTCCGTCATCGATGGAAGCCTTACGGTAACCGCCAATAACTTCATCAGCGGTGGCAGCAACATCATCGGGGGCAACCTGTGGGCGTCGGGCGCCGCCGAGGTAACCAACGGCGACAATGTAAAGGGCAACGCAACCGCGCAAACACTCAAGCTCAGTGGCGGCAACATTGGAACTACCGGCGCGAACGAAGCATGGTCGCGAGGTGCCGTAACTGGTGTCACCTGGTACACAATCAAGGCCCACCTCACAGCCCAGTCGGTACCCTCCGGAATGACGGCAGGGGGCGGGATCACGGTAGTTCCAGCGGGGCCGGGGGCGGGACCGCCGGCTCCAGCCACACCCGTATCGCCCATCGTTCCCGAGTGGGTGAACCTCGGGTACACCCTTTCTGACTGGCCGGGCTACAGTGTCGCCGCGCTGTCAAGCTGCACGTACGCGACTATGTCGGCTGCGATCGCCGGTTTTGGCGGCGGCAAAGGGATCATTGACGCCCGAGGCTGCTCCGGCCCCCTGAACTTCTCGAACAGCCAGATTCTCGCGCTGCCCAATGATCTAGCAATCTTCACAAACGGCGGCTTCGACCTCAAAGGATCAGCTGGTTTCAGTTCGACGAATCCGGTGAAGCTCTTCTTGCTTACGCCCGACTACACGGTCGAGTCGCCGACCGCTCCCACCTGCGTTTCCGGCAGTTTCGACGTAGGCGGAAATTTCAGCTTCGACGACTCGATCTCCACGATCATCTACACGCCGTGCCAGGTGAACATCGGATCGGGCATCCAGTTCTATGGTCAGGTTTTCAGCGGGAAGACTGCCATCAATGGTGGCGCCAACATGTTTTACACCCCCGTCGGCTTGCCGGGCTATGACCTGGACACGGGATCGGCGACGACAGCGGTCACGGTGCCCAACGCGTGGTCGACGCTGTCGACTCGGAACGTCGCGGGTTAGGAGATGGTCGTCGTCGTCGGGGTGCTGGGCGCGCTCATCGGATCGTTTCTCAACGTCGTCGTCTACCGCGTGCCGCTCGGTCGGTCCGTGGTCGCGCCACCGAGCGCGTGTGGGCAGTGCGGGCATCCGATTCGGTGGTACGACAACATCCCGCTCGTCTCGTGGCTGTTGCTCAGGGGCAGTTGCCGGGATTGCGGTGCAGCGATCTCGATGCGCTATCCCCTAGTCGAACTGGCCAGCGCGGGGGCCTTCGCCCTCGTCGCGTGGCGCTTCGTCGGCGACGTGGCCGCCTCGACCGCGGCACTGAGCCTCGCGTCGGTGGTGCTCGCACTCGTGGGCTACCTCTACTTTGCCGCGATCAGCATTGCTTTGGCGCTGATCGACCTCGACACCCAACGGCTTCCCAATGTTCTCGTTCTGCCGGCCTATCCGGTCGCCGTGGTCACGCTCGGTGCGTCCGCGGTTCTCAGCGGCGATGTTGCGGCCCTCGTGCCGAGTGTCGTCGGTGGCGCCGCGCTTCTCTTGATCTACCTCGGTCTTGCTTCGGCGTGGCGGGGAGGAATGGGGATGGGCGACGTCAAACTCGCTGGCGTCGTTGGGATCTTCCTCGGCTTTTTGCGGTGGGACGTGCTCGCCGTCGGCGCCCTCGCCGCCTTCATCCTCGGCGGGGTGTTCGGCGTGGTGCTCCTCGTGTCGCGCCGGGGCGGCGGCAAGACCGCGATACCGTTCGGACCGTGGATGCTCGGCGGAGCCTGGGTGGGCATCCTCGCCGGCCCGCAGATTGCTAGCGGGTACCTCGCATTGTTCGGATTGGGAGTGGCATGACTGCGCGCATCGTCGGACTCGACATTGGCAGCGCTAGCGTGCGCGCCGTCGAGGTCAAGAATCCCGACAAGCCTTCTCGCACAATCCTGAAAGTGCAGGAACTGCCACTGCCAGATGGCTCGGTAAGCCGCGGTGAAGTGCTCGACGTGTCGACAGTCTCCATGACGCTGCGCCGCCTGTGGGCGATGGGCGGGTTCGGCTCCAAAGACGTCGTACTCGGCATGGGAGGGCCGCGGGTTCTCTCCCGCGAGCTCACGATGCCGCGTGCACCCATCAACCAGCTCCGCGAATCCCTTCAGTTTCACGTCCAGGACCTGCTCCCGGTGCCGGTCGCGGAGGCGATTCTCGACTTCTATCCGATCTCCGAAGACGAAGGAGAGGCCGGCCCTGTAGTCAACGGCCTTCTCGTCGCGGCGGTCAAGGACGCAGTCAACGCCAACATCGCTGCAGTGAACAAGGCCGGGTTGCGCGCCGCCCACGTCGATCTCATTCCCTTCGCCTTAGCGCGGGCGCTCGCGCCGGTGAGCAGCTCCAGGGGACTCGAGGCGATTGTGAGCATCGGGGGAAACTCGACCAACGTAATCATCACTCAGGACGGTGTGCCGCACTTCGTGCGAATTATTCCGTCGGGCGGCGATGACATCACGCGGGCGCTGTCGACCCGACTCAAGGTGCCCCTTCAGCAGGCGGAACTGATCAAGCGCGCGGTCGGTCTCGAGGCGTCCACCGCGACGGCAGAACAGAGGCCGGCTGTCGAGATCATCTATGAGATTGCCGGCGAGCAACTCACGAGCATCCGCAACACCCTGGCCTTCTACCTCAACTCACGCCCCGCAACGGCCCTGAGCCGAATTCTGCTGACCGGCGGCGGAGGCGAGATGAGCGGCATTGTGCGCGCGATGACTGAGATAACGGGCGTCGCCGTCGTGCAATCCGACCCGCTAGGTGGTGTGCCTGTCGACAAAAGGGTTCGCGCGTCTCGCGAGCAACTCACCGCGCTCACCACCGCCGTCGGCCTTACTCTGGGGGTTTCGGAATGACCGCCAAGCCCATGCTCGTCGTCGGTGGTGAGCCCCGCGTCAACCTACTGCCCCCCGAGGTGGCCCAACGCAAGAAGGCGCGCTCAGCTCGCCGAGGCCTTGTCGCGCTCGTGATCCTCGTTCTCCTCGCCGTCGCAGGTGGTTACGCATTCGCGGCGGTTCAGGTCGAGCTAGCCCGGGCCGAACTTGCAGCCGCTCAGGCGCGAACTGCTGAACTTCTTGGGGAACAGCTGAAATATTCCGAGGTGACGGCCGTTGGTGGGCAAGTACTGGGAGTTACGAGCGCCCGAACGGTTGCGGTGTCCACTGAAGTGCTGTGGAACGACCTGTACAAGCTCATTCGTGACCGGCTTCCCGAAGGAACCACCCTCGCCAGCCTCATTGTTGACGGCCGCGCGCCCTGGGAGCCTGAACCGGTGCCAGCCGGCCCACTGCGTCAACCGCGGGTAGCGACAGTGACCTTTGTCATTTCGTCTCCTGGTCCTATCGCGATCGAGCCGTTTGTCGCCAAGATTGCTGACCTCGACGGCTTTGCTGACATCACCCCCGACGTGGTGGAGCGGTCCGAGTCCCTGTACAGCACGACCTTCACCTACAACCTGACCATGGATGCCCTGTCTGGGCGATTCGCAGCGGGAGAGGACGGTTCCAACTGATGTCCAACCGCTTGTGGGTGCTGGGTGCCATTTTGGTGAGTGCCGCGATCATCGTGCTGGGCTGGTTTCTCGGTATCTCGCCCAAGCTGGCGGAGGCCAGCACCTCGGCCGGAGAGCGGCAGAACGTTGAGGCGCAGAATCAGGCCCAAGAGGCGGCTATTGCTCTTCTCAAGCAGCAATTTGCCGCCATCGACGACCAAAAGAGCAAACTCAAAGACTTGGAGCGAGCGATACCCGAGGCGCCCGAGCTCGACACTCTGATCGACTTCATTGTGGCCGCGTCGGCCGCAAATGGGGTTGTCGTCGACAACGTCACGACACTTGAAGGTGCCCTCTATGGCGGTTCGGTTGACCCCACCGCAGCCGCTGACCCGGCAGCAGTGCAGCCGGCCGAACCGGGAGTAACCGACCCGAACGCTCCCCCCGCCGCTGTTGACGCCGGGGTTGTCGGCCGCTTCTTCACCGTCGGCATCTCGGTGAAAGTTTTCGGCTCGGCCGATCAGGTCTTCGCGCTCGTTGACAGCCTCCAAATGGGGGAGCGCCTCTTCTTGGTGACAGATGTGGATTTCACCACCGAGGGTGAGTCGGCCGGAACAATCACTGGGTTTGTCTACGTGGTTACGCCGCCGGTAGTTCCCGTGCAATAGTCACCCACCACGGGTGCCGCCTTGCTCAGTAGACTGAGCCGCACATCCCACGAGCAGGAGCCCACCATGAGCGATGACGCCGCTGCAGCACCTGAAGAACCGCGAATCACCAAGCCCGAGGTAATCGAAGACGCGGTCGTGGTGGACGAGCCGAAGGATGCCGCGACCCGTGCGGCGGCAGACGCCCCGGTGTCACCCGCCGAACCCACCAAGGTCGAGCCGGTCGTCATGGACACGCCCGCTCCCACCCCGTCTCCGCAGGTCGTCTACGTGCAGGCGCCAGTTCCGCCGAAGAAGAAGGGCAACCGCGGCATCGGCTCGTTGCTGGCTCTGGTCTCGGGGCTCGTCTTCGCCGTCGCGTTCGCGCTAATTGTTGCGGTCATCGCCGCAGTGCAGGGCGTCGGACAGCTCACACTCAACCTCGTCACCCAGCCTGCCTTCTTCATCCCAGTACTGTTCTACGTGATCGGTGCGGTGCTGCTCGTACTCATCGTGAATCGCGCCGGATGGGCCGCTTATGTGATCGGCAGCATCTTCGTGGCCCTGCTGGTGTACTTCGGCACCGTCGGCCTCCTGCTGGTGGGACAGGGCGTCATCCTGATGACCCCCACCGAGGCCGCTGCAACGCTCAATCAAGGACTGCGCAACCCTCTCGTGATTGCCGCGGCTCTCGTTGCTCGCGAGATCTCGATGTGGACCGGCGCGCTGATCAGCCGCCGAGGTCGTCGTCTCAAGGTGCGCAACTCCGAGGCGCACGAGGCGTGGGAGCGCGAAGTCGCCGAGAAGAGGGCCGAGCATGAGCGCTCCTCGGCAACTCCCTCCGCCGTCTAACCCCGCGCTGCTACCGGTTCTCGCTTCTGTCGTCTACGTTGCCGCGGTCGTGGCAGCGTGGGGGCTTCTCAGCGTGGTGCTCGACCGCGACGTGATCGACTATCCAGATGCCGGACCGCTCCTCGGTCCTGCGCAGGCTATTGCTGGGGGAGTCGTGACCTGGCTGGTGCTCTGGCGCCGGCCGGGCGCCGTCGCGGTGGTCATCGCCGGCTTTGGCAGCTACCTGGGTGTCATCCTCGTCGGTGCGATCGGATACACCCTCAATCGCGGCGATGCCACCTGGATGCTCCTGGCCAGCGCCCATTTCGCCCTCAGCCCGTTCGTGGTGGCTGCCGCTGCGCTCTCCGCTATCACCGTCCTTGCGGGGAGAGCGGTTCAGCCCTGAGCGCAACCATTTGACCGGCGTGTCCCGCAAGACTATTCTTGGCGAGGTGTGCGCTTTGTCGTGCGCTTGAGTCATGCCGCAGTGCGGAGCCCCAAGCCACGGTCGGTCGCACCACCGGGTTCGCTCATCGAGCGACCCCCACGGCATACCCACACATCCTTGGCGCAAGCTGACCTGTGGGTCCAGATGAACTCGACCGGCCCGCCGGTCGAATGCTAACCATCAAGACGCTGTCACCGTGCAGCAATTACAAGGAGTTACTTAGTGCCCACCATTCAGCAGTTGGTGCGTAAGGGACGTTCGCCGAAGGTCGTCAAGACCAAGGCCCCCGCCCTCCGTTCCAACCCGCAGCAGCGCGGCGTTTGCACGCGTGTTTACACGACGACCCCGAAGAAGCCCAACTCGGCTCTGCGCAAGGTTGCTCGCGTCAAGCTTTCCAACGGAACCGAGGTCACGGCCTACATTCCCGGCGAGGGCCACAACCTTCAGGAGCACTCGATGGTGCTCGTTCGCGGTGGTCGTGTGAAGGACCCCCCCGGCGTTCGCTACAAGATCATCCGGGGCGCACTCGACACTCAGGCGGTCAAGAACCGTAAGCAAGCGCGCAGCCGCTACGGAGCGAAGATGGACAAGAAGTAATGCCACGTAAAGGACCAGCACCGAAGCGTCCCGTTGTCGCGGACCCGGTCTACGGGGCTCCCATCGTGAGCCAACTCGTCAACAAGATCCTGCTCGACGGCAAGAAGGGCCTCGCCGAGCGCATCGTCTACGGGGCGCTCGAGGGCGTGTCGGCCAAGAACGGTCAGGATGCGGTTGTCACCCTCAAGAAGGCGCTCGATAACGTGCGCCCGACCATCGAGGTCAAGTCCCGCCGCGTCGGTGGCTCCACGTACCAAGTTCCGGTCGAGGTCAAGTCGCACCGCGCGAACACCCTCGCCTTGCGCTGGCTCACGAGCTACGCCAAGGGTCGCCGCGAGAAGACGATGACCGAGCGTCTTACCAACGAGATCCTCGACGCCTCGAATGGTCTCGGTGCCGCGGTCAAGCGCCGTGAGGACACCCACAAGATGGCCGAGTCGAACAAGGCTTTCGCGCACTACCGCTGGTAGCTGACGCCGGTCGAGTAGCGCGCAGCGCGTATCGAGACCCCGAGGTTTCGATACGGCGCTTCGCGCCCACTCAACCAGCCAAGACACCTCAAACTTCTAACGTAAGGAATCGCCCGTGGCACAGGACGTGCTCACCGACCTGAACAAGGTCCGCAATATCGGCATCATGGCGCACATCGATGCTGGCAAGACGACGACGACCGAGCGCATCCTGTTTTACACGGGCATCACCCACAAGATCGGTGAGGTTCACGACGGCGCAGCCACCATGGACTGGATGGCGCAGGAGCAGGAACGCGGCATCACGATCACGTCCGCCGCCACCACCTGTTTCTGGGACAAGCACCAGATCAACATCATCGACACCCCCGGGCACGTCGACTTCACCGTCGAGGTGGAGCGTTCGCTGCGGGTGCTGGATGGCGCTGTTGCGGTGTTCGACGGCAAGGAGGGCGTCGAGCCCCAGTCCGAGACCGTCTGGCGCCAGGCCGACAAGTACGACGTGCCGCGCATCTGCTTCGTCAACAAGATGGACAAGCTCGGCGCCGACTTCTACTTCACGGTCGACACGATCATCAAGCGCCTCGGTGCGAAGCCGCTGGTGATCCAGCTGCCCATCGGATTCGAGAACACCTTCGAGGGTGTCGTCGACCTGGTCGAGATGCGCGCGCTCACGTGGCGCGGCGACTCGAAGGGTGACGTCGAGATGGGCTCGAAGTACGCCATCGAGGAGATCCCGGCCGACCTGGTCGACAAGGCCAACGAGTACCGCGCGATCCTGCTCGAGACGGTCGCCGAGACCGACGACGAGCTGCTCGAGCGCTACCTCAACGGTGACACCGACTTCTCGGTTGCCGAGATCAAGAAGGCGATCCGCAAGCTCACGGTCAACAGCGAGATCTACCCCGTTCTCTGTGGATCCGCGTTCAAGAACCGTGGCGTTCAGCCGATGCTGGATGCCGTCGTCGACTACCTGCCGAGCCCGCTCGACGTTCCGGCCACCGAGGGACACGACGTGCGCGACGAGAGCGTCGTCGTCGAGCGTCACCCCGACGCCAAGGAGCCGTTCGCAGCCCTCGCGTTCAAGGTTGCGGTGCACCCCTTCTTCGGTCGCCTCACTTATGTGCGGGTGTACTCCGGTCAAGCAGACTCGGGCGCTCAGCTCGTCAACTCGACCAAGGGCAAGAAGGAGCGCATCGGGAAGATCTTCCAGATGCACGCCAATAAGGAGAACCCGGTCGACAGCGTTACGGCTGGCCACATCTATGCGGTCATCGGCCTCAAGGACACGACCACGGGTGACACTCTGTGCGACCCGAACCACCAGGTTGTGCTCGAGTCGATGACGTTCCCGGAGCCCGTGATCGAGGTTGCGATCGAGCCGAAGACGAAGGCCGACCAGGAGAAGCTGGGTATCGCTATCCAGAAGCTCGCTGAAGAGGACCCGACCTTCCGCACCGAGCAGAACCAGGACACCGGCCAGACCGTCATCAAGGGTATGGGCGAGCTTCACCTCGACATCCTTGTCGACCGCATGAAGCGGGAGTTCAACGTCGAGGCCAACGTGGGCAAGCCCCAGGTCGCCTATCGCGAGACGATCCGTCGCATTGTGGACAAGCACGACTACACCCACAAGAAGCAGACCGGTGGTTCCGGCCAGTTCGCGAAGGTGCAGATCTCGCTCGAGCCGATGGAAGTCACGCCCGAGAAGATCTACGAGTTCGAGAACAAGGTCACGGGTGGGCGTATCCCGCGCGAGTACATCGGTTCCATCGACGCCGGTTTCCAGGCGTCAATGGCGGTCGGTGTTCTGGCCGGCTACCCGATGGTCGGCGTTCGGGGAATCATCCTCGACGGCGCCGCTCACGACGTCGACTCCTCGGAGATGGCGTTCAAGATTGCTGGCTCAATGGCATTCAAGGAGGCCGCCCGCAAGGCGAACCCCGTGCTGCTCGAGCCGCTCATGGCAGTGGAGGTGCGCACCCCTGAGGACTACATGGGTGACGTCATCGGAGATCTCAACTCCCGCCGCGGCCAGATCCAGTCCATGGAGGATGCGACCGGAGTCAAGGTCGTCACCGCCAAGGTGCCACTGTCGGAGATGTTCGGCTATGTCGGCGACCTGAGGTCCAAGACCTCGGGACGCGCGGTGTACTCGATGAGCTTCGACAGCTACTCGGAAGTTCCCAAAGCGGTGGCTGACGAGATCATTCAGAAGAACAAGGGCGAGTGACGTAAGCCTCTCGGCTGGTCAGCTCAACCAACTAACATAAATACATCCCAACCGCCGAGCATCCGATCCTGTCGGATGCCCAGCATCGAGTCCTGAGGAGGACCCACTGTGGCGAAGGCCAAGTTCGAGCGGAGCAAGCCGCACGTAAACATCGGAACGATCGGTCACGTCGACCACGGAAAGACGACGCTGACCGCGGCGATCTCCAAGGTGCTCGCCGACAAGTTCCCGTCCCCCACCAACGTTCAGCGCGACTTCGCGTCGATCGACTCGGCGCCCGAAGAGCGCCAGCGTGGTATCACGATCAACATCTCGCACGTCGAGTACGAGACCGCTAAGCGTCACTACGCGCACGTTGACGCCCCCGGCCACGCCGACTACATCAAGAACATGATCACCGGTGCGGCCCAGATGGACGGCGCGATCCTCGTGGTTGCGGCGACCGATGGCCCCATGGCGCAGACCCGCGAGCACGTGCTGCTCGCCAAGCAGGTCGGCGTGCCGTACCTGCTGGTTGCGCTCAACAAGTCCGACATGGTCGATGACGAGGAGATCCTTGAGCTCGTTGAGCTCGAGGTTCGCGAGCTGCTCTCGGCTCAGGGCTTCGATGGCGACAACGCTCCCGTTGTTCGCGTCTCGGGCCTCAAGGCACTCGAGGGTGATGAGAAGTGGACCCAGTCCATCCTCGACCTCATGGCTGCCGTCGACGAGTCCGTTCCGGACCCGGTGCGCGACAAGGACAAGCCGTTCCTCATGCCCATCGAGGACGTCTTCACCATCACGGGTCGTGGAACCGTCGTGACGGGCCGCGCCGAGCGCGGTACTCTCGCGATTAACTCCGATGTCGAGATCGTGGGCATCCGCCCGATCCAGAAGACGACCGTCACGGGTATCGAGATGTTCCACAAGCAGCTCGACGAGGCCTGGGCCGGCGAGAACTGTGGTCTGCTCCTTCGTGGCACCAAGCGCGAGGATGTCGAGCGTGGCCAGGTTGTCGTGAAGCCGGGTTCGGTCACGCCGCACACGAACTTCGAGGGCACCGCGTACATCCTGTCCAAGGATGAGGGTGGCCGTCACAACCCGTTCTACGCGAACTACCGTCCGCAGTTCTACTTCCGCACCACCGACGTCACCGGCGTCATCACGCTGCCCGAGGGCACCGAGATGGTCATGCCCGGCGACACCACCGACATGACGGTTGAGCTGATCCAGCCCATTGCCATGGAGGAGGGCCTGCGGTTCGCCATCCGTGAGGGTGGCCGCACGGTCGGCGCCGGAACGGTGACGAAGATCCTCAAGTAGTTCTAGGCAAACACCGACAGGGGTCGGGCCCGCAAGGGTCCGGCCCCTTCGTCGTTTCATCACCACGCCTCGCGGGAGCCGCCGCCAATCGCGGGTGCAGCAGCACCCGCGCATGGCGCATCCCCCCGCGCCGACGCGGACCGCGGCGTCCTCTCGTTGATGCCGCGCGCAGAGTTCCTTGTTCCGCAGACCGGCCGACGCTGGTCGCGTACGACGCGCGATCGTGCAGGATGACGGGATGCCGACGCCCACGCCTATCCCGCTTACCCTTCTCCGAACTGCCGACCTCGCTCGCGTAGTGCCGGCGTCGTCAGAGTTGCGACGGGCGGTGCGCACAGGTGGCCTCGTCCGCCTCCGTCGGGGCGTGTACCTGCCGTCCACGGAGTGGAACGCTCTGGCGCGCGACGATCGATATCGGGCCTCCGTGCGAGCCGCAGCGTTGATCCTGGGCCCCGAAACGGTGTTCTCGCACCAATCGGCAGCAGCTCTCTGGGGCCTTCCGATAGTTGGTCCGTGGCCGACCGAGGTACATCTGCTTGTTGGTCGAGCTGCAGGCGGGCGTTCCGATCCGGGACTGCGCCGACACGCACTGGGAGTCACCGACCACGACTACTCACATGTCGACGAAGTACGGGTGACCACTCTCGCGCGGACAGTTGTCGACATCGCGGCGACCGCCTCGCTGTACTCTGCCGTCGCAACGGCGGATGCGGCGATTCATGTACCGAGGTTTGGCCCGCCCCCGTGCCTGACCAAGGCCGACCTGTACGCAGAGTGGGAACGGATGCTGCCGTTCCGGGGCTACGCGCGAGCTCGGCGGGTTATCGACTTTGCCGAGGCGCTGTCCGGTTCGACGTCGGAGTCCACGAGTCGGGTGACCATTGCCCTGCTGGGACTACCGGCTCCCGAACTTCAGCGCGTGTATCGCGCGGGTGGCCGAGACATCGCCGTTGACTTCTATTGGGAGGGCGTAGACGGGATTGGAGAGTGCGACGGCTTGGACAAATACACGAACCCGCACCTGAGGGCAGGCAAGAGTATCGAGCAGGTCGTGATAGACGAGAAGCTCCGCGAGGACGCGCTCAGGCGCCAGGCGGCTGGGTTCGCGCGGTGGGGATCCGCGGAGGCCATGACTCCGGCCCTGCTGCTCGTCAAGCTGCGCGAGCTTGGCCTTCGACCGAGCCACCCGCGCTTGCGCGGGAAGTAGAGCCGACCGCGGGAGCTGTAGCGGCAGCGGATTGTCGTAACACCCGCGCAAGCATCAGCCCCCCACCCCACCACGCCCAGCGGCGCGGGGGCTACTACTATCGACGCATGACTCGCCGGGTGTTGCGCGTCATGCTGCAGGCCGTGCTGGGCACGCTCCTCACGATTGTGCTGGCCGGGCTGTACTTTCTCCTACTACTCGGGATGCCTCCTGCGGAGGCCTTCCTCAACCAGGCGATCCGTCTCGTGCTCGTGTTCGTCGACATCGGCATCGTCACCTGGGTGATCCTGCTGGTCGTGGGGTCCGTACGTGAACGGGGCCTGGGCTGGGGGGTGGGAGGGTCGACCCTCGCCGCCCTGATCGGGGCGGTGGCGAACCTCATCTGGATCGTCATCCTGTCGGTGATCAACGGGGGAGCGGACATCTTCGCGATCGCTTTGGGCGTGCAGGCCGGCATCTTCTTTCTTGCTGCGGTTGCGATCACGGCACCGGTCGTTTTGAGGCTGATCCTGTGGCGACGGTTGCCGGCACCGCGAGTCACTGGGGCCGAGGGGCGCTGAAGGGCGTGACCCGCTAGGACCGCCCTTGGGCTCGTGCTCCCAGGGCTGCCGCTGTCGCGACCACGGCGGGGCCCAGGGAGTCGATCGCGTCGTCGGATGGTCCGACGCGGAAGGTGACTCCGATCGCGGCGATCGGGTATCCCTTGAGGTCGAGCGAGGCGGCGCCCACCGAGGAGTAGTCGGCCATGACATCGCCCTGCTCGCGGGCCCATCCGCGTTCCCGAGTGTCCCGCAGTAGCGCATCGAGTTCTGCGAGGGTGGATGGCCCAGGGCCCACACGGCGAACGAGTGACTCGCGCGTGGGGTAGAGGGCACGGATCTGCGCGGCCGACAGGGCAGCGAGCATGGCTCGCCCCGTCGCCGTCAGATGCGCCGGTAACCTCACGCCCACGTTGGAGACAGTGGTCGGCGCGCGGGCACCTTGAACCTTGCCGACGTAGGTCACCTCCGCGCCGGTGAGCACGGCGAGGTGGGCGACCACGGCGACTGCCGATTCGCTCACCAGCCGTTCCATCAGAGGCTGAGCGAGGCGTCCCAGCCGCTCGGTCTGCAGGCTGGCGGACCCGATCTCGACGACGAGCGCGCTCAGTCCGTAAGCCCGATCCTCGGGATAGTGCACGACAAAGCCTTCGTCCATCATCACCCGCACGAGTTGGTAGACCGACGAGCGGGGCATCCCGAGGTCCCGCGCGAGTGTGGATGCACGTACCGGGCCGCTTCGGCTCGCGAGGTAGCGCAGCACGGCGAGAGTGTTGCGTGCCGCTGGTATTCGTGGCATCCCAACTCCTGTCTGAAATCTCATACAGACTATGCCGACAGCCCGTCGCACAACAGACGCGGGAGGCGTTCAATGATCCTCATGAGCGAAGTCACCATCGGAGTCGGCCCCGTCACCATCGCTGAGGCGATCGCCGTGGCTCGCCACGGGGCGGCAGTTGTGGTTGCGCCGGCGTCGATTGCGGCAATGGAAGCCTCCCGCGCGGTCATTGATGCGCTCGCGGCGGACCCGCAACCGCACTACGGCATCTCAACCGGGTTCGGGGCGTTAGCGACGAAGCACATTCCGATCGAGCAGCGGTTGCAACTGCAGCGATCGCTTGTGCGAAGTCATGCCGCGAGTTCCGGCCCAGAAGTGGAACGGGAGGTGGTGCGGGCCACCATGCTTCTGCGCTTGTCAACGATGGCCACCGGTCGCACCGGGGTACGGCCCGAGGTTGCGCAGACCTATGCCGCGTTGCTGAATGCCGACATCACGCCCATTGTCGGTGAGTACGGCAGCCTCGGATGCTCGGGTGACCTCGCGCCCCTAGCCCACTGTGCTCTCGCGGCATCGGGTGAGGGCGCCGTCAGGGTGGCTGGCGCGGTGCTGCCCGCAGGTGACGCGCTCGCTGCCGCCGGCATCGCACCGCTCGTGCTGCGCGAGAAGGAGGGTCTCGCCCTCATCAACGGCACCGACGGGATGCTCGGCATGCTCGCTCTGGCCATCGCCGACCTCGATGAACTCCTGGACACCGCCGACCTCGCCGCGGCCCTGAGCGTCGAGGGTCTCGCGGGCACTGACCGCGTCTTCGCGAGCGATCTGCAAGCCCTGCGTCCGCATCCGGGTCAGGCGACGAGCGCCGCCCACATGCGTGCGGTGCTCGAGGGGTCGGGTGCTATTGCCGCTCACCGCGCGAGCGGATTCACTCGGGTGCAGGATGCCTACTCGTTGCGGTGCGCACCACAGGTGCACGGGGCCGCACGCGACACGGTTGATCACGCCCGCCGGGTAGCGGGCATCGAACTCGCGAGCGCCATCGACAACCCGGTGGTGACGCTCGATGGTCGAGTCGAATCGAACGGCAACTTCCACGGCGCACCGATCGGCTACGTCCTCGACTTTCTCGCGATCGTGGCGGCGGATGTCGCGAGCATGAGTGAACGCCGCACCGACAGGTTTCTCGACAAATCGCGCAACGGCGGACTGAACCCCTTTCTGGCCCACGACCCTGGGGTGGACTCCGGGCACATGATCGCCCAGTACACGCAGGCCGGAATCGTGAGCGAGATGAAGAGACTTGCCGCACCTGCATCCGTCGACTCGATTCCGACGAGTGCGATGCAGGAGGATCACGTCTCGATGGGCTGGAGCGCGGCGCGCAAACTTCGGCGGAGCATCGACGGTCTGCAGAGGGTGCTTGCGATCGAACTGATGACGGCGGCGCGGGGCATCCAGATGCGCGGCTCTCGTCCGTCACCGGTGAGTGCCGCAGTCATCGAGGTTCTGCGGGAGTCTGTGCCGGGCCCGGGGCCCGACCGGCACCTCGCGCCCGATATCGAATCGGCGGTCGCGATGGTCGTCAGCGGAACGCTCCTCAGGGCGAGCGGAATTGGAGAGGCACCATGATCACGGCACACCGCGGCTCCACGCTCCACACGCTCGGCTGGCCTCAGGAGGCAGCCCTCCGAATGCTGCAGAACAACCTCGACCCCGAGGTGGCCGAGCATCCGGAGAGCCTCGTGGTTTACGGTGGCACCGGCAAGGCGGCCCGCGACTGGCCGAGCTTCCACGCGATCGTGCGAACACTCGAAACGCTCAAGGGTGACGAGACGCTGCTCGTCCAGTCGGGCAAGCCCGTCGGGGTAATGCAGACACACGAGTGGGCGCCGCGGGTGTTGCTTGCGAACTCGAACCTCGTGGGGGATTGGGCGAACTGGGATGAGTTTCGCCGACTCGAGCAGCTGGGTCTCACGATGTACGGCCAGATGACCGCGGGATCGTGGATCTACATCGGCACTCAGGGCATTCTTCAGGGAACCTTCGAGACCTTCTCCGCTGTCGCTGAGAAGAAGTTCGACGGAACCTTGGCGGGCACCATCACCCTCACAGCGGGCCTGGGCGGCATGGGCGGTGCGCAGCCGCTGGCGGTAACCATGAATGACGGTGTCGCGATCTGCGTCGATGTGGACCCGAGTCGCATTGCCCGCCGCATCGAGCACGGCTATCTCGACGTCGCCGCCGACACGCTCGACCACGCGCTCGAGTTGGCATACAAGGCGCGGGATGCCAGAAAGCCACTGTCGATCGGCGTGCTCGGCAACGCGGCATCCGTCGTGCCAGACCTTCTCGCGAAGGGAGCCGAGATCGACATCGTCACCGATCAGACAAGTGCTCACGACCCCCTCGCTTATCTTCCGCTCGGCGTCGAGTTCCACGAGTGGGAGGCGGAGAGACAGAAGGAGGGATTCGCGCAGCGCGCGAGGGAGTCGATGGCGGTGCACGTCGAGGCGATGGTTGGATTCCAGCGGGCAGGTGCCGAGGTGTTCGACTACGGCAACAACATCCGCACTGAGGCGCGTGCCGCGGGCTACGCAGACGCGTTCGCCTTCCCGGGGTTCGTGCCCGCGTACATCCGCCCGCTATTCGCCGAGGGCAAAGGTCCGTTCCGCTGGGCGGCCCTGAGCGGAGAGGCGAGCGATATCGCGAAGACCGACCGTGCCGTTCTCGAGTTGTTCCCCCAGAACCGTTCGCTCCAGCGCTGGATTCCGCTGGCCCAGAAGCGCGTGCATTTTCAAGGCCTACCCGCACGCATCTGTTGGCTCGGTTACGGTGAGCGTGATGTCGCGGGCGAGCGCTTCAACGACATGGTCGCCTCGGGTGCGCTCGCGGCACCCATCGTCATCGGCCGCGACCACCTCGACTCGGGTTCGGTGGCCAGCCCCTATCGCGAGACCGAAGCGATGAAGGACGGCTCGGATGCCATCGCCGACTGGCCATTGCTCAATGCCCTCGTCAACACGGCCTCTGGCGCAACCTGGGTCTCGATCCACCACGGCGGAGGCGTCGGCATGGGCCGATCCATCCACGCGGGCCAGGTCACTGTTGCCGACGGCACGAAGCTGGCCGGCGAGAAGATCGCGCGCGTGCTGCGCAACGACCCGGGCATGGGCGTCATCCGCCACGTGGACGCGGGCTACGACGAGGCGATCGCGGTCGCGGATAGGCTCGGCGTGAGAGTTCCGATGCAGGAGGGCTGATGCTGCCGCACGATGCGCTGTGGCCTCGGGCGGGCGAGTGGCCCGCGCCGGTCATCGGCCAGCGGGCGGATGTCGCGATCATCGGTATCCCAAC